>CAZOYS010000066.1:0-6476 GCA_964584155.1 uncultured Lachnospiraceae bacterium
CAGTTCATCATAAGTGAGGCCATTTCTTTCGGGCACTATCAGTTTCGAATATTCATCTCCGCTTTTTGCAGGAATGGGCAGGGAAAGCAGCATGCACTTGTCAGAAAGTGCGATTCCCGTATCATCTACGGGATGTAATATGGGGCTTGCACATCCCCCGTTTGCGCTGTCGAAGCCTTTGCGGGACAGGATTACTTTCATTATCAGTTGCCTTCTTTGTAGAAATGAATCAGAGCTGCCGGATCATTTCGTAATGGTCAGAATGCTGTCTACCGGCATCCGTCGGGACTGAAAAGTATTGATGCGGGCGGTTTTGTCCTCATAACCAAGGCCAATCCCAATGGCAATGTCGTATGCGTTTGGAATGGGCATGTATTTCCGGATGATGTCCGGGTATTTTACGAAGCTGTAAGCAACGACGGATCCGAGCCCGTGATCCGTGGCGCTTAAGAGGATGCTCTGCTCAAAAGCACCGAGATCCATAATGGCCCACTTGGCGGCCGTCTTTGGAATCGTGAGGAAGAGGAAGGCCGGTGCATTGAAGAGGGTGTCCTGGGCGTGAACGAATTCCTCGAACTCATTTCCGAGATGGGCTTCGATGTCTTCGCTGAAAGCTTGCATGTTTCGCTGTGCAGCAGCAGACCATTCGGAACGGTGGACGACCGTGAAGTCAGAGACACCGATCATGTGCTTTTCGGCATGTTCTATATATCCCTGCCGGATCGCTTTCGCTACGTGTCCCATAGCAACGAATACACGGGTTTCCTGCGCATCCACCCAGGAGGGAGAACGCCGCGCATCATCTACGATATCTTCGATTATGGAAGATTCGATCTGACGGTCGGTAAAACGGCGGACAGCGTGTCTTTTTGTAATAACATCCTTGAAATCCATACACGGGGCTCCTTCAGGTGCAGATATATTCGGTACCGCTATTTTACACCATCGCTTCGCCGGTATGTCGTGATTCTTCTATGTCTGAAGATTAATTCTGTTCATATTGAGAAGACCCTTTGCTGAAACTATAATCAAAGTCGTAACCGATTGAAAAATGAGAGGTGCTCTAATGGCAAAGCAGGTTACCGCCTATTTTCCGGATTACATCGACTTCGACCTGGAGACTACCGGCCTTTATCCGGATAAAGACAGCATCATAGAAATTGGAGCGATAAAGGTTAGGAACCACTCGGTTGTGGATCAGCTGGACCTTCTGGTCAATCCAGGATTTTCAATTCCGACGAAGATCGTTCATCTGACCGGGATTTCGGATGCGATGGTACAGGCTGCACCGGGCATCTCGGATGCCCTTGCCGCCTTCTATGATTTCATTGGTGATGACGTCATTGTCGGCCACAACATTCACCGCTTCGATATTCCCTTCGTGAAAAATGCCGCGGAAAAGCTGGGAAAAACATTATTCATGAACCGATATATGGATACGCTGCCGCTGTCTCAGGCCTTGTATCCGGAAATGAAGAGCCACTCCGAAGAGGCACTCGACGAGCGCTTCGGAGTCATCAATCAGGGGGCGCACCGGTCGGTAAACGATTGCATGGCCAATCAGCAGCTCTACGAGATTATGGGGAAGGAATTCGAGGCGCGGAAGCAGTCACTTCATATCTGCCCGAAGTGCGGGAATCTTCTCCTGAAGCGGAAGGGAAAGTACGGCGACTTCCTGGGCTGCAGCAATTACCCGGAGTGTAGATATACGGAGAATTTGAAGTAGCTGTTATGCGGGAGTGACATGACTTCCTGCTTGCTCCTCCTGTGTTCAAACCTAACAATTAATGATGCAGTTCGTTTTTTAGATGTTTTACGAACCGCAGCCGTAAAGAGATATTCTGAAAATACTAAAGCTTAGCTGACAATATGATATATTATTAAAGGCTATTATATGTTCAGAAAGCTGAGGCCGGAACCAAATGAACAAAACAGGAAAGATCATCACGGGCGTTGTCATTGCAGTTGCGGTAGCTGCAGCTGTTTCAGGCGGCGTTCTTTACCATAACGACCAAGCGGAAAAGGCCCGTATAGCCGACCTGCAGGCAAAGGCTGCATCTGTTGATGCGGAAATAACCGCTATCGGGGACATAGATCTCTCAGATCAGGATGCCATTGAGAAAGCGGAAAAAGATTATGCAGCCCTTTCCGATGAAGGAAAAGGATATGTGACAGGCTATAAAACGCTCACGGATGCCCGGAAGGCCTACGATGAACTTGCAGCAGCAGATGAACAGGCCCGAACAGATGCCAAAGCAACGGATGAACTGATCCAGGCCATCGGAACGGTCAAAACGGAAAGTGGTGACAATATAAATGCTGCTCGTGTTTCTTATGACGGCCTTTCTGATCAGGCAAAGAGCTATGTAACCGCTTACGATACGCTCACCGCAGCAGAAAAATCGTATCAGGATGCTCAGACCGCGAAAGCAGAGGCCGATAAAGCTGCAGCTGAGGCAGCTGCGAAGGCCGAAGCACAGAAGAGCGCATCTACTGCATCATCGTCATCGTCAAAGAATAAAAAGAATACGAGTGCAGGAGGAAGCAGTAAGAGTAGTACAGAGAATAGTAAGAGTGGAAATACAACAGGACAGAATAGCTCTGCATCAACTGGCAATGCTTCTAATGGACAACCTAGTGCAGAAAACAATGCTGAAATGGAACGATTGTTTGGCGAAGGAAGTCATGCAGGTACTCAACAGGAGATTGATGATTATCTGAATTCCTTAGGTAACTGATATACCTCAGGCATAAAGAATAAAAGAAGATAAAGATATATGTCTTCTATCTCTCTTTTTCTTTATCATTTAATTTAGTATTGACTAAAAAAGGCTGATGAAAATTAAGAGTTCGTATAATCTACGTTTTACGAACTTTGTCGAAAACGCGAACTTTGCACACAAGGGGACTCATCTTTCTTGGGTTTTGTTTTCAATATTCTAATAAAGGCGGAAGAGGGGAATTTGCCTCCGGTGCGCAGATGACAGAAATGCCGTTGAATGGTATACTTTGAAATGAATAGACGTTCTTTTCTACGGAGAAAGGAGGCTGCCCTATGCCGTTGACAATGCAGAATCTCTTGGATTTGTACGTGAAAGATGTTCAAAGATTATATGGCTCCAGCCTGAAGTCCGTCATTCTGTACGGTTCCTATGCCCGTGGAGATTTTAACGCGGATTCCGACATTGATATCATGATTCTGGTGAATCTGTCGGATGAAGAGATCAGCCGCAAGGGACATGAGCTTTCGGATATTACGTTTGACTACAATTATAATCACGATGTGGAAATTATGCCAATCGTGAAGAACCTGGATCACTTCAACAAGTGGCTGCGGGCATATCCGTTTTATAATAATGTGAAGACAGAGGGGAAGGAACTCTATGCAGCCTGATCTGGATGATGTAGGCGGCGCCAGGGAACTGGCCCTCTATCGGATAGAGGTCGCAAAAGATGATCTGGCTGCCGCGGAAGAGAACTTTGAAGGTGGTCATTACCGGTCGTCGAATAACAGGGCATATTATGCCATCTTTCGAGCGATGTCCGCCTGCCTGGCATTGGAATTCAAAGCCTTTAAGCAGCATGCCCAGGTAATCGGCAACTTCAATAAGGATTTCATTCATACCGGAATCTTTCCGACGGAGATTAGCAGAAAGATCAGCAGGGCGCAGGAAATCCGCCATGCCAGTGACTATGATGACTTCTATATTGTTTCGATAGAAGATGCAAAAGAGCAGTTGGAAACGGCCAGGGAAGTTGTCAAAATGGTCGAAGATTATTTGAATACGCTTAATATGTGAGAAGACCGCCCTGAATTGGGCGGTCTTTGCTGTTTTGCCCTGCGAGGGCTTGTAAAGTAAGGTGTAATATGGGTTTTCTTAAGGCTCTGAAAAATGCTTTCTCCGGCAATGTTACATCTTTTGAGACGGTGGAGGACTATAAGGCTGCGGCCGATCGCGTCCGGAATGAGATTAGCCGGTTGTCAAAAGCTCTGCAGACGGGAATTCCTGACTTTTCTACCGAGAAAAATGCAGTGGAGAAAGTTCTGCCAGCCAGCCTGAATGCTCTGTTTGCCGATGAGGAACCGAATGCTGCTCTTTACCGGACGTATCTAAATGCCGCAAATCCCCTCGCAGCAGAGATGGACGGGCTTCAGCAGGACCGGAATGACTTAAATTCCATGGCAAACAGCACGTTTTACAGCATTGCCATCAACAGGTTTTTCGCCAACTTCAGTGATAATGTGCGTGACGCCGGAAGAGTACGGAAGCGGGATGAAAAAATGCAGGTGATGAAGACCACTGAATGGCCATCACCGGAAGAGAGCAAATCCCGTTATGAGGAGCAGCGAGGGAAGCTTTTCGTGCCGTATTCCAAACTGGATCAATATTATAAACAGGTTGATTCGGTAATGGCGGACATACAGAACACACAGCAGAGCCTTCTCAATAAGGAAGAAAATAATGATATCTCCATGCGTTCTGCATCAAAATGCAATGATAAGCTTACTTCCGATGGTGGTCAGTATGCCGTGATGAAGGAGAATGCCGCCCGGATCATCAACGATCTTCAATGCGGCGCTGACTGGATGAATCTGCAAACGGAGGCTGCCGGTGCCATCTCAGCCGCAGGGGAATATTTAAGAAAAACTGCTGCTGCCGGCAGTGAAATCAATAGCCTGCTTTCCAAGTTGAAGAGCCAGAGGGAGTCTCTTTTGCCCCTGCTTGATCAGGCTCAGAAAGTCCGAGGCCTGGACAGAAGAATAGGCGAAAGTGCGGTCTTTTCCGACTACGAAGAGACTCTGCTCCGCTTTCAGCTTGTGGCGGATCAGTGGGATGACTTTATGGGCAGGCGCCCCGACGGTCCGTGGAATAATGCTGTAAATTCCACAGAAACTACTTCAGCCTCCCCGGGTACACCAAGTCCATCGGATAGTACGGATCCGCATCGGCTGCAGGAGGCGGAAGACCGTTTTGCAGAGGAAAAGGAACAGTGGGAAAAGGAACGCGGTCGTCTGCTGCGCGAACACACGTTGCTGGGAGGAAAGATCAGCTCTCTTCAGAAGAAACAAAAGGATCTTTACGCACGTTTGCAGGCAGCGCAGCAATCCTTTGAGGAACTGCAGGACCGGATCGGCGCGAAAGAAGAAGAGATTGCCCATCTGCAGGATGAGCTGGAAAAGAAAGATAATGCATCATCGGACGCTGCCGACCTGCGGCAGCAATTAGAAACGGCTCTTGCGGAGAAGGATCGTCTGGTGGCTGAACTGTCTGCCCGGGCAGAAGAGATAGAAGGTCTTCAGGGCGAACTGCATGCTAAGATTGATGACATGGCGTCTCTTCAGCAGGAACTGAAGAACTTGCAGGAGGAAGTGACCGAAGCAGGCAAAAAAGTCAAGAAACTGACCGAAGAACGCAGTCATTTTGAGAGCATCTTAAAACAGCTTGACCGGGAAATCGTACGCAAGAAGGCAAACATCGACCTCTATAAAAATGCGATTGAAGAGACGAAAAAGAAGAACATGGCCGGATCACAGGACAAGGTCCTGAAGGACTTTGAGACGGTGCTTGAAACGCTGGTGGAAGAGTATGACCTTGCGCTGAAAGAGAAAAACGATGCAGAAGCGCAGGCAAAGGCGATGGAAAAGAAATGCTCGGAAGCCGAAGGCCAGCTGGAGGCCTTGAGAAAATGCAACTCCGGTCGTGAGAAGAGCAACCAGATCCTTGATGTAAAGGGGCTTACGGAAGCCTTCCACAAGGGAATAAATGAAGCGGCAGTAGAGATTGATATTCGAAGTCCCTCCCTGGGCTCAGAATTCAAGTCAGACTTCTTCAAGTCGGAACTGGCCAGCGCTCTAAACAGAGGCTGTATTGTAAAAATTGATTACGGCTTTTATGATGAAGAACGGAATATGAAATACAAGCAAACCGGTTCCGGTAATGGGCAAACAAAAAATGCTGTTCAGGAATATAGGGAAAGCATTAATGAATATAAGCGCGATGATCGCTTTGCCCCTTATATTGCTTCAAAGAAACTGCTGTTCAATTTCAGCGACTCCCATGGGAAACTGTTTATTGTAGATGACGACTATTATATCCTGAGCAGTATGAATATGCTGAGCAACAGAGGCACCAGATATAAAGGAAAAACATGGGAGGAGATCGGAGAACTTTCAACGGATGTCGATAATCTGCACCAATACCGTGAGACTTATTTTTCCTTCAAAAAGTCCTGGGAGAAATAAAGTCGACGGCTGCCTAAGTTGGCCGTTGCCTGAGACGCAACAGGCACCTGCAAGTCAGCAATGGCGCTATTCTCCGGTGCCCGAGACGACTCATCTGGACAGTTTGTAAAGTTCGCCTTTGAGATGAAAGGCGAACTTTTCTAATTCTCCAAATCCGGCGGAATAAGTCTCCCTAATTGTAACCGGTAAATAGAATACGTCTAGGAAGCATCCTCCTGTTCTGATACGCTTA
>CAZOYS010000067.1:0-6435 GCA_964584155.1 uncultured Lachnospiraceae bacterium
CCCTGAAATACAAAGGTTTGGAACTAAAAACGGGTAGTGAATTTGACACTACCAGCAATGAGAGGAAAGAAAAAAGATGGAAATGCAGATGGAGTTTATCCGGCAGCTGCCGAAGCCCGCGGAACTGAAGGAGCAGTTCCCCCTGGACGACCAGCTGAAGGAAATCAAGGAAAAACGAGACGATGAGCTGGCGGATATATTTCGCGGGAAAGATAGGCGGTTTATATTAGTCATAGGGCCGTGCTCTGCGGACAGGGAAGACGCGGTTCTTGAGTACATGGACCGGCTGAAGCGCCTTTCTGACGAGGTTTCGGACAAGCTGTACATCGTGCCGCGCTGCTATACGAACAAGCCACGGACAAAGGGAGTCGGATACAAGGGAATGCTGCACCAGCCGGATCCTACCAAGGAAGAGGACATGCTGGCCGGGATCATCGCGATCAGAAAGCTCCACACGGATATCCTGAAAAATACGGGGTTCACGTGCGCGGAGGAGATGCTGTACCCGGAGAATCACCGGTATCTGTCCGACCTGCTTGGGTACGTTGCGGTCGGAGCGCGGTCCGTTGAAAACCAGCAGCACCGCATCGTTTCATCAGGCGTCGGCATTCCGGTCGGCATGAAAAATCCCACGTCCGGCGACCTGGGCGTAATGATGAACGCCATTTACGCGGCTCAGAACCGGCAGCGCTTCGTCTATCGGGGCTGGGAGGTGCAGACGACGGGAAACCAGTACGCGCACGCCATTCTGAGAGGCAGTGTGGACAAGTACGGCAGGACTACGCCGAATTATTATTATGAGGACCTGCAGCGGGTGAATGAGCTCTACGAGAATATGCACCTGAGGAACGCGACGGTCATCGTCGACACGAACCACAGCAACAGCGGCAAGCATTTCGAGGAGCAGATCCGGATCGCGAAGGATATCATGCACTCGCGGCGTCACAGCGACGATATCCGGCGCCTTGTCAAGGGCCTCATGATCGAGTCCTATCTGGTTGACGGTTGTCAATCGGTTGACGAGGGCGTTTTCGGAAAATCGATTACGGACCCCTGCCTGGGCTGGGAGAAGACCGAAAAACTCGTGCGAGAGCTGGCGGAGGAAGCGTGAGAAGAATACCGTACAAGTACGATATATGAGACCCGAAGTGCCAAATGTGAAACCTGAGACGGTAAATTTGAAACATGTAGACGCCAATAAAGAACCTGAGGCAGTACATTTGGAGTCTGAGGTATCAAATGTAGAATCTCTGATGAAGGACTGCACGCTTTGCCCCAGAAATTGCGGTGCCGACCGGACGCAAAAGGACGGCGCCTGCGGCGCCGGAGCCGAAATGCAGGTGGCCCGGGCGGCCCTGCACTTCTGGGAGGAGCCCGTAATCTCAGGCTCCCGGGGTTCCGGTGCCGTATTTTTCGTCGGCTGCAATCTGGGGTGCATATACTGCCAGAACGCAGCGATCTCGCATCCCTATAGGGGGTCAGGTACCACTGTTGATAACTCCTGTGAGCCGCACCACGACTGGGTGGAGGTGGGGTCAGACCCCATCAAAACCAATACTGGCGCGGCGGAGGGAAATTGTCAGACGAAGTTCCTGACCCCAAATAGGCTGGCGGAGAAATTTTTGAGGCTGCAGGACGTGCAGGGGGCAAATAATATAAACCTCGTGACGGCGGCCCACTTCGTGCCCCAGGTGGCGATGGCCCTGGAAATGGCGAAGAACAGGGGATTGACGATTCCGGTCGTCTACAATACGTCTTCTTATGAAAAGGTCGAAGCCCTGAAATTGCTGGACGGGCTGGTGGACGTCTATCTGCCGGACTTCAAATATATAAGTCCCGAATTAGCCGGAAAGCTTTCCAAGGCGCCGGACTATCCGCAAGTCGCAGCAGCGGCCATTGACGAGATGGTGCGGCAGGTCGGAGAGGCGGAATTTGCCGATGAGGAGCCGTTTGTAAGACCGTCCGACCCTGATGCGGACATAAATACGAAGGCATTGACGACAAATCCGAGCCAAATCGACGACAAAAAAGGGGCAGTATATGAGCCTGGCGGGCCACTGATCCGAAAAGGCGTGATTGTGCGCCATTTGCTGCTTCCCAGCCATGTGCGGGAGAGCGAAAAGGCCCTGAAATTCCTGCATGAGCGCTATGGGAACAGCATTTACATCAGTATCATGAACCAGTACACACCGATGCGGGGTGATTTTCCGGCAGATGACCATGATCTGGCTCCGTTAAGCCGAAAAGTGACAAAAAGAGAGTATTCGAGGCTTGTTGATTTTGCGGTCAACATAGGGATCGAAAACGGATTCACCCAGACAGGGGATACGGCGGAAAGCAGTTTTATTCCGGAATGGAATGGGGAAGGGATAGAGTGATACTCGTTTCAACTGTTAGTATTTCCGGGACGCATTAAAGAGGGAAACATTTTGGGAAGCGGGCAGGAGCGCACAATATTTCATGTGGACGTGAACAGCGCCTTTCTGTCCTGGTCAGCGGTCAAACGGCTGCAGGAAGACCCGGAAGCCCTGGATCTCCGAACGATTCCTTCCGCTGTGGGCGGGGATGTGGAGACCCGCCACGGCATTATCACGGCAAAATCCACACCGGCCAAGAAGTACGGCATCAAAACGGCCATGACCATCGGCCAGGCCCTGCGCCTCTGTCCGAATCTAGTCGTTGTACCGGCGGATTTCAAGACATATCGGGAGTTCTCCCATCAATTCATCAGCATTCTCAAAAAATATACGGATCTTGTGGAGCAGGCTTCCATCGATGAGGCCTATATGGATGTGACCGGAACGGAAGGTCTCTACAGCGGCTTTGAGACGGAAGAGTGGAAGTGGCCGGAGAGTCTGGCGCACCACATTAGTAATGAAATAAAAACGGAGCTCGGATTCACCGTAAATGTGGGCATATCCGTCAACAAGCTGCTGGCAAAGATGGCTTCGGACTTTGAGAAGCCGGACAAGGTGCACACGCTGTATCCGGAGGACGTGCCGCGGAAAATGTGGCCGCTGCCGGTGGGAGAGCTGTTCGGGTGCGGGGCAAGAACAGCGGAAAGGCTGCGAACGCTGGGCGTCGTCACAATAGGGGACGCGGCGGCTTTAGACGAAGACGTTTTGAAACGAGCTCTGGGCGACAAGGCCGGAGCCTATATCTGGCGAAGTGCCAACGGGCTCAGCGACAGTCCGGTCGAACCGGTGCGGGAAGAAGCAAAGAGCGTTTCGAATGAGACAACTCTGTCCGCAGATATAGTTGATTCAAATTACAACAAGACTATGCCGCCAATCGTTCACGAACTTTCGGAGTCAGTTGGACGAAGATTGCGGAAAGCGGGATTATTTGGAAGCACGGTGGTTGCTACAGTTAAGACGTCGGACTTCCGGCGGCGGTCGAAGCAGATGCCCTTATCGGCGCCGACAGACAGCGCCCCGGTCATAGAAGCCGCGGCACTTGGACTTTTCAGGGACCTTTGCTTCGGGACATGCTCATCTGCCGGCCTTTTTGAGGAGAATGTCGGCGTCCGCCTTGTGGGAGTCGGCGTGACAGGTATTGATCACGGGGAAAACAGGCAGCTGAGCCTCTTTGATCTGGATACGGGGACGGATCTTTTGCTGGAAAGCGGGATAAGCACGGATGGTGAGTCAAAGAGCCGTCCGTCAGCTGAAAAGCAGCACAAGCTGGACGCGATGGAAGATGCCATTAATGGAAAATTTGGTGAAGGAGCTCTCAAGAGAGGTATTTGATGAAAAACACGGTGTTTGGAATCCTTGCCCATGTGGACGCGGGCAAAACCACGCTCTCCGAGCAGCTGTTGCTGGCCGGCGGCGCCATCCGGCAGGCGGGCCGGGTGGACAAGGGGACCTCGTACCTGGACAATTATACAATCGAACGTACGCGCGGGATTACAGTATATTCGAAGCAGGCGCAGCTGACTCTTGGCGGACGGCCCTTCACCCTCCTGGACACGCCGGGGCACAGTGATTTTTCGGGAGAGGCGGAGCGGGTACTTTCCGTCCTGGATGCGGCTATTCTCATAGTATCTGCGGGCACAGGCGTGAACGGGCACACGGTGCTTCTGAAGAAACTGATTGACCGCTACCGGATCCCCACAATAATATTCGTGAACAAGACAGATCTGCCGAGCTATGACCGGGAGGCCCTCCTGGCTGAAATCCGGGAAAAACTGGGCAAACAGTGCATTCCGGCGGATGATATAGAAAGCGGGGCTGCTGCGGAGGATGTGGCCGTCCTTGACGAAGGCCTGCTGGAGCAGTATCTGGAGACGGAAAGTCTGCCGGCAGGGGCGGCGGAGGACTTATATAATCGGGCACTGCTGGTGCCGGTCTATTTCGGGGCGGCCCTCAAGGGAGAGGGCGTAGAGGGGCTGATTCAGGGGCTTTTAAGGACGGAGCCCGTGGTTCCCAATCAGGTTTTTTCTGCCCGCGTCTTTGGTATCAGCAATGCGGACAGGAGACTTACTTATCTTAAAGTTACAGGGGGCTCGCTCAAAGTCAGAGATGAAGTAGGGGACAATAAAGTCACTGATATTCGCGTTTTCTCCGGCGACAAGTATAAATCCGTCCAGGAAGCCCTGCCCGGCGACGTTGTGGCAGTCTGCGGTCTCGAGCATACCTTTGCCGGGCAGGGGCTGGGGGCCGAAGCCGACGCTCTGAGGCCCCTCGTGGCGCCGTCCATGAAAGTCAGGGTGATTCCGGGCGACGGGGTCGAGGACGGCGCCTTTCGTGCCGTGGTAGCGGCCCTTTCCGAGGAGGAGCCCGGGCTCTCCGCGACGACCGAGGCGGACGGGGCGGTCTACATCCGCATCATGGGCCGCCTGCAGGAGGAAATTATGCAGGACCTCTTCCAGAGCCGCTTCGGGATGCCCGTTACTTTCGGCCCCGAGCGGGTCGTCTATGCGGAGACGGTCCGGGGAAAGGTCGAGGGAGCCGGTCATTATGAGCCTTTGCGCCACTATGCGGAGGTACACCTGACTGTGGAAGAAGGCGCGCCCGGCTCCGGTATAGTGATTGAGAGCGCCTGTCCGACGGACGTTCTGGACAAAACTTACCAGAGGCAGGTCATAGACGCTCTGTACGGAGAAGCCCGAAATGGCGGCCTGGTGGGAGTCCTGACGGGGGCACCTCTTACCGATATAGTCATCACCTTGGTTTCCGGCAAAAGCCACGTTAAGCATACGGAGCCCGGAGACTTCCGGGAAGCGGCCCTCAGGGCACTGCGGCAGGCCATGATGCGGGCGGAGAACGTCCTGCTGGAGCCCTGGCTGACCTTTGAATTCCGCCTTCCGTCCGCCTTTGTCGGGCGGGCCCTTACGGATATCAGCGCTATGGGCGGGACTTCTTCCGGACCGGTGCTTTCCTCGGATGGGGCTACGACTGTCCTTACGGGAGAGGTGCCGGCGGCAGCGGTGGGAGACTACTCGGCGGAACTCAGGACCTACAGCGGGGGAGACGGCGAAGCCGCTTTCGAGCCCGCGGGCTATAAGCCGGCCTCCCGTGCCGTAGAACTCATAGAACTCGCAAATTACGACCCTGATAGGGATATAGCTCATCCTTCCGGTTCTGTCTTCTGCGTGCACGGGGCCGGGGATTTCGTTCCCTGGGATGAAGCGGCGCAGCATATGCATCTGCCGTATACATGTAAACATACGCATACTTATAGTGCAGATGCATGGGTAAGGGCGACGCCGGACGCGAGAAGCAAGGCCGGAGCGGCTTTGGAGGAAGGAGACAAGGAGGAAGGCTCAGGTGAGGCAGTAAATTCGTCTGCTCGTGCGACGGAAGGCCTTGCGGTGGCGGGCTCCGGAGTCGGGTGGCTGCCGGCGGCGTCGGTCGAGCGAGCCGATATGGCGAGCGAGTCCAGAGAGGCCTTCGCCTTTGGCGGAGGACCCGAGCGGAGCGAGGGCCGGGACCTGACGGACATTATGCAAGGCCTGGGTAAGAGCGCCAACCAGAAGGACAAGCCCCGGGGCAGGGACCGGGATTTGCAGAAAGTCCGCAAACGGGAGGACGAGCTTTCGAGGAAAAGGGCACAGGAAGAACGGCAGATGCAGAAGGCGGAAGCCCAGCGTCTGCGCAGTTTTGGTATGGATCCTTCCGGCGCGGACACGCAGTCCGGCGCGCCGGGGCAGGCAAGGAAGCCTTCGGGCGGCCGCTCCGACCTCCTTCTCGTGGACGGCTACAATATCATCTTTGCCTGGCCGGAACTCAAGGACCTGGCCGCCAGGAGTGTGGATGCAGCCCGGGGAGCCCTGAACGACCTGCTTTCCAACTATGCCGGCTATACAGGGGCGGAGACTATCGTGGTCTATGACGCCTACCTGCTGGAGAACCATGCCACGGAGGTTTTACATTATCATAATATCCATGTGGTTTTCACGGCGACGGCAGAGACTGCGGACCAGTATATAGA
>CAZOYS010000068.1:0-6406 GCA_964584155.1 uncultured Lachnospiraceae bacterium
CGGCGGCTTACGTCATGATGGCCTGGCGGATTGCCTACTGCAAGGTCTATTATCCTCTGGCCTACTACGCGGCCTTCTTCTCCATCCGGGCCAAGACCATGAGCTACGAACAGATGTGCCTCGGGAAAGAGGCGCTCGAAAGGCACCTCCGGGAGTACGACGCAAAAGTCGCCGCCCATCAGAAGGTATCGGCCAAGGAGAAGGACAACTATTCCGACATGCGGCTCGTGCAGGAGTTCTACGCGAGAGGTTTTTCCTTCCTGCCGCTGGACCTCTATAAGTCCGACGCCATGCGCTTTCAGATCGTGGACGGGAAGCTGCTGCCGCCCTTTGCCTCCATCGAAGGCATGGGAGACAACGCTTCCATTTCCCTGGCCGTGGCCGCGAAGGAGGCCCCTTTCCTTTCAAAGGACGACCTGAGGCAGCGGGGTAAGGTCTCCCAATCAATCGTGGACGTCCTGGACAGGAGTCACGTCATCGACAACCTGCCGGAATCGAATCAGCTGTCCCTCTTTGACTCCTTCGCTTCATGAGAGACGGCAGGAGAGTATTCGTTTTACATTATTCATGACTAATATAGAACCCATGGGAGGAGAAGGCCTTGCGGGACCTGAATGACATCCGGAAAGACATTGACGAAATTGATGCGGAGATTCTCTCCGCCTTCGAGAAGCGAATCGAGCTCTCGGACCAGGTGGCGGAATATAAGCGCTCCAAGGGCCTGCCTGTCTACGACGTGGAGAGGGAGAAGGAAAAGATAGCGTCCCTTTCCGACCGGGTCGAAGGGGACTTCATGAAAAAGGGAGTCCGGGAGCTCTTTACCGATCTCATGGGCCTTTCGAAGAAGAAGCAGTACCGCCTTCTTTCAGAGCGGGCCGAGGCCCCGGACGGCTTCATAGAAGTGGACCATATCGACTTTTCGGATTCTGTCGTCGTCTTTCAGGGGGTGGAAGGGGCCTATTCGGAAGAGGCCATGCGGACCTTCTTCGGGAAAATCGGTTCGTCCTTCAATGTGGGCAGTTTCTACGAGGCCATGAAGGCCCTCGCGGACGGGCGTGCGGGCTACGCGATTCTGCCGCTTGAGAATTCGCGCGCCGGCTCGGTCCGTGAGAACTACGACCTCCTGACGGACTTCAACCTCGCCATCGTGGGGGAGGAGATTATCCCAATAAAGCACAACCTCCTGGCCGTGCCCGGGGCATCTCTTTCCGGCATCACGGACGTCTATTCCCATCCCCAGGCCCTCATGCAGTGCAGCGGCTTTTTTAAGGAGCACCCGGGAATCGTCCAGCACCCCATGGCAAATACGGCCATCGCGGCAAAGACCGTGGCGGAATCGGGCGACCGGACGAAGGCGGCCATCGCAGGCGCCATCAATGCCGAGCTCTACGGGCTTTCCGTGCTGAATGACTCCATTTCAGATGACCCGGACAACAAGACCCGGTTCGTCGTTCTCTCGCGGAAGAAAATTTACGAAAAAAAGGCCAATATGATTTCGGTGGAGATAGAGCTTCCCGACATAGAGGGCTCCCTCTACCGCATGCTTTCCCACTTCGTCATCAATGACTTAAATATGCATGAGATCGAGTCTCGGCCCATCCGGGGACGGGACTGGGAATACAGATTTTTCATAGATTTTACAGGAAATTTATCGAACAAGTCCGTGCAGAATGCTATCCTAGGACTCAGGGAAGAGACGAAGAAGCTCGTCGTGCTCGGAAACTACGTGAGCAGCCGGTAAGGGGGCAGTACACATGAAAAGATACGGTTCCATATATGTCGGGACATTCGAGATCAGTATGAAGATCTATGAAGTGGCCCGGGGCGGGGCGGTCAAGAATATTGACACGATGAAGAAGAATACGTCGGTCTTTCACGACATCTACCGCAGGCATGAGCTTTCCCCGGAGACCGTGGAAGTCATCATAGAGACCCTTTCCGACATGCAGGCGACCATGAAGCTCTATAAGGCCGAGTATAAGGTCTACGGGTCCTACTCCCTCGAGTCGGCCAAGAATATCCTCTTCGTCCTGGACCAGATCCGCATGCGGCTGGGCATGGATGTAAAAATCCTCAGCAACTCCGAGCAGCGCTTTACGACCTATCAGGTCTTTGCCAATCACATGGCTGATGAGTTTTCCGCTCTGACGAAGAAGAGCGCCATCATGGTGGATGTGGGCGGCTACTCCATGCAGCTCACCCTCTTTGTGGACGGGCGGATCGTGACGACCCAGCACATCCTTCTCGGGGCGGCCGATATCCGGGAGTACGCCAAGCGCCTCTCCGGCAATTCCGACTACCGGGAGCAGATTTTCGAGATGCTGCAGAAGGAACTCGAAGCCTTCTCGAATATGTATCTCGACGGCATTTCCCCGGAGAACCTCATTATCCTGAATGACAACGCCTCCGAGGCCGTGACGAAGTACATAGGCCCCATGGCAAACGGGACCTATAAGACCGCAGACTATGTGAAGGGACTCACGAAGCTTCTCGACGAGAATCAATATGCGGCCGGCCCCCATATGGCGGAGGACCCGGGCAGGGACCAGTTCTATCTGCCCATACTTTTCCTTCTGAACGCGATTTCGAGAATCCTTCCTTCGAAGTATGTCTGCTTCCCGGGACTCGATGTGAACGACGGAATAGTCTTCAATATGGCGGTCCGGGACCGGCTCATAAAGCCGACCCACGATTTCGAGGAGGACGTTATATCCGCGGCCCGCTTCATAGCCCGCCGCTACGGCTCCTATGAGCCCCACCTCAATGTTCTCGACTCCCTGGGAACGGACATCATCGATACGATGAAGAAGCTTTCAGGCCTGACGGCGAGAGACCGGCTTATATACCGGGTGGCGGCCATCCTTCATGACTGCGGCAAGTATGTCTCCCTTTCGAACTCCGGCGAGAACTCCTACCGCATCATCGTAAGCTCCGAGATTCTGGGACTGACCCACAAGGAGCGGGAGATGGCAGCATTTGTGGCTCTTTTCAACCGGAAGGACGTTCTGCCCTACGAGAATCTGGCCAATGAGTTCACGGAAGAGGAGTACGTGCGGATTGTGAAGATTCTGGCGGTGCTTCGCGTCACAAATGCCCTGGACCGCAGCCACAAGCAGAAGTTCAAAAAGGTCCGTATGTCCATCCGGGATAATAAGCTCATCATAGCCATCTCTTCGGACGACTCCATCTCCCTGGAGAAGAGTCTCTTTGAAAACAAGGCGGATTTCTTCGAGCGGACATTCTCCATCCGTCCCGTCATTCATGAAGTTCATACGAAATAAGCGGAGGCAGAAAAATCATGGCAGAAACGGCGTTTACTGACCCTAAATATTATGAAAACCGGGAGCTGTCCTGGCTCAAGTTCAATGTTCGGATTTTAAACGAGGCGAAAGACCGGAAGAACCCCCTGATGGAGCGCATGTCCTTCCTTTCCATCACGGCCTCGAACCTGGACGAATTCTTCATGGTCCGGGTCGCTTCTCTAAAGGACATGATTCACGCGGGCTATACGAAGAAGGACCTGGCCGGCATGACGGCGAAGGAGCAGCTTGGTGCCATAAGTACGGAAACCCACGACTTCATTGAAAAACAGTACCAGACTCTGAACCGGTCCCTGCTGCCCCTCCTGGATAAAGAAGGCATCCGGGTCATCACGGACTATAATGACCTCACGAAGGAAGAAGGGGAATTCGTCGACAGCTATTTCGAGAAGTATCTCTATCCGGTCGTCACTCCCATGGCGGTCGATGCTTCCCGGCCCTTCCCCCTGGTCCTCAATAAGTCTTTAAATATTGCCTCCCTGCTGAAAAAGAAAAAAGGCGTTCCGAACCTCATGAAGGGCGCCAAGAAGGGAGATTCCACTGTCTTTGCCACGGTCCAGGTACCTTCCGTAATTCCGCGTATTATAGAGATCCCTTCCGACGAACCCAACCGGCAGACCTTCATCCTTCTCGAACAGATTATGCTGAGGAATATCGGAGAGCTCTATAAGGGCTACGACGTCGTCTGCTCTTACCCCTACCGGGTCATAAGAAACGCCGACCTCGATATCGATGAGGACGATGCGGCCGACCTCCTTGTTGAAATCAAAAAGTCCCTCCACCAGAGGGAGTGGGGCGAGGGCATCCGCCTCGACTACGACGCCCATATGGACAGGAAGCTGCTTTCCTACCTCATGAAGCAGTTCAATGTGAATGAGTCCTGGATCTATCCGGCTTCCGGCCCCTGCGACCTCACATTCTGCATGAAGCTCTACGGACAGGTCGAAGGGAAGAGCCTTTATAAGAAGCCCTGGACGCCCCGGCAGCCCGTCGGTCTCAAGGAGGGCGGGGATATTTTTGCCGAGATCCGAAAGGGCGATATCTTCATGAACCATCCCTACGACTCCTTCGAGCCGGTTGTGGACTTCATCCGGGCAGCGGCCGTTGATGAGCATGTCCTTGCCATCAAGCAGACCCTCTACCGGGTATCCGGCAATTCTCCGATCATTGCGGCCCTGCAGAAGGCGGCCGAGAACGGGAAGCAGGTCACGGTTCTTGTCGAGCTCAAGGCCCGCTTCGATGAGGAAAATAATATCCAGTGGGCCCAGAAGCTGGAAAAGTCCGGCTGCCACGTCATCTACGGCCTCGTGGGCCTGAAGACCCACTGCAAGATTGCCCTCGTTGTCCGGGATGAGGAGGACGGCATCCGCCGCTACGTCCACCTGGGCACCGGCAATTACAATGACAAGACCGCGAAGATCTACACGGACTGCGGTATATTCACCTGTAAGGAATCCATAGGCGAGGATGCCACGGCAGTGTTCAACATGCTGTCCGGCTATTCCGAGCCGGAGCACTGGAACCACCTGATTCTGGCCCCCATCTGGATGCGGACGAAGTTCTATTCCCTGATCGACCGGGAGATTGCGAATGCCAAGGCCGGCAAGAAGGCCCTGATTGCGGCGAAGATGAACTCCCTCTGCGACCGGGACATGATTGCAAAGCTCTATGAGGCCTCGGCCGCCGGCGTCGAAATCTTCCTTGTGGTCCGGGGCATCTGCTGCCTCAGGACCGGCATCCCCGGGGTCAGCGACCATATTCATGTGGTTTCCATCGTCGGTACCTTCCTCGAACATGCCCGGATTTTCTACTTCTATGCGGACGGGCAGGAGGAGGTCTACATGGGAAGTGCCGACTGGATGCCCAGAAACCTGGACCGCCGGGTCGAAATTGTCTTCCCGGTTCTGGACGACGCCTTAAAGGCCCGGGTCCTTCATATTCTGGATGTACAGCTTTCCGACAACTTAAAGGCCTGCTTCCTCGATTCCGACGGAGAGTATTACCACTTCGACCGGCGGGGCAAGAAGGCTATCGGGTCCCAGCAGACTTTCATGGATGAAGCGGCGGCCCGGGACAAGGACAATCCCGAGAACATCTTTCCCCGGACCTTTACTCCGGTCTGGGCTGCTCCCCGGAAGGCGGAGGAAAAATGACGCAGTGCGTGACGCCCTTCGGGCTACATCTTGTAGAAGATGCTTTGAAAATGCCTATATGCTGAAAGATTTGTGGAACTTATCAACAAAAAGCACAATATCTTGTGGATAAGCCTTGCTTTTCTCTCCGGCGGGTGATATATTTAGGTCAAGGTACAGGGACTGTACCCGGACCCATTTGAAATATGCCACCAAGGAGGGATCTAAGCAGACGCAATGGACATTTACTATCGTGTAAACACTGTTCAGATGTCTGCCGATTCGAACCTCGATTCCCAGGGACAAACATATTTCAAAAAGTCTCGCAGGAAATCAGGTTCTGATTTCGGCAACATATTCATCTCCGCCTGTGATGAATTAAATCAAAAGTCAGGCATCACACACCCTAACAGGAGTTATGCTCCTGAACTGATGATGGCTTTGCACTGAAGCCTTGTCAGAGGACCGGGAAGGTGGCCGCCTTCCCGGTTTACTTTTTTCAAAAAATAATGTTGACAGACATGGAAGGTCTGTGCTATTATCATCGACGTTGTAAAGAAAGCAGAGTATCCACTCTCACCTGAGCGCTCCATTATTCATGAAGATGCGACTCAGCGTTTATATGTGAGAACAGGGGCTTCAGGCTGCCTGTTTTGCATTGGAGTGGATGGGTCTTACGCCTGTCCATTTTTTATTTTTCGGAGGACAAAACCATTAGCAATAACGATCTTCAGGTAAACGAACAGATCAGGGACCGGGAGGTCCGCCTGATCGGTGCAGACGGTTCCCAGCTCGGCATCATGTCCGCAAGAGACGCCCAGAAGGCAGCGGATGAGGCCGGACTTGATCTCGTGAAGATTTCCCCCAAGGCCGTTCCCCCGGTATGCAAGATTGTCGACTACGGCAAGTACCGGTATGAGCTGGCCCGCAAGGAGAAGGAACAGAAGAAGAAGC
>CAZOYS010000069.1:0-6314 GCA_964584155.1 uncultured Lachnospiraceae bacterium
GCGGCGTAGCTGTCATCCGTGTCGGCGCTGCAACAGAGACCGAGATGAAGGAAGCAAAGCTTCGTATGGAAGATGCCCTGAACGCTACCCGTGCGGCAGTCGAGGAAGGCATCATCGCAGGCGGCGGATCTGCATATATCCACGCTCAGGATGAGGTAAAGAAGCTGGCGGATACCCTTGAAGGGGACGAGAAGACCGGCGCTTACGTCATCTACAAGGCTCTGGAAGCTCCTCTTTTCTACATCGTAAAGAATGCAGGTCTTGAGGGCGCTGTAGTTATCAACAATGTAAGAAACGGCAAGGTCGGCTACGGCTTCGACGCAGCTACCGAGGAGTACGGCGACATGATCAAGTCCGGAATCCTTGACCCTGTAAAGGTTACGAGAAGCGCTCTGCAGAACGCCACATCCGTAGCTTCCACTCTGCTTACTACAGAGTCCGTTGTCGCTGACATCAAGGAACCCGAGCCTGCAGCTCCCGCACAGGCAGCTCCCGGCATGGGCTATTGATGAAAGAAGACAGCTGATACAGTGTCTTTATATTATTCATAATAATGAAGGGCCGGTCCGAAAGGGCCGGTCCTTTTGTTTTTCCGTGAAATATGGGATTTAGCGGGCAAGTGTGCTATAGTTAAAAAATATTCGGGAAACTCCTTTCTGAAGTTTTCCTTTCTGCAGAACAGGGCGGCAGAAAAAGGAGAATTAATGGAATGAAGCTTGTTTTAAAAAGATTTCTGGCAGTGACCGCTTCCGTACTTATGGCGTTTTCACTGGCTGCCTGCGGGAACGGAGAAGCGGGCAGTACCGGCAGCGCGACCTCTTCAGAAGATGGCGCGGCAAATAAGGACAAACCTGTCTGCTGGTTCAACCGGCAGCCCTCCAACAGTGTCACGGGGGAGCTCGATCTCAGTGCCCTGAACTTCAATGACAGGACCTATTATGTGGGCGTCGACTCCAATCAGGGGGCTGAGCTGCAGGGCACCATGATACTTGACTACATCAGGGCCCATGAGAGTGAAATCGACCGGAACGGGGACGGGATTATCGGCTATGTTCTGGCAGTCGGCGATGTGGGGCACAATGATTCCATTTCCCGTACGAGGGGGGTGAGAAAGGCCCTGGGAACCGCCGTGGAGCAGAACGAAGAGATCGATTCCGCCCCGGTCGGAACGAATACGGCCGGCGATGCAGCTGACGTACAGGACGGCGAGCTTGACGGTCTCACCATCAGGGAAATTGCCAGTCAGGAGATGGTGAACGCGGCCGGAGCCACCTGGGATGCCGCTACGGCGGGTACGGCTATAGGGAACTGGGCTGCAGCATTCGGAGACCAGATTGACGTCGTCATCTCAAACAATGACGGCATGGGCATGGCCATGTTCAATGCCTGGTCGAAGGCCAATCACGTGCCCACGTTCGGCTACGATGCCAATTCCGACGCTGTGGCGGCCATAGACGAGGGCTACGCCGGGACGATTTCCCAGCATGCCGATGTACAGGCCTATCTGACCCTCAGAGTGCTTCGAAATGCCCTGGACGGGGCCGATGCGGATATAGGAATCGGAACGGAGGATGAAGCCGGAAATGTCCTTTCAGAATCCGATTACAAATACGTTTCCGATGAACGCTCCTACTACGTTCTGAATGAGGCGGTCACTGCGGAAAATTACCAGAATTTCACGGATTCTTCCCGGGTTTATGAGCCTGTGGCCAGACAGCTTTCGGCCTCATCCCATCCCACGAAGAGAGTATGGCTGGATATCTATAACGCCCAGGACAATTTCCTTTCTTCGACTTACCTGCCCCTGCTTCAGAATTATGATGACCTTCTGAATCTGGATGTGGAATATATTGCCGGTGACGGGCAGACCGAGGCCAACACCACGAACCGCCTCACGAATCCGTCCGCCTATGACGCCTTTGCCTTCAATATGGTCAAAACCGACAATGCGTCCTCCTATACCTCCCTTTTGTCCCGGGAGTGAATATTTAAAAATTTTGAATGACAAATCGGCAATACTGTAGCGGAAAAACCGGATTTTCGGCTTTTCATAAGCCCTTTGAAATTTGAATGCCCCAATAGAATGTGTTAATATAGGACCCGCGTGCGGAATTATTGGATTTTCTTTCCGCCGCGGGTTTTGTCAGTTCATGTGAAAGAGAGATGTTTATGGGAAAAGCAGCGATTCTCTGCGACACAAACTGCGGTATCATGAAGGATGAGGCTGAAGAGCTGGGTGTCTATATCCAGCCCATGCCTTTTTATATCAATGACGAGCTTTTTTACGAGGGCGTGAACCTCTCCCACGAGGATTTCTATGAGCGCCAGACTTCCGGGGCCCGGATTACAACTTCCATGCCCCTGGTGGGCGACGTCATGGACAAGTGGGACGAGCTCTTAAAGGACTATGACGAGGTCGTCTATATTCCCATGTCAAGCGGCCTTTCCTCTTCCTGCGAGACAGCGGCTATGCTGGCAGAGGACTATGACGGCCGGGTTCAGGTCGTGGACAATCACCGAATTTCTGTCACACAGAAATTATCAGTCTATGAGGCCGTATCCCTGGCCAATGAGGGCAAGTCTGCAAAGGAAATCAAGGATTATCTCGAAGCCCACCGGGGAGAGTCCCATATCTATATCATGGTCGACACCCTGGAGTACCTGAAGAAGGGCGGGCGGCTGACCCCTGCCGTGGCGGCCCTCGGGACACTTTTCCACATCAAGCCGGTTCTGCAGATTCAGGGAGAGAAGCTGGATACCTTTGCCAAGGTCCGGACCCTGAAGCAGGCCAAGGCCGTCATGCTGGACAAGATTGCGAAAGACATGGACGAGGACTTCCATGACAAGGCCGGAGAGGGCTGCGTCATTTCCATTGCCCATACCCAGAACCGGGAAGAGGCGGAGATCTTCCGCCAGGAAGCGCTGGAGCGCTTCCCGGATCATGACATCGCCATCGATCCCCTTTCCCTTTCCATTGCCTGCCATATCGGCCCGGGCTCCCTTGCCATCACGACATCGAAGTCCTTCATTTCAAAAATCCGCGAGACGGAGACGTCTTCTGAGGACAAGTAGTATTTTTGCACCCTGCCGGGCCTTTCCGGCAGGATTTTTTCGGTGATTCCGGCCGTATTTTCGGCCGATCCAAATATATAGTTTTACATTATTTTCTAAGGAGAAGAAAAATGGTCAGAGCAGTAGTCGGTGCGAACTGGGGAGACGAAGGAAAGGGCAAGATCACGGATATGCTCGCTGAGCAGGCGGACATCGTCATCCGCTTTCAGGGCGGCGCCAATGCCGGACACACGATTGTGAACGAGTACGGCAAGTTCGCCCTCCATACCCTTCCGTCCGGTGTCTTCCACCAGAACATCATGAATATCATCGGAAACGGCGTTGCTCTTGACGTGGAGAAGGTCGTTGCCGAAATCAAGTCCCTGACGGACCGGAATGTTCCGGCCCCCCATCTCATGATTTCAGACCGGGCCCAGGTCGTCATGCCTTATCACGTACTCTTCGACCAGTACGAGGAAGAGCGCCTGGGAAAGGCTTCCTTCGGTTCCACGAAGTCCGGTATTGCCCCTTTCTATTCGGACAAGTATGCGAAGATCGGCTTCCAGGTATCGGAGCTCTTCGATGACGACATCCTCCGGGACAAGCTTTCTCACGTCCTTGTTCAGAAGAACACCCTGCTCAAATACCTCTACAAGAAGCCGGAAATCGATCCGGAAGAGATGATGAAGACCCTGCATGAGTACAGAGACCTCATCGCTCCCTATGTCGGCGATGTTTCCGCTTATCTCTACAAGGCTCTTAAGGAAGGGAAGACAGTCCTGCTCGAGGGTCAGCTCGGCACCATGAAGGACCCGGATCACGGCATCTATCCCATGGTTACGTCTTCTTCGACCCTGGCAGCCTACGGGGCCATCGGGGCCGGCATCCCTCCCTATGAGATCAAGGACATTGTGGCCGTTACGAAGGCCTATTCTTCCGCAGTCGGCGGCGGTGATTTCGTCAGCGAGATTCTCGACGAGAAGGCGGCCGACGAGCTTCGCCGCAGAGGCGGTGACGGCGGTGAGTACGGGGCAACGACAGGCCGGCCCCGTCGTATGGGCTGGTATGACTGCGTGGCAAGCAAGTACGGCTGCCGTCTGCAGGGGGCTACAGAGGCGGTTCTGACCGTTCTTGACTGCCTGGGCTATCTTGACGAAATCCCTGTCTGCACAGGATATGAGATTGACGGAAAGGTCACGACGGACTTCCCTGTCACCGCAAAGCTCAACAAGGCAAAGCCTGTATATGAGACCTTGCCCGGCTGGAAGTGCGATATCCGCGGAATCAAAAAGTACGAGGACCTGCCCGGGAACTGCCGGAACTATATCGAATTCATCGAGAAGCATATCGAGTGCCCGATTACCATGGTTTCGAACGGCCCGGCCCGCGAGGACATCATTTACCGCAAGTGAATTCATTAGAATAATGTGAAACAAATACTTTCCCGGCTGCGGCAGATTTTCCTGTCCGGCCGGGATTTTTTTGGGCGGACGGAAGACGCAGAAAGTTTCCCGTATTGACACAGAAGCGTCACATTCTTGTTTTACACTTGATGTCGTTGTGCGGGGCTGGGCTCCGGCAAAATTTATTCATCGGAGGATTTCGTTTTGGTAGAAGTAAAGCACCTGAGAAAGACCTACGGGGACAAGGCTGCCGTTTCGGATATATCCTTCACCCTCGAAAAGGGGCGGATTTACGGCCTTCTGGGCCGGAACGGGGCAGGCAAGTCCACAACCATGAACATTATCACAGGGTATCTGGCCCCGGATTCCGGAGACGTGTCTATAGACGGGCATGACATATTTAAAGATGCCCTTTCTGCGAAAAGGCATATCGGCTACCTGCCTGAAATCCCGCCCCTCTATAACGACATGACTGTTCGGGAGTACCTCATTTTTGCGGCTCAGCTCAAGGGCCTGAAAAAGAAAAAAGAGCGGGCGGCAGAAGCGGAGCGGGTGGAAGCCCTTTGCGGTATCTGTGACGTGAAGGACCGCCTTATCAGGAATCTCTCCAAGGGCTACCGGCAGCGGGTCGGCCTGGCCCAGGCCCTTCTCGTAGATCCGGAATTCATAATACTTGACGAACCTACAGTCGGCCTTGATCCCAAGCAGATTCAGGAGATCCGGGACCTTATTGCCTCCCTGAAGGAGGACCACACTGTCCTTCTGAGCTCCCATATCCTTTCCGAGGTTAGCGAGATCTGTGACCATATCATCATCATCGATAAGGGCAGGGTTCTGCTAAAGAGCGATACCGAAAATATCTCCTCCTATACAAAGTCTGCCGATACCGTGGAAGTAACAGCTCTGGGTGACGCATCCCGTGGTGAAGACATTCTCTCGGCCCTCGATGCCGTTTCCTCGGCTAAATCTGAGGCGGGGAAGGAAGAGGGCTCTTCCGTATTTACGGTTACTGCCTCTGAAGGAGACGCGGATATACGGCCCCTGATTTCAAAGGCACTGACGGACGCGGGCTTTACCATCCTCGAGATGAAGAAGGTCGGAGACTCTCTGGAAGACGTCTTCCTCGAACTCACGAAGCCCCAGGAGGTGCCGGGAGACGAAGAGGAAGCAGAAGAGCATTGCATGAAAACAGAAGAAAAGGCAGAAACGGAAACTGCCGATAAAGACGCGGTTTCCACTGAAGAGGATGCGAAGGAAGGAGGCGACGCACAGTGAAGGCTATCATCAAGCGGGACTTCATCAGTTCCTTCCACAATGTCACGGGCTGGCTCTTCCTGGGGGTGAACCTCCTGTTCTTCGGCATCTATATGACCCTTTATAACCTGTCAGCCGGCTATTCGTCCATCGCCTACCCCTTATATTCCCTGACCATTGTCTTTGCCATGATGACGCCGGTCCTTACCATGCGCTCCATGGCGGAAGAGAGGAAGAACCGGACGGACCAGCTGCTTCTGACAGCGCCGGTTTCCGTCGCCGGCATCGTACTCGGAAAGTTCATCGCACTGGCCCTTTTCCATGTCATCATCTGCGCGGTCATGGCCGTGACGCCTCTGGTCCTTTCCCACTACGGGGATGTGTCCATGCCCATGAACTATCTGGGGCTTTTCGGCTTCTTCCTCTACGGACTGACCTGCCTGGCCATCGGTCTTTTCATCTCTTCCCTGACGGAGAATGTGGTGATCTCAGGAATTGTGACCTTCGTCGTCCTCCTGCTCGGCATCCTGCTTCCCTCCATAGGGCAGAGCCTGGGCCTGTCCGGGGCATACAGCGTCCTCTTCAATGCCTATGACTTCACGACGC
>CAZOYS010000070.1:0-6299 GCA_964584155.1 uncultured Lachnospiraceae bacterium
GCTTTGTACCTGTTGGAGACCCTGGTCATCCTGCGGATGACGGAATCCGTAAAGCTTTCCGCTCTCTCCGATAGTGCCTTCATCACTGCTTCCTTTCACTACATGATAGCTCTTGCCCCGGTTTAAAAGCTCCTTCGGGTCGAAAGAACGCTTGACCCCGTTCATGACGGTAAGGGCCACCGGGTCCGTATATTTGAGGAAGTACTTCCTCTTTGTAAGGCCGATTCCGTGCTCGCCGGAAATGAGGCCGTCAAGTTCTCCCGCCTCCCTGTAGATGGCGGACATATTGATGTCGTGGAGGAGCTTCCACTCGTCTTCCCCGAGTTTTCCGCGGACGACGCAGAGGTGGACATTCCCGTCACCGGCATGGCCGAAGGCCACCAGGGCCATTCCGGTTTTTGCCGACTGAGCATCGACGAAACGAAGGAAGTCGGCTGTCCGGTTGATGGGAACGACAACATCCACCGGGGCCTGCTCGGAAACGGCCTCAATGGAGGTAACGAGGGCGCCCCGCACCTTCCAGATATCCGCCGCCTCTTCGGCTGAAAAGGCCTTAATTCCGATGGCCCCCAGATCTTTGGTCAGCGATTCCAGTTTCTCTATCCGGTCTTCTATGCTCTTTTCGCTCCCGTCCAGGATTGTGAGCAGGTAGCTTCCTGCCTCCGGAAACGGCCAGACAATTCCGGTGAAATCCTCTCCCCTCTTCGCGACCTTCCGTTCAACAAACTCCAGAGCCGTGGGGTCGAGATTGGCCTTCAGGATTTCCGGCACAGCGGAAATTCCGCTCTCCGTATCAGGGAAGGCCACAATGAGGCTTCGGCTGGCCTCGGGCTTCGGGACGAGACGGAGGATGGCCTTCGTAATGATCGCTAGGGTTCCTTCCGAGCCAATGACGAGATTCTTCAGGGAAAGTCCCGAAGCGTCCTTAACATTCTTGCTGCCCAGGGTCGTCACCCGGCCGTCAGCCAGAACGACCTCAAGGCCCCGGACATAGTCCCTTGTGACCCCGTAGCGGACGGCCCGCATGCCGCCGGCGTTTGTGCTGATATTGCCGCCCAGGGAAGCCTTCCTCTCCCCCGGGTCCGGCGGATAAAAGAGCCCGCGGCTTTCCACTTCATTCTGGAAGTCCTCTAATATCACGCCCGGTTCCACCACAGCTGTCAGGGTCTCCTCGTCGATTTCCAGTATATGATTCATGTGGGAAAGGTCAAGGACAATGCCCCCGTAGAGGGGAACCGTGGAGCCCGTGAGATTCGTCCCGGCCCCGCGGGGCGTGACCTGAATATTATTCTCATAGGCGAAGCGAAGGACTCCACTCACCTCTTCCGTCGATTCGGGGAAGACGACGGCGTCCGCATGGCCCCGCTCCCTCCCGTGGGTGAATGAATAATATTTTTCCTCTATGGCGTTTCCTGTGAGGACCCTTGCAGCATCCCCGAGGATGGAGGAAAGCTGCGGTCCTATATCCTTACTGCTCATCGAACTTGTACTCCCATGCCGGCTTGAAATAGCCCTTGAATTCTTCATCGAAAATCTTCTTCGTATCCTCGGACTGGAAGAGCTCCACAAGGCGCTTGAGCTCCGGTCGGTCCTTGTCGGCTTCCCGGACAGCCAGGAGGCAGAAGTAGCTGTCATCGTCGTACTTCTCTTCGTTGTAAATAGCTGTTGTCGGATCGATCCCTGCATCAAGGGCGTAGTTTCCGTTGATGACAGCTGCGGTCACGTCGGGCAGGGAGGAGACGGTATCGGAAGCGTTTAATTCCACGAGCTCGACCTTTTTGTTATATGTCTCGATGTCATTGATCTCAGGGTTCGTTCCCGCATCTGCTTTTAATGTAATGATGCCGGCGTTGGCCAGAAGCTTCAGTGCCCGGCCTTCGTTTGAAGCGTCATTCGGTACGGAAATCTTGTCCCCGTCCTTGATTTCATCAACGCTCTTGATCTTGTCGGAATAGAGGTTCATGGCGATGATGAAGGTGTCGCCTATAGACGTGAGGTCCGTCCACCCCTCCTGGGCAATCTGATTGTTGAAGTAGGCGTGGTGCTGGTGGGACGTGATGTCAAGCTCCCCGTTTTCCAGGGCCTCATTGGGCAGGGCGTAGTCGGAAAACTGGACGTACTCAAGGTTGATACCCTCAGCTGCTACCTTTTCCTTGATGGGGTTCCAGATATCCTCATAGATGGTGGCGGTAAGCCCCAGCTTGACGGTCACGGGATTCTCCGGGCTGTAAGCAGTTTCAGAAGCAGCATCCGCTGTTCCTGTCTGGGTTGTATCAGACGCTGTATCCGTGGCCTCCGGTGCACTTGATGACTCTCCGGTGGAGCCGCAGGCAGCAAGGCCGATGGACAGAGTCGCAGCCAGGGCCGCAGCGACAAGGCGTTTTACATTATTCTTTTTCATGATTTTCTCCTCCGTTTTCAATGGGTGTTTTTCTTTGCTACCGTATTTCCAACAATCTGTATGATAGACACCATGATGACGAGTACGAGTACCGTGACAAGTGTGGCATCCGTCTGATTCCGGTCGTGACCGTAGCGGATGGCGAAATCGCCGAGTCCGCCGGCGCCCACGGCCCCGGCCATGGCGATGAGGCCGAAGAGACTTATGATGGCAATCGTCGTTCCCCTGGCCAGGGGAGCGATGCTTTCCTTCAGATATACCCGGAAGATGATGCCGGGAACACCGCAACCAAAGGCCTCTGCCGCTTCCACCTGTCCCCGGTCCACCTGGGACAGGGCGCTTTCAACCTGCCTCGAATAGAAGGGGATGGCCCCGATGACCAGGGGAACGATGGCGCCCTTGAGACCGATGGCCGTTCCCATGATGAGACGGGACAGGGGCATGAGGCCTGCCAGAAGGATGACGAAGGGGATGGAGCGGAAGAGGTTGATAATCTTGTCAAGGACCTGGTAGACGGCCTTATTCGGCCGGATTCCCTTGTCCCCGGTGATGACGAGGATGATTCCCAGGATGAGTCCGAAGAGAATAATGAAAACCCCGGCCCATGCTGCCATCAAAAGTGTTTCCAGTATCGCTTTGCCGAACACGTCGACTTTTTGAGCCACATTAGGCGCAATTAGCTGAAAGAGCTTCATTTTCTCTGATCACCTCCACTCCGACTCCTATGGATTTCAAATGCTGCACTGCTCTCTCTATCTGCTCGGCCGGCCCGCCCACGAGGGCAACAAGTCCGCCGACCGGATGGTCTCTTATGATTTCCACATTGGCAAAAAGGATATTGATGACGATTCCGTATTTCCGGGAAAGATCGGATACCAAAGGTTCCGACGTCGTCTTTTCAAGGTACCTCAGGCGAAGGATGCATTCGCCGAGCGAGAGCTCCACGAGGGGGCTGCCCGCTGCGATGAGGTCATTGATGACCGTCAGGTTCATCGTGCTCTCCACGAAGTTCTTCGTGATCTCCGCCTGCGGTTTTGAGAAAATCTGGAAGACATCGCCTTCCTCAACAATCTCTCCTTTCTCCATGACCCCGACCCGGTCGCAGATTTCCTTGATGACATCCATCTCATGAGTCACAAGAATAATGGTAACTCCGAGTTCGGTATTGATCCGTTTCAGAAGCTTCAGGACGCTTTTCGTCGTCTGGGGATCGAGGGCGCTTGTGGCCTCGTCAGAGAGGAGCACCTCCGGGTCCGTTGTCAGGGCCCTTGCAATAGCCACCCGCTGCTTCTGCCCTCCGGAGAGCTCCGAAGGATAGGCGTCCTTCTTATCGGAAAGGTCCACAAGCTCAAGGAGTTTTTCGACCTTCTTTTTGATTTCTTCTTTCGACCGGCCCGTGTAGCGAAGGGGAAAGGCTACATTTTCAAAGACGGTTCTTGAAGGGAAGAGCTGGAACTGCTGAAAAATCATCCCGATTTTGTGACGCTCATTTCTGAGTGCTTTCGGAGAAAGGTCCGTGAGACAGACATTGTCGAGAAAGACCTTGCCGCCGGTCGGCCGCTCCAAAAGGTTCACGGTCCTGATCAAAGTGGATTTCCCGGCTCCGGAAAAACCGATGATGCCGTATATCTCTCCGTCCCGAACCGTGAGGTTCACACCTTTCAGAACCTCCAGGGGCCCGTCCTTCGTATCAAAAGTTTTTGAAATGTTTTCCAGTCGTATCATTTCTTTCGCCGTTTCCTTATCTCCTGCTGCTTCCTTTTGATGGGGATAATCCTATCGTTTTAGAGGGTTATTGTCTAATATTGTAAAGCTATCCTTGGCTATAGGTTTTATCTATATCTTGGCAAAAGAAAAGCAGGCCCGGTAGGACCTGCTCTAAGTACTCTATATTATTCTGATCTATCTTTAAAAGTCCTGAAGTCCCGGCGCTCCTGTCCTTACGCCTCCTCCGCGATATCCTTCACGCCCAGATATTCCTTCATTTTTTCAATATAGCAGCAGGCTATTGCCGACAGGACGGCTTTGTCTTTTGTAATATAGCCGATTTCCATGACACTGTTCTGGGCGACGGAATCCGACTCAAAGGGAACTGCTATATAATCACTGCCGTTCAATTCCTCGCAGATGATGCCGGAACAAAGGGTGTAGCCGTCGAGCCCCACCATTAGATTCAGCATGGTGGCCCGGTCGTTGGTTTTTATTATTCTCGTGTATTCCTCTGTGCTCAGGATTTCCTCTGCATAGTAAAAGGACGTGGCGTCCCCCTGGTCAAAGGCCAGGCAGGGGTAGGGCTTCAGATCTTCAAAGCGGATAGATTTCTTCTTTGCAAGCGGATGTCCCTTCCAAAGGTAGACGTAGGCCTCACAGTCAATCAGGTGGTGGAAAGTCAGGCCTGCTGAGCGGATAATCTTTAAAAGGGCCGATCGGTTGAAATCACTGAGATACAGAATGCCGATTTCGCTTTTCATTGAAGCCACGTCGGAGATCACGTCCCTGGTCTTTGTCTCCATGATGGCAAACTCATACCGGCTTGTATCATACTCTTTTACAAGTTCTACAAAGGCCTTGTCCGCAAATGAATAATGCTGGGTGGAGACAGAGAAGGACTTCTTCCGGTCCTTCGTCTTGCCAAGGTAGTCCTGCAGGTCCTGAAACTGCTTGTTCACGAGCCTTGCGCGGAGGAGGAAGTCGCTGCCTTCCGGAGTCAGGGTGACGCCCCGGCCGGACCGGTAGAAAACAGGAAAGTCCAGTTCCTTCTCCAATTCCTGAACGGAGGCCGAAAGGGAGGGCTGGGAAATATAGAGAAGCTCGGAGGCCCTGCTGAAGGAGCCGGCCTCCGAAACCATGATGGCGTAATTAATCTGCTGTAAGGTCACTGCTTCCTGCTCCTCTCAACACCGCACATGCGGGCAATCAGCACAAAAGCGGAGCCGGCTGCCGGACTCCGCCTGAATGCTTCTTACCTTACAATATTGACGTCAATCGTACAAGCCCTTGGAAAGGTACCTGTCACCCCGGTCCGGGAAAACGACGACAATGTTTCCGTGACCGACATCGGATGCCAGACGAAGGGCGGCGGAAAGGGCGGCTCCGGAGGAAGACCCTGCCAGAATGCCCTCGTGCTTTGCCAGAGTCCGGCTGGCGTCAAAGGCCTCGTCATCCGTGACCTTATATACCTTGTCCACGAGAGTAATGTCCATGGTCTCCGCAATGAAATCGTTGCCGATGCCCTCGATGTCGTAGTCCCCGTGCTCCCCGCCCCCGATAACGGACCCGTAGGGGTCAGCCAGGACGCCCTGGATTTTCGGATTCTGTTCCTTTAAGTATTTCACAATGCCGGAGAATGTCCCTCCGCTGCCGGCCCCGGCCACGAGATAGTCGATGTTCCCGTCCAGCTGCTTGTAGATTTCAGGGCCCGTTGTCTCATAGTGGGCCTTCGGGTTCGCGGGATTATGGAACTGGCGAAGGGTGATGGCTCCAGGGATTTCGGCCTTCAATTCCTCCGCTTTTCTCTCGGCCCCCAGCATACCGTCCGCCCGAGGGGTCGATACGATTTCCGCCCCCAGGGCGGCCATTATTTTCTTCTTCTCTTCCGAGAACTTGTCCGGCACGACGAATATGACCCGGTACCCCTTGTTCAGAGCAGCTATGGCGATACCGATCCCGGTATTGCCGGCCGTACCTTCTATGATGGTGCCGCCGGGCTTCAATGTCCCGTCCTCTTCAGCGGCCCTGATCATATACTCCCCGACCCGGTCCTTGACACTCCCCGCAGGGTTCATAAGTTCCAGCTTTGCATAGAGGCTCACCCCCTCGGGAACGCCCAGGTGGGTGAGCTTGAGCATTGGCGTGTGACCGATCATTTCCTGTACGCTTTGAAAGACATCCATCTTTT
>CAZOYS010000071.1:0-6181 GCA_964584155.1 uncultured Lachnospiraceae bacterium
GCTGCAAAGCTGCGGACAGGCCGGAAAGCGCTCCTCCGATGATGACCACGTCGTAGTGATCTTTATAAAATTTCATGCTTGTACCTCAAAAAGAAGGGCAGGAAAGAGCAGTGCCCTCTCCTGCCGCAGGATTTACATTATTCTAATGATCAGAAGAAGCGGTCAACCAGCTCGCGGGAGTACTCGCAGGTCTCGTCCATGTCGCCGAAGGACATTACCTCGCCGGCATAGAAGGTGTTCTTGTTGCCCTGCATGCCCTCGACCTTCTCGTACCAGCCGGATGCGTAGGTCTTGGAGTCTACATGAGGGAAGTAGTACCAGTCCTTCTCGTAGTGAACCTTCTCGGCGGGATTGTGCATCTCCTTCAGATCCTCGAGAACCGTCTCCTTGCAGGTGTCGTAAGGAATCTCGGGATCGCCCGTGTGGTTCCGGAGAGCGTAGGTCGTCAGCATCTGGGTGTTGTCGTCATGCCAGCGGCGATAGTAAACCATGAGATGGCCGTAGCGTTCCTTCTCCATGTTCTCGAAGATGTAGTAGGAAATCTCGGGATGGTCCTCAGGCTTCGTCGTGAAGGCAAGGACGTCGTACATCTCATAAGTAATCTTCGAGAAGAGTTCCTTCTCGTTCTCGTCCGCATCGAAGTAGTCGGGCAGGTACTGAAGAGGAGCGGTGACAATAATCTTGTCATATTCCTCGACTTCACCGTTTACGGTGACATAAACCTTGTCGTCCTTGCGCTCTACCTTCGTGATGTTGGAATTCAGGCGGGCAGCGTGCTTCAGCTTGGCATTCAGGCGCTCGTAGATGGACTGGGTGCCGTCCTTCCAGGTCCAGAGGTTGACGTTGACGAAATTCATGGTCGTCTGGAAGTCGAGGTACTTCAGAACGTAAGCCGCGGGAATCTCATCGAAATAGCCGTAGCCGAAGGATGTGAAGGGTCCGATCCAGATTTCCTTCACGAGATCGACGCCGTTGATGCGGCAGAACTCGTTGAAGGGAAGGGCCAGATCTTTGAGGTTCTCATTGACGCCGGATACCTTCTCCCGCTCGGGGGTGACAGCATAGCCGTCGTAGCGGCCTTCGGAAACGCCCCGGTGGCCGTTGATGTCATAGCCCTTGTACTTGGTCTCCAGGAGCTCGGCAAATTTCTTCATCTGGGACCGCATCTTCAGAAGATGGGGTACGCGAAGGGGATTCTTCTTAGGGTCGAAGGGCTCGATGACGTCACCCTTCAGATTCTTGTAGTTCCGGTTGAGCTTCGGGCCGTCATGGGTGAAGCCGCAGAACTTCTCGATGTCGTGAACGGCGTAGTAGGAAGGAACGCCCATGATGGCGCCCATCTCGTAGCGGCGGCCATTGTATTCAGGACTGTGGCACTTGCCGCCCACGTGGTCCTCACGCTCGAGAATCGTGTAGTTCTCATAGCCCTTCTGCTCAAGGTACATGCCTGCGGAAAGTCCCGCGGGGCCTGCACCGATGATGCAGATCTTTGCATCTTTGCTGATGTCTGACATTTCGTCCTCCTTATAAATAATAATGCTCTTTGCGGCATGGCCCGTCCGGCCGCCGCATAACCCTCCTAAAAAAAGCCGGGATACAAGGAGACGCATCTCGTCTTTTTATATGTGGAATTTCGAACAAAATTATTTTATAATAATAATGTTTTTTGTGCAAGTTGATACTCCGAATTTTGCAGAAACGCCGAAGTGTAGAAATAGTGGTTCGGGAGGAAACTTATGGCCGAAACCTATGACACCCTGTGGAACCTAATAAAAACCTGGAAAGGGGTGGAGCGGCCCGCCCTCTTATTTGAAAATCCGGAAGGCAGTCCCCTGACCCTTTCCTATGGTGAACTCTATGAAAAGGTCTGCGCGGCAGCGGCGGTCACCCGTCACACAAAGACCCCCATGCCTTTCCCCTGCATCAAAACGCCGGAGAACCTCATTGACCTCTTTGCAAACCTGATTGTCGGAAACGACCTCCTGATGCTGGACGAAAAAGGCGAAAATCCCGGTGTCTTTCTGGAGCCGGTTCCGGACAAAGACCCGGCCGTCCCCGGAAGTACTTTCACAGAAGGGGTACCGGAGGGCCATACATTATTCTTTACATCGGGGACGACAAGCAAGTCCAAGGCCGTGATCCTCTCCACCCGGGCCCTGCTGGCCGCCTGCAAGAACGGGCAGACCCTGGCTCCCTGCCATGAAGGAGACACGATTCTCGCTGTCCTCCCCCTGTCCCACGTCTTCGGCTTCATCTGCTCATTCCTGTGGGGCCTCTGCTACGGGGCCTGCATAGCTCTGGGGCGCAGCATAAGAGAAATATTCCTCGACCCGGGCTACTTCAAGCCGACCATCATTTCCGCGGTTCCGGCCATGATGGATGTCTTCATCCGCGGCAAATGCCTGAATTCGGAGCTCCGCCTCGTCATCCTCGGGGCCGCTCCCGCCAAGCCCGCCCTCATGCAGGCCCTTTCCGACATGGGTATTGAGGCCCACCTCGGGTACGGGCTGACGGAGACCGCCTCCGGCATCGCCCTGCACACGGACGACCCGGACCCCCTGGCCTTCACCCCCTGCCCGGGCTGCACTTTCACCATTGAAGAGGACGGGGAAATTTCCGTCGTCACGGATTCCTGCATGGACGGGTATCTGGGCGCCGACTCCTCCGACACCTTGAAAAACGGCCGCCTCTACACCGGCGACTTCGGCTTCCTCGACGAAGCCGGCCGCCTGCATGTGACCGGCCGCAAGAAGGACGTCATCGTCCTCCCGAACGGGACGAAGATCTTCCTGCCCGAGTACGAAACGGAGCTGATGGCTGTCCTGCAGTTTGAGGACATCGCGGTCAAGGACGCTGACGGCCATATCATTCTCTTTGTCGGCGGGCCCCTGCCGGAAAATCTTTCAACGGAAGCCGTCAGCGCCGCTGTCGACAGCTTCAATCTCAGGAAGCCCCGGGACCAGCAGATCGGCAGCATCGTCTACCAGGACCGCCCCCTTCCCCGCACAGCCACCGGAAAAGTCATGCGCTACATGCTGCATGCCACTTTATGACTAATGTAAAGCCCCGGGGCTTGCCTCTTCAAAAGTAAGGCGCCCGGGCGGCATAGACCTGCAGCTGCTGCAGGCATTTTCGTTTCACGATAATCATTACATGAAAAGGAGACATTCACCCATGGCACTCACACGTGACGAAGTAAAATCAAGAACCATCAAGCTCATCCACGACTATGTCCCCCAGCTCGAAAACGCCCAGCTCGACGACGACTCCGTGGTCAACAAGGACATGGGCGTCGACTCCATGAACTTCATCCTCGTCATCTGCAAGCTCGAGGGCGAGTTCAATGTCAAGATCCCCCAGGAGGAATGGGACACCTACCGGACCCTCGGGGACCTGATTGACGCTGTCATGAAGTACAGCAAAGACTGAGCACTCTGTCACAAAACACAAAATCAGCCGCAGGGAAGGTTTTCCCGGCGGCTGTCTTTTCGTTGAGGTTTTATGTCTTACAAATATTTTGACAAGACAATTACAATTGAAAGCGCTTCCGTCAATATCCGCCGGGTCCTCAGGACTTCTTCCCTGCTCAGGATGCTGCAGGAGCTGACAATCGCCTTCACGGAAGCGGAAGGGGTCACGCGGAAAGAGACCCTGGACCGGGGCCTCCTCTGGGTCATCGCCAAGCAGGCCTTCGACATAAGGAGGATTCCGGCCTACGACGAAACCATCACCCTCCGCTGCTACGCCCTTCCGACCATGCACATGTTCTTCCCCCGCTACTATGAGGTGTATGCGGGAGAGGCACCTGCAGTCAATTCCGAAGGCTCTTCACCTGCAGGGGTGGGCGAAATTTCCGGAGCTTCTGCTGCCGCCGGGATTGCAGAGCCGGCCGGCTCTGCTCCGCAGCCCATCATCACCGGCACAACCCTCTGGCTCCTCATGGACGAGACGAAACGGTCCATGGTCCTGCCGGAAATGTACGGAATTCACTTGGATGGCGGTGATACCCCGGCCGGATTCGACATCCCGAAGATGATTTCCATGCCCAAGGAAGAGGACAGCATCTCCGAAAAGCTGGTCACCGCCCCCTTCTCTTTCGCTGACATCAACGGCCACATAAATAACGCCCACTACTTCGATATTGCCGAAGACGCCATCCCCTTCGAAGAAGTGAAGCTCCTTGAACCCGCCGGCTTCGAGGCTGAGTACGAAAAAGAAATCCTGCCCGGCGACCAAGTCTGCCTGACCTACATGAAGGCGAAGGACGGCTGGTACTTTCGGGGAACATTTGCAGCCGACGGGAAGGACGCCTTCAGGATTCACATAAGAAGTTAAGATTCTTCCCGCTTTTCCTGAGCCTGGAAGAGCATGGCCGTATTCTTTGCGGCGTCCGCCGGCGAGATATTCGTCGTGTTGATGAGAAGGTCGTAGTTTTCTCTTGCGCCCCACTTCTGCCCCGTATAGAACTCGTAGTAGCGGGCCCGCTCCTTGTCGATGCGGTCCATGCGGCGCTTCAGTTCCTTGTCATTGATGGAGGATACGTCGTCCTCAATGTGGGACGACCCCTCCTTCTTCTCCATATCCGCAATTTCCTGAACGTCGCCGGCCGCGAGGGCCTTGGCCCGAGCGGCCGCTTTGTCCCGTGTCCGGTGAATCTTAGAATCCGTGTCGGCGTAGACGAAAATCCGGAAGGGGTTCATGTCCCGCAGGATATAGTCGGCGCAGCGGCCGACAATGATGCAGTCCGACTTCTCCGCCAGGGCTTTGATGATCTTGTGCTGCTGGGAGTAGATTTCCATATTCTGGTCCAGGACGGGATTGGACTGGGGGTAGAGAGTCCGGGCCGTATGAATGGGGTAGGAGAAGAAGGGCCGCTTCTCGACAATCGTCCGCACATATTCGGCGGAAAGAGACGTCTCCTTGGCAATCTCCTCTATGATTTCCTGGTCGTAGTAGGCGAAGGACAGGGCCTCGGAAAGGCGCCTTCCCAGCTCTCTTCCCCCGCTTCCGAATTCACGTCCCACTGTGATGATTCTGTTCATACCCCGTTTCCTCTCTTTCGAAAGTTCTTATATTATTCGTGCGTACGCATTGCATGTCGCGTTTTTCTGCTCGCTTTCGCACAGGCTTTGCGTGCTGTTTTTCTTTGCCCGTTTTTCGCAAGTGCTGTATGTTGTATTTTCTGTCTATTCCCATGCACGCGTTATGTACTGTGCTCTCTGCCTGTTCTACTGCTGCGGGCCCTCCGCCGCCAGCATCGCCTCAACATCCGCCTTTACGAAGTCGCCGATGTGCTTCTTCTGCTCCGGTTCAAGGTCTTTCTCATAAATCGGCTTACCGAACGTCAGATATACATCCCCCGGCACGAGTTTCCGCGGATGATTCTCCCAGATGTCCCTCGTCCCCTTCATAGCTACAGGAATAATAGGACATCCCGTCCTCTGAGCGGCCTTGAAGGAACCGGCATGAAATTCATGCACCTGGCCGTCCTTGCTCCGGGTCCCTTCCGGATAGACGAAGACAGAGGCCCGGCCTGCAGATATGAGATCACAGGACTCCTTGATGGTCGTAATGGCCTTTCTGGGGTCCGACCGGTCGAGAAAGAGGCTGCCGATCCGCCCCATCCAGAAACCCAGAAACGGAATCTTCTTGAATTCCTGCTTCACGATATAGATGATGGGCTGCGGCAGATAGGGATAGGAGAGAATAATATCAAAATAGCTCTGGTGGTTGCCGACAAAGAGACAGCGCTGATCCTTAGGAATATTCTCAAGACCTTCCACATGCATTCTCGCCCCGCAGAGGGGTGTCAGCACCTTTCCCAGCATGAAGCGCACCAGGGCAATCTGCCGTTTTCTCGAGCCTTCCGGATTCACTTTCGAAAGCAGAAACTCTATGCCAAGATAGGGCAGGGTGATGATTAGAAACAATACAACAACGATGATTGTAATGATTGCTCTGAACATGAAGACTTCCGGCTTTCCCGCAATTTTCCGGGGCGCCTGGCCCCGCCGCTTTTGTTGTACTGATTTTACCATACATGAGGGGGAAAAGCATGAAATTGTTTGGGGAGAGCGATGGGGCGGACTTTTGCAGCAAAACATACCATAGACCTCTCTCTAACTGTCGCTAGTGTAAAATTTACGTAGGAAAAATCCATCAAAAAAGAGAACATCCAAGT
>CAZOYS010000072.1:0-6019 GCA_964584155.1 uncultured Lachnospiraceae bacterium
TCTGCCTCTGGAACGCGGCCGACGACGGGGAAAACTTCCAGCGCAACTGGTCCACGGGTGAGGTCGAGGTCGAAGGCAGCACAATTTATCACAAGACCGAGTATAGGGAGCGGCGGAATCACTACGCTGTCTTTTCCGTAAACGCATCTGTGGACGGCTTTGATACAGCCAGAGACGAGTTCGTCGGTCTCTATGAAAGTAATGCAATGCCCCAGGCTGTCCGCGAAGGAAAATGCCGCGGGTCCGTTGCCCACGGCTGGGCCCCGGTAGGCGCCCATCAGCTTGATGTGACGCTTGCCCCCGGTGAATCGAAGTCCTTCATCTTCGTCCTCGGCTACTGCGAAAACCCCGTGGCAGAGAAGTTCATCGGGCCGAATATTATTAATAAAAAGCCCGCCCACGCCCTCCTCGAAAAATATCAGAAGGACGAGCAGGTGGATAAGGCCCTGCAGGAACTCAAAGACTACTGGGCGGGCCTTCTTTCCATCTATCACGTCGGAACCGGGGACGAAAAACTCGACCGGCTGGAGAATATCTGGAACCAGTACCAGTGCATGGTCACGTTCAATTTCTCAAGGTCGGCTTCCTACTATGAATCCGGCATGGGGCGCGGCATGGGCTTCCGGGACTCAAACCAGGACCTTTTAGGCTTCGTCCACCTGATTCCCGAGCGGGCAAGGGAGCGGATCATCGACATCGCGTCAACCCAGTTTCCCGACGGCTCCTGCTACCACCAGTACCAGCCCCTCACGAAGAAGGGCAACGCCGATATCGGCGGCGGCTTCAATGACGATCCCCTGTGGCTCATTGCGGGCACAAGCGCCTACATCCGGGAGACCGGGGACTACTCCATCCTCGACGAGCCCTGCGCCTTTGATTCCGACATGAGCCGGGCTCAGCCGCTGCTCGATCACCTCTGGATATCCTTCAACTATATCAAGCTTCATAAGGGTCCCCACGGCCTGCCTCTTATCGGCCGGGCCGACTGGAACGACTGCCTGAACCTGAACTGTTTCTCGGATACTCCGGGCCAGTCCTTCCAGACATCAGGCCCCTCCGAGGGCCCCGTGGCAGAGTCCGTCTTCATTGCGGGCATGTATGTGAAGTACGGGAATGAATTTGCAGACCTGCTCGAGCACATCGGAAAAGAGGCGGAAGCCGCGGATGTGCGGAAAGAGACCGAGAAGATGACGGCTGCCATAGAGGACGCCGGCTGGGACGGCCACTGGTTCGTTCGGGCCTATGACGCCAAGTCCAATCCTGTCGGCAGCCACGTATGTGAAGAGGGGCAGATTTTCATAGAGCCCCAGGGCATGTGCGTCATGGCCGGAGTCGGCGTGGATGGCGGAAAAGCCGAAGAAGCCTTAAAGAGTGTCAAGGAGCGCCTGGATTCGAAATTCGGCATCGCCCTCCTTCAGCCTGCTTATACGAAGTATCATCTCGAGCTCGGGGAAATCTCCTCCTACCCGCCCGGATACAAGGAGAACGCCGGCATCTTCTGCCACAACAATCCCTGGGTCGTCGTGGCGGAAACCGTGGTGGGCGACGGAGACCGGGCCTTTGAAATCTTCAAGAAGACCTGCCCCGAATACCTGGAGGAAATCTCGGACGTCCACAGGACGGAGCCCTATGTCTACTGCCAGATGGTGGCCGGGCCCGACGCCCCGACGTTCGGAGAAGGGAAGAACTCCTGGCTCACCGGCACGGCGGCCTGGACCATGACCGCGGTCTCCCAGTACATCCTCGGCATCCGGCCCACCCTGGATGGTCTGGCTATAGACCCCTGCCTGCCGGAAGAAATCGGGGACTATACTGTTACACGGAAATTCAGGGGGAATACGTACCACATTTCCGTGAAACGGGGCGCGAGCCCTGCGGCGAGCGCCGGAGGCGGCCACGGAACCGCCACAGCCATGACCGTCGACGGCAAGCCCGTGGCCGCCCGGCCTATGGACGACCCGTCCGGCCGGGACCTCTTCGTCATCCCCATGGACCTGCCGGTCGGGGAACACGAGGTCGTTGTCACGCTGTAAGGCGCCCGAACAGAAATATTGAAACACAAGAAAACGGCGCGGAAGGAGAAATTTTGTCCTTCCGCGCCATTTTTTCTCTTACCTGCTGCTGCCGCACGTCCCCGCTGCGGCAGGGAAGGAGAATTTTCTGCTATTCTATCTTGCTTTTCTCTTTCCGCCCCTCCTACAAGACTTCCTCCATGGCCGTCATATAGGGCTTCATGCCCATGGCATCGTAGAAGGCTCTGGCATTGGGGTTGCACTCCCAGACGTGGAGGGTCAGGCGGTAGTAGCCCTGCTCTTTTGCATAGGCTTTCACATAGTCATAGAGGGCTGTCCCGGCGCCGGTTTTGCGGATATTCTCATCCACGCAGAGATCGTCAATATAGAGTTCCTTTCTATTCACCTCCGCACTGCCCGTATGCCGTTCAATCTGGCACATGCAGTAGCCGATCAGAAGGCCGTCCCGCTCGCAGACAAATGTCTCGCGGTTCGGATCATCAAGCACTTCACCTATGGTCTCTTCCGTGTACTTCGTCTTCCCGTCAATGAAGAGGTCCGGCCGGCCTATGGCGTGAACATGGTTCACCTGCACCAGAAGCTCCAGCATTCTGGATAAGTCCTTCTTTTCCGCTTTTCTGATGATATTTTCTCCCATTTTGCACCTCCGCAAGTTCAAACTTTGCCGTCTTTGTGGTATCTTATATTGACAGCGATTGTAATCTCCAAACTTCAGAAATGCAAGTTTTTAGGCCTGCCGCATTTACATTCAGCTATTCCTGAGTGCTCTGCAGCACGTCTGCCCGGCAGCCGCTCTGCCAAACTGGAATTCTGACAAACTGCGGGATTTACATTATTCATAAAACAAAGGAGTGATCACAATATCCGCTATAAGTATTGCCGATGCCACAGCCGTTCTGAAAAAGGGCGGGGGCCGCTACTTAAAGGCCGGCGGCGCCTGGATTTTTGACAATGAAATAGAATCGGTCCGCGGCAACTTCACTGACGGGGACATCATATCCGTCGAGGATTTCGACGGCTTCCCCATGGGCAAGGGCTTCATAAATTCCCATTCAAAAATTCGTATCCGCATGCTGACCCGGGACCGGACAGCCGTCCTGGATGAGGACTTCTTTGAGGCCCGGGTCCGCGAAGCCTGGGAATACCGGAAGAAGGTCATGCCCGACGCCTCCTCCTGCCGGGTCATCTTCTCGGAAGCCGACCGCCTGCCGGGCCTGGTCGTCGACAAATATGAAGACGTCCTGGTCGTCGAAGCCGATGCTCTCGGCATCAAGCGCCTGCTACCCGTCATCCTCGTCAAGCTCCTGAAGGTTCTCGAGGCCGACGGCATCATCATCCGGGGCATCTACGAGCGCTCGGATGCCCCCGTCGTCCGGAAAGAAGGCATGGAGCCGACGACGGGCTTCATCGGCCAGCCCTTTGATACGAAGGTTCCCATCACAGAGAACGGGGTCAAATACATCGTCGATGTGGCGGAAGGCCAGAAGACCGGCTTTTTCCTGGACCAGAAACTGAACCGGGCTGCCGTGGCCAGGCTTGCGAAGGACGCCGAAGTCCTCGACTGCTTCACCCATACGGGTTCCTTCGGCCTCAATGCCGCCATGGGCGGGGCGAAGCACGTCACATCAGTCGACATCTCGGACAAGGCCCTGGCCCAGGCAAGGGAAAACGCGGCCCTCAACGGTTTCTCAGACCGTATCGACTATGTGGAGGCCGACGTCATGGACTACCTGACCCGCCTGCAGGCCGAAGGCAAGACCTATGACCTCGTCATCCTCGATCCTCCGGCCTTCACGAAGAGCCGGGACGCCGTGAAGAGCGCCACGAAGGGCTACCGCAAGCTCAATACCGAGGGGCTGAAGCTCGTAAAGGACGGGGGAATTCTCGCCACCTGCTCCTGCTCCCACTTCATGAACCCGGGCCTTTTCACGAAGACCCTGAAGGAGGCTGCCCACGCGGCCGGCAAGCGGATCCGCCAGATCGAGTTCCGCACCCAGGCCCCCGACCACCCCTTCCTGTGGGCAGCCGACGAGTCCCTCTACCTCAAGTTCCTGATTCTGGAAGTCCGTCCCTGGCAGCAGTACTGAAACCTTAGAAAGACCGGCATGCAGTTTACATCCCTTACCTACCTCTATCTTTTCTTCCCGGTGACCCTGGTCATCTACTATGCCCTCTACCGGCATATGGCAAAGAAGGGCCGGAGTCTCGGCGGAAACATTATTCTGACCCTGTTCAGCCTGGTCTTCTACGCCGCGGCGGTCTTCCGGGATGTTTTCATCCTCCTGATCTTCGTCTGCGTCGTCTATTGTCTGGGACGGCTCATCGCATGGACCCGGAAGAGGGAGGCTTCTGCCGGGGCAATCGCAGACGGCAGTAAAGCTGAATCCGGAAAGGCAATAGAACAGATCTCTGGGAACAGCGCATCACAAAAAACGGCGAAGAAGTTCCGCTGGTCCCCTTTCGTACTGGCCCTTTCGATTGCGGCTGTCCTCTATGTCCTCGTCTACTGCAAGTACCGGCCCTTCCTCAGTGAGATCGGCCTTCTCCCGGAAGGGGCTGCCAAGACTAAGTCCCTGCTCGGGGTTTCCTTCATCGTATTTTCCGCCATCTCCTACCTCATCGATATCTACCGGGCAGACGCCACACCCGGCAGCCTGTTTGACGCGGCGTTTTACATTACTTTCTTTCCCAAGGTGGTGTCCGGCCCCATCGTGCAGTGGAAGCGCTTCCAGCCCCAGATTGCCTACCGGTCCATGAATACGGACCGTTTCGTCGCCGGCATCAACCACATCGTCATCGGCCTTGCGAAGAAGGTCATCCTGGCCGATACCTTCGGGACCTACATCGGAAAAATCGCCGGCCAGACAGCCATCGACGCCCCTTCGGCCTGGCTCTGCTGGCTCCTCTACGCCCTGGAAATCTACTACGACTTCGCCGGCTACTCGGACATTGCCATCGGCACGGCAAGGCTCTTCGGCTTCGACTTCAAGGACAACTTCAACTTTCCCTACCGTTCCCTGTCCGTCTCCGAGTTCTGGCGCCGCTGGCACATCTCGCTCGGCACCTGGTTCAAGGAGTACATCTACTTTCCCCTGGGCGGCAACCGCAAGGGCAAAGGCCGGACCCTCTTCAATCTCGGCGTCGTCTTCGCCCTGACCGGCATCTGGCACGGGGCCGGCTGGGCCTACATTCTCTGGGGGGCCATCCACGGCTTCTTCGTTATCATCGAGCGCGTCCTCCGGGACACGAAGTTCTATAAAGCCATCCCCGCCTGGTTCAAGTGGCTCTTCACATTCCTCGTGACCGCCAGCGCCTGGGAGCTCTTCCGCTTCGGTTCGGTCACTGAAGCCGGCCGCTGGTTCGCCCTGATGTTCGGCGCCATCCCCTATACGGCCATCACCTACACCTGGCAGTATTACTTCGACGCCCGCATCATCACCCTGGTCATCATCGCCTTCCTAGGTGCGACCCTGCTCGGGGACCGGCGGATTTTCAGCTTCTATGAGAATAATATTAAAAAAACAGGTTTCTACATCCTGCAGGAAGTCCTGATCATCGGTCTTTTCGTCCTGTCCATGATCTTCATCGTGAACTCGACCTACAGCCCCTTCATCTACTTCCAGTTCTGAAAAAGCCTCCCGGCTGAAGAGGCTGCCGTTTCAGGATATCCGGTCTTTCGGAGAAAAGAAAAAGCATGCAGCACAAACGGATCAATATTATTGTTATACTGATATTTGCTCTTCTGATTCTCGTGCCTCTGGCCTGCACGAATACGAAAAAGGGCTATATCTCCGACTTTGACAACCGGGCACTGGCCGATGACCCCGTCACTGCCTGGAAAGACGGCAAGGGCTTTTCCGGGGCAGCCGAGGACTACCTCATGGACCGCATCGGTTTCCGCCGGCCCATGATTGACGCCTATGTGACGCTGAACGACAAGGTCTGGGGCATCCTGGCCCACCCCATGTACATGTACGGGCAGGACA
>CAZOYS010000073.1:0-5941 GCA_964584155.1 uncultured Lachnospiraceae bacterium
TGCGGGAAGAAATGTTTGTCCCCGGGACAGACATCGTGGTCGTCGCGAGAGCTGCGGCTGTCGGCGCGGATTTTGACCGGGTCGGAGGCTCCCTTCTTCATCTCGCGAAGCGTCTTCACATCATAAAACCCATGGAAAGTGTCAAATGAAGGCCTTTCTGCGAAGGCCTTTGTTCCGAACGCTACAGTGGTTTTATGTTAGTCATATATTCAGAAAGGAGAGGGTCGTGGCAAAAAAGATTCTGCTTGCCATAATTAAGTTCTACCGGAAATACCTGTCTCCTCTGAAGACGACGAAATGCCCTTATTATCCGACCTGCTCGACCTACGGTCTGCAGGCGGTCGAAAAGTACGGCGCCCTGAAGGGGGGCCTGCTTGCGGCCTGGCGGATCTTAAGGTGCAATCCTTTCTCTAAAGGCGGGTATGACCCCGTTCCCGAATTTACGGACGATATGCGAAAGTCGCAGAAATCCGTCTCTTCCGCGGGACGAAAAATTATTCCGCCCGGAACCTTATGAGGAGGTTTAATTGGCAGCACTATATTTAACAGCTTATAACGGGGCTATCCTCGGGCCGATTGCGAAATTTCTCGGCTGGATCATGAACGGTATCTATATCGGCATGAACCAGGTATTCGGCATCAAGAGTGTAGCCGTCGCCATTATCCTGTTTACGATCATCATCTATATGGCCTTCTTCCCCCTGACCTGGCGGCAGCAGAAGTTCTCGATTCTGTCCCAGAAGATGCAGCCGGAACTTACGGCCATTCAGAAGAAGTACAACGGCAAGAAGGACCAGCAGTCCATGATGGCCATGCAGGAGGAGACCCAGAAGGTCTACGACAAGTACGGCATCTCCCCCACCGGTTCCTGCCTGCAGCTTCTGATTCAGATGCCTATCTTCTTAGCCCTCTATCGGGTCTTCTACAATGTCCCGGCCTATCTGGGCGGAATCAAGGCCATCTTCACGGATCTCGTAAACGGGATTGTTTCCACGGACGGTTTTGCCAAGACCATGCAGTCGGTCTATGAAGCAGCAAAGCTTTCCGGCGTACAGGTCGATTTTTCGTCTACGGATTCCAGCGCACTTAAGAACTATACGATCGACGTCCTGTACAAGCTTTCGGATTCAGGCTGGAAGGGTCTTTCCGACTCCTTCCCGAATCTGACGGATTCCATTACGACGACTTATACGAATCTCAAAGCCGTCAACTACCTGGGTATTTTGAATATCAGCGATACCCCCTGGAACATCATCAAGACCGGCTTTGCCGCCGGGGCTGCAGGTCTTGTCATCTGCGCTATCCTTGTTCCCGTCATCTCCTATGTGACCCAGGTCATCAATATCAAGCTGATGCCCACGTCCGGAAATGACAAGGACCAGATGGCCCGGCAGATGAAGACCATGAACATGATGATGCCCCTTATGTCCCTCGTCATCGCCTTCACCGTACCGGTCGGCCTGTCCCTCTACTGGATTGCGGGTTCCGTAACCCGTACCGTCCAGCAGGTATTCCTGAACCGCCACTTCGCCAAAATCGACCTCGATGCCATCATCGAGAAGAACAAGGAAAAGGCGGAAGCCAAGGCAGCCAAGCGGGGTGTCCGGCGCGAGCAGATGCTGGCCGCCAGCCAGATTTCAACGAAACGGGTATCCATGGCGGACAAGGCCGGCATCTCCGAAGAGACCCAGGCTGAGCTTGATGCTCTGACCGAGGCCCGGAAAAACGCTCCGGAGGGCTCCATGACGGCGAAAGCCAATATGGTGGCTGAGTTTAATAATCGTAATACAAAAAAGTAGCAAGGAATTGCATATGGAAAATTATGAATACAGCGGGAAGACCGTTGAGGACGCCATCACCCGGGCCTGCGTGGAACTGGGCGTGACCAGCGACGAGATCACATATGAAGTCATTGAGAAGGGCTCCAAGGGTCTTTTCAATCTGGGGTCCAAGGACGCCGTGATTCGTCTGACTTCGCTGAAAGGCGAGGCAGTCGGCGAAGCTGCGAAGGCAGCTGAGCCGGACGTTTCCGAGCCCGCCCCTGCGCCTGTCGCACCTGAGGCGCCTGTTGCACCTGAAGCATCTGAGGCACCTGAAGCGAAAGAAGCTCCGGAAACTCATGAAGAGCACCGCCATCACGAGCCTTCCGGCCCTTCGGATCCGGCCGTTGTCGGCGTTGCCGAAGCCTTCCTCAAGGATGTCTTCGATGCCATGAAGCTGGAAGTCACCATGAACTCCACCCTGGATGCGGAGAACAATGTCCTTTCCATCGAGCTTTCCGGCCCTGAGATGGGCATCATTATCGGAAAGCGGGGTCAGACTCTTGACTCCCTCCAGTACATTACTTCCCTGGCTGTCAATCGGAAGACTTCTCCCTACACACGGATCAAAATCGATACCGAGGATTACCGGGAGCGCCGCAAGGCAACCCTTGAGAACCTGGCCAGAAATGTGGCTTCCAAGGTTAAGCGGACAGGCCGCCCTGTCGACCTTGAGTCCATGAACCCCTACGAGCGCCGCATCATCCACTTCGCCCTGCAGGACAATCCCTATGTGGAGACCCACAGCGAAGGGGAAGAGCCTTACCGGCACGTGGTTGTGACACCGAAAAAAGACTGATATTTTTGTTTCACATGTTTTAACTGTGGGAGATGTGAGAGAAGAATCTCTCATATCTCCTTATTTAATGTCATGAATAATATAGAGCGCCCAACTTCATACGCTGCCGGGGAGGACACGATTGCCGCCATTGCTACCGGCCGGGCTGCCGGAGGCATTGCCATTATCCGCCTCAGCGGGGACAAAGCGCTCTCTATTGTTGATGAAATTTTTCACGGACCGGACGCCCCTCTTTCAAATGTCCCGGCCAACACCATCCACTACGGGCATATACTCGATATCGATGAAGTCCTGGTGTCCGTCTTTCGGGCCCCCCACTCCTATACCACGGAAGACACGGTGGAAATCAACTGTCATGGGGGACTTTTTGCGGCTGACAAAATTCTCGAAGCCGTAATTGCCGCGGGAGCCCGGCCGGCAGAACCCGGTGAGTTTACGAAGAGGGCTTATCTCAATGGGAGGATTGATCTTTCGGAAGCGGAAGCCGTGGCGGATATTATCTCTTCCGACAATGACTTTTCATTAAAGAATTCCGAAAAGACCCTGTCCGGGCGTCTTTCGAAGGAGATAGAATCCTATAGGCAGCGTATAATATATAATTGCGGCTTCATAGAGTCAGCCCTCGATGATCCGGAACACTTTTCATTGGAAGGCTTCCCGGAAAAATTAAATGCTGAATGCAAAGAGTTAATTACCTCTCTGTCAAATCTTTCTGCAACATTCAGTGACGGAAAGGTCTTAAAGGACGGCATCGATACGGTCATTGTCGGAAAGCCCAATGTGGGAAAATCTTCTATTCTGAATCTCCTTTCCAATTCCGACCGGGCCATTGTGACTGATGTTCCCGGAACGACAAGGGACTTAATCGAAGAGCGGGTTCGGGTCGGACAATTAACTCTCAATCTCATCGACTCGGCCGGTATCCGGAGTACGGATGACGTAGTGGAAGCCATCGGGGTGGAGAAGTCTCTGGAGAAAATGGACGAAGCGGATTTCGTTCTGTTCGTCTGTGACCGGTCACGGCCTCTCGATGAAAATGATCATAAGATTGCCGCAGCCCTTTCCGGGAAGAAATTTCTGGTCCTTTTAAATAAGTCGGATGCTAAGGCTGTGATTTCCGCAGGGGATGTGGGAAAACTGTTTGAAACTCCTGATTTTGCTGTAAAAATCATCGATTTTTCCGCTCGAAGCTCCGACGGGCTGCAGGAATTGAAGGATGCTTTAAAGGCACTTTTCCTCTCGGATGAGGCGCGAAAGCGGGCAGACAGCGAAGTCCTTCTCACAAATGCCCGCCATAAGTATGAAATTGATTCCGCTGTAGGCAGTCTATCATTAGTCATGCATTCTATTGAAGAGGGCCTGCCGGAGGATTTCTACACGGTGGACCTCATGGATGCGTATGCTGCGCTCGGGCGCATCCTCGGAAAAGAAGTCAGCGATGACCTTGTCGAGGAGATTTTTTCAAAGTTTTGTATCGGTAAATAATTATGGCAATGGATGTAATCCGGGATAATTATGACGTTGTTGTGGTCGGGGCCGGCCATGCGGGCTGCGAGGCGGCCCTCGCAAGTGCCCGGCTCGGGCTCGAAACAATAATTTTTACAGTCTCCATGGATTCCGTCGCCTTCATGCCCTGCAATCCCCACATCGGCGGCTCTTCCAAGGGCCACCTCGTTTTTGAAATCGACGCCCTGGGCGGGGAGATGGGGAGGAATATCGATAAGACTTTTCTCCAGTCCAAGATGCTGAATACATCGAAGGGCCCGGCCGTCCACTCTCTCCGCTGCCAGGCGGACAAGCAGATGTATTCGCTTGAGATGAGAAAGACCCTGCAGCACACGGACCACCTGACGCTGCGCCAGGCCGAGGTCTGCGAGCTCATTGTCGAGAATGAAAAAATCTGCGGCGTGAAGACCCTGAGCGGGGCAACTTACTACGCAAAAGCCGTAATTCTCTGCACCGGAACCTACCTCAATGCCCGCTGCCTTTTCGGTGAAGTCATCGAACACACTGGGCCGAACGGACTCAAGGCCGCCACCCACCTCACGGATTCCCTTGTGGCGAACGGGGTGAAGATGCAGCGCTTCAAGACCGGAACCCCTGCCCGGATTGACGGACGGACCATCCACTATGAGGAGATGACGCCCCAGTACGGGGATCCTGTCGTCGTTCCCTTTTCCTGGCACACGGATCCGGCCTCGGTTCAGAAGCCCCAGGAGAAGTGTTATCTTACCTATACGAATGAAAAGACCCACGAGCTCATAAGAAATAACCTCGACCGGTCGCCGATCTATGCCGGAATAATAGAAGGAACAGGTCCGAGATATTGCCCCTCCATTGAGGACAAAGTGGTAAAATTCAGCGATAAAGACCGTCATCAGCTCTTTATCGAGCCTGAATCCCTTTTTACAAATGAGATGTATATAGACGGCATGTCGTCTTCCCTTCCCGAGGAAGTCCAGCATGCCATGATTCATACAGTCCCCGGCCTGGAGGACGCCAAGGTCGTCCGCAATGCCTATGCGATTGAGTACGACTGCATATCGGCCAACCAGCTCAAGCTGTCACTCGAGTTTAAGAATATTCACGGTCTCTTTTCCGGGGGCCAGTTCAACGGTTCTTCCGGATATGAGGAGGCAGCTGCCCAGGGTCTGATTGCCGGCATCAATGCGGCCATGTACGTGAAGGGACAGGAACCTCTGATCCTCGACCGGTCGACTTCCTATATCGGCGTCCTGATTGACGACCTCGTGACGAAGGTGAACCGGGAGCCCTACCGCATGATGACGAGTCGGGCCGAGTACCGCCTCCTGCTTCGCCAGGATAATGCAGACCTCCGTCTCACCGAATTCGGTCATAAGGTCGGACTTCTTTCGGATGAGCGGGCGGCCTACATCGAAAAGAAGGAAGAGGTCATCCAGAAGGAAATCGACCGGGTGGATTCTGTCCGGGTCGGAGCCAACCAGAGGGTGAATGACGTTTTGACTTCTTTAGGTTCCGCCCCGCTCGGCACAGGGGCCTCGCTCGCCGAGTTAATTAGACGGCCCGAACTTTCGTATGAGTCGTTAAACTCCCTGGACCCGGACCGGCCCGACCTGCCGAAAGACTTTGCTGAAGAAGTCAATATCGACATTAAGTATGCCGGATATATCGAGCGGCAGAAGAAGCAGGTGGAGAAGTTCAAGGCCGTGGAGGGAAAACTGATTCCTGAGAATCTTGACTATCAGAAAGTTCCATCTCTTCGGATTGAAGCCCGGCAGAAGCTTGAAGCTATCCGGCCCGTGAATATCGGCCAGGCTTCAAGAATCGGAGGCGTTTCGCC
>CAZOYS010000074.1:0-5881 GCA_964584155.1 uncultured Lachnospiraceae bacterium
GGCCCGCAGGAAGCGGAAATAAGCCGATTTTGCGTACGCATTGCGGGCAAATCTTGGACGGCAAAAAATAGGACTTTTGCAAAAAGTTCCTGCAAAAGCCCGTAAAATCAAGGTAAAGAGAAATATATCGGCAGAAAGTTTCATTTTCTGCAATTGTTTTTAAAAAAGTGCAATTATCTGGCCAGCAGGGTCGTATGGGAAATATTCCACTTTTTCTGACTGGACATGAAATAGATGGTGCCGAGAATTTCCGCCGCCTTTTCGAGGTAGCGGTAGGACTCCTCCGGCTTCTTCGTTCCTATGGCGTTCTGAGCCTGCTTCAGAACGGGGAAAAGCCACTCGCAGTAGTCGTCGATGACCTCCCGCCGGCCCACAAAGACATTATTATTATATATGTACTGATTCCCGAGGATCCGCTCCGTCTCGGCCGCATAGTCCGGATGTACGGAAAGCAGGGCCTTCTTCACCTCGATCCAGTCGCTGGCCAGCATCTTGCCCGTGGCGTGGTCCTCGAGGTGGGGCAGGGAAATCATGGGATAGGGCAGAATGACGTCTGTCTGGTTTAAAAGCAGAAGGGTAATTTCCGCCTTCTTTACATCAAGCATCCGGCGGCGCTGGGCCAGGCCCAGAACCTCCGTCTCTTCCGGCAGATTCTTCCACATCCAGTAGAGGGCTGTCAGCATGCCGTAGCTCTTGTTCAGGAAGGAGATGTTCTCGCCCTTATTATCATATACGACCAGGCCGGTGTCCGTCCCGTCGGGCCCGAGCCCGAATTTCTTCTTTGCGAGGGCCGCCCCGGTCTGCACGCGCCGGAGCCAGGGGCCGCCATGAAAAACGATTGCCTCGGATTCGTCGGACTCATTGCAGCAGGAAGCCACGAAGGCCCGTCTTTCGAGATCCTCATCCGACGGAATATTCTTGACGGAAGGAAAAACCCGAAGGCCCTCATAGTAGCGCTTCATCATCTTGCCGAAGGAATCGGGCTCCACCTTCATATATTCCGTGTAGCCGTTGTCCCGGAGGAAGGTCGCCACCTTCGTCTGCTCGCTGTCGGGAACGGCGATATAGACAACCGGGTCCTTACTGCGCCCGTCGGCCGGGTCTGCGGTCAGGGCCAGCATGCCGTCCTTCCGGAAGCGGAGGAATTCCTCGACCGAAAGCACGGGCAGCCCGTCAAGGTTCGTCGGATTGCCCTCTTTTTCAGAGACAACGAAGTAGGAGACGCTGATATCCGCCTCCGTCAGGGACCGCTTGACGCTGACGGCCTTCTCCCCGGCCCCGTACACGACTGCCTGCTGTTTTGCCACGGCTTTCCTCCTTGGAATTCATGACTAATGTAAACCGCCGGGAACCCCACCGGCTTTCATTTCCGACACGTGCCGAAAAAGTTTCTTCTGTATAAATACGCGTTGCGTACGTGTTTCATTCGCCATTGAAATAAGCGGAAATAGACGTCACCGCATTGGCTCCATCAGCGCAGGCCGTGATGACCTGCCTCAAGGCCTTCGTCCGCACGTCCCCTGCCGCATAGATTCCTGCGATGCTCGTCACACAGTCCTCGCCCGCCTTGATGTAGCCGGCCTCGTTCCTCTCCGGCAGGCCTTCGATGCCCTCGAGATTGGGCTGAATGCCGACCGCCATGAAGACCCCGTTTACGGGAAGGACACTGTCCTCTTCCGTCTTCCTGTTATGAAGTTTCAGGGACTCGACAGCAAACTTTCCGGTCACCTCGGTCACAACGCTGTCGTAGATAACCTCGATCTTTTCATTGGCGAAAACCTGCTGCTGCAGGGCGTAGGCTCCCCGGAACTCGTCTCTTCTATGAATAATGTAAACCTTCGAAGCGAACCTGGACAAAAAGATTGCGTCTTCCAGCGCCACATCCCCGCCGCCGACAACGGCCACGGTCTTATTTTTGAAGAAAGCCCCGTCGCAGGTGGCGCAGTAGGAAACCCCGCTGCCCGTAAACTCCGTCTCGCCGGGAACGCCCAGCTTCCTGTGGTCCGCCCCCGTGGCAATCACTACGGTCCTGGTCAGAAGATTTCCCTTGTCCGTGGCGACGGTCTTCAGACCCATTGACTTCCCGGAAGCTTTCTTCGGAGATTCAGAGGCTGTATTTACAGCATATGCTGTTTTTTCCGCGCTTTGGAAGCCTGTTGCCTGAGCCGAACCTGCGGCTCCCGGATTTTCAGCTTCTTCCGCACTGCCTTCTATAGAAGAAACCCGGGCCGTGAGAAACTCTGCCCCCAGGGCCTTGGCATGCTCTTCGAATTTTTCTCCGAGCTCTGCTCCTCCGATACCGTTCAGTCCGGGGTAATTCGCCACCTCATAGGTCGTGGCGATCTGCCCGCCCCCCATGGGATTGTCCGAAACCACCAGGGTTTTGAATCCGGCACGCACTGCGTATATTGCCGCCGTGAGCCCCGCCGGCCCGTTCCCGATGATGATTGTATCGTAAATTTCTGCCATTATTCATTGCTCCTGTCGGCCGGTCAAGCGTATGATAGATTCTACCGGAGGGAGAGAATTTCTCCGTTGCCAAAGCAACTCTTGCTTTCCGCCCAAGTATACAATAAATAGTAAGAAATTCACAATATTTTCCCATATCTTTTACTTGAAAACCTGCCCTCCCCGTGCCATAATGCGGGTAAGAAGACGTATCATTCACTTGTCTTTGGAATTGGAGGTGAAAGCCCATGAATCTCGCAGGTGTTTCGATGAGTGCATCCGGTCTCTCGACCAGCAGCACGCAGAATGCAGTGGGCGTAGCGATGCTTTCGAAGTCTCTGGCTTCAGACAAGCAGATGGCGGCCAGCACGGTCGGCATGATTGCCGAGGCCCCTGCCCCTTCCCTCGACCCCAATGTCGGAAAGCATTTCGACATGAGCGTGTGACCGCACACACTTCCACGGGTTGAACGGACCCTTACAGAATGCGAAATCCCCGCAGCGCGCAGCGCTGCGGGGATTCTTGTTTTTCGGGGATGTCATTTGCAGAATAACCTGCTTCTTTCACCCCTCTGCCGGCTTTTCGGGAACGAGGATGGCCGTGGCTTCGATTTCGCACTCCACGTCCTTCGGAAGAGCGGCTACCTGAACGCAGGAGCGGGCAGGAAGGGGTTTGTTGTGGAACATCTTGCCATAGAGCTCGTTGAAGCGGTCGAAGTTCTTCAGATCCTTCATGTAGACCGTGGTCCGGATGACATGGTCCTGATCGCTGCCGGCTGCCACAAGGACCTCGCGGAGATTGTGCAGGGCCCGCATGAACTGCTCATCTACAGATGCGGGAATGATGCCGGTTTTGGCATCGGCCGGAATGACCCCGCTCGTGAAGACGAAGTCTCCGACAACAATGGCCTGGGAATAGGGGCCGATGGCCGCCGGGGCTTTTGCTGTAACTACTTCCTGTTTTTCCATTTCTTTCCTTCCTTCCAAAATATTTTTACAATCCGTTCGGTTGGAAAATTTCCCGTGTACTACAGAGTATATAGGTAAAAACAGTCATCTGACAAGTGTCAGGATTCTTAACGCGCTGACATTGCTGCCTGATGCTTCACGGCAATGCCGCAATTTCCAAAGCGTCAGGCCTTCCGTATCTTCCCATCCTCAAGCGTGATCAGGCGCTTCTTGTAAAGTCCTCCTATGGCCCGCTTGAAGGCAGCCTTGGAAAGGCCGGTCTCCCGCTGAATCACATCCGGTGTCGCCTTCTCCGTGAAGGGGAGGACGCCCCCGTATTCTTCAATCAATGAAAGCAGGGCTTCTTCATCCACTTCCCGCTGGACTTCAGGTTTGTCCCGCATGGTGAGGTCCAGTTTCCCGTCTTCCTTCACATTTGCTACCCGGCAGGAAACCAGCTGTCCTATACGCATTGCGTCTGTCTTCTCGTGCCGGGGCAGCATGGCCGAATAGCGGTCATCGACAGCCACGAAAACGCCGAAGTCATGGCCGAATTCATAGATCCGCCCCTTCACATCGTCATTCCTCCAGTAGGGTGAACGCGTGGAAAGCAGGTCATAGAGGCCCTTCATGGAAGCGGACAGGCGGCCGCTCTTGTCCTTATATAAGCGGACCAGAATCGTATCGCCGGCCTTGGGGTGCTCTGTCATCTCGGCATAAGGAAGGAAGAGGTCCTTCGGCAGGCCCCAGTCCAGGAAAGCCCCGATCTTCGTCACTTCCCGGACTTTGAGGGCAGCGAAGCCGCCCAGAGTCAGCGGCACTTCCTCGGTCGTCGCCACGGGCCGGTCCTCGGAATCAAGATATATGAAGACCCTCAGGCGGTCGCCTATGGCGGCATTCTCCGGAACATATCGCTTCGGAAGCAGGACTTCACCTTTCCCATCCGTCAGGTATACTCCGAAGTCGGTCCTTCTCGCAATCTTGAGTTCTTCGTATTTCCCGACGTCCGGCATCTTACTTCTCCTGTTTATGAAACTACCTGCAGTATATCTTTTTTCCTCATTCTTGAAAAGCGGAAACTCACATGCGGTTCAGCTGCTTGAATTCAGCCTCCTCCTGCTGCCGGCGGAGGAAGCGCTTCATGGAAACCGAGTAGGCGATGACAAAGTAGATGCCTGCGGCAATCCAGGCGGCCGGGTCGCAGAAAGCTGCGACGGCGTAGACTTTCACGGCCATCGCGATGACGGCGCAGGCGATGCGGGCCAGGAATTCCACCACGCCGCCGATCATGGGAAGGAGGCCCATGCCCAGGCCCTGCATGGCGTTCCGGTAGACGAAGATGGCGCCAAGGGGAATGTAGAAGATTCCAGACAGGTAGGTGTAGGTCTTCGCATACGGAAGGTAGGCAGTGATGTCGACCCCGCTTCCGAAGAAGAGGAGGAGCATGGGGCGAAGGAGCAGAATCGTCAGGCCCAGGGCAATCAGGGCGTAGATTGTCGACAGGTACATGCTCTGGCGGACGCCGGTTTTGATGCGGGCGAACTCGCCCTTGCCGTAATTCTGGGCGCAGTAGGTGGCCATGGCCTGGCCGAGGGAAGGGAAGCCCTGGGTCAGGATGCCGGTCAGCTTGGCCCCGGCCGTGAAGGCGGAAATGGCCGTGGCTCCGAAAATATTGATGGCGGACTGCATGACGATGGTGCCGGACGCCGTGATTGCGAACTGCAGGCCCATGGGCAGGCCCACGCCGATCTGCTTTTTCGTCGCGTCCCTGTGGAAGCGCCAGTCCTCCCGCTCAGGCACCAGCATGGGAAATTTCTTCCATATATATACAAAGGATAATATGGCCGAAATCCCCTGGGATACGTCCGTCGCCACGGCTGCCCCCATGGTCCCCATATGAAAGACCACGATGCAGAGGAGGTCCAGGAAGATATTGAGAACCGCGGAAAGGATCAGGAAGAATAATGGAGCCTTCGAATTTCCTACGGCCCTGAGGATGGCCGCGAAGAGGTTATAAAAAACGATGCCGACAATCCCGTAGACAATCCAGATGATATAGGAATAGGCGTAAGTATAGATCTCCGCCGGCGTGTTCATGAGGTGAAGAAGCGGGTGCATGAAAATGACCCCGACAGCCGTCGTGATGACAGAGACCACGAGGGAGAGGAGGATGCCGTTCGCCACGCTCTTCTTCATGGCCCGGTAGTCCCCGGCCCCGTACTGCTGGGCGGGAAGGACGGCAAAGCCCGAGGCGAGGCCTGTGCCGAAGCCGAGGAGGAGAAACATGATGGTTCCTGTCGAGCCCACGGCCCCCAGGGCATCCGCCCCGACAAAGCGGCCGACGATGACCGAATCCACCATATTATAAAACTGCTGAAATATATTCCCTATGAAAAGCGGTATGACAAAACGGAGAATGAGGGGCATGGGCTTCCCCACCGTCATATTCGTATCGCCGGACGTCTTCTTCATAATCGCTTACCTGT
>CAZOYS010000075.1:0-5783 GCA_964584155.1 uncultured Lachnospiraceae bacterium
GTCGTGCCCTCCGCATTTTGGGTGTCGCCTGTTCCCGACCCGCAGGCGCAAAGGGACAGGGTCAAAGCCCCTGCTGCAGCAAGTGCCGCTATTTTCTTCAGTTTCATGTTTTCCTCCTTTTTGTTAGCATTCTGACAATATTATCTTGGAAGACGTTTTGTCCTGTATCGAACACCGGCAAGACCGACAACGATAAGGAACAGAACCGCCTTAACAAGCTGATTCACTCCGGATCCCAGGTTCAGAATCTGCATAATCTGTGACAGCAGGACCATACTGGTTGATCCGATCAAAGCACTTGTAATCTTTGATTTCGGCCCGCCGGAAATCGGCATGCCGCCGAAAACGATAGCCACCATGACATCCATTCCCATGGAAGAAGCCGTATCACTTGACAGTGTCGGCGAACGCACAATATAAAGGAAGGCAGACAACCCTGCGCCAAGCCCCGCTATCATGAATGCAATAATGGATAATTTTTTTGCATTGATGCCTGTATATTCCGCCGCCGTCGGATCTCCACCGATGAATTTTTCCTGCCGCCCGATCTTCAGATAACGGAACAGAATAATACACAGGGCAAGAAACCCGAAAAGGACAACAAGTTTTACGCCAACGGTATCAAAAGGTTTTACGGCCGCCCTTGGCACTTTGACATTTGCTCCTCCTGAAGCATTGATCAGCACTTTCACAATTGCATTCAAAATGGAAAGCATGGCAATCGTAGTGACAAATACAGGCAGATGAAAGATATTTGCCAATGTGCTGTTGAATGCTCCGATACCTACCGCTAGTCCGACACACACAAGCAGCATGACCGGAATACTATCGCTGAACAGATAAGCATAAGCCCCTGTCAGGGCTGCCACCGCAACCTCTGCACCGAGAGAGATATCAAACGCTCCTGTCGTATAGATGAAAACTGCCCCTGTGGAAACAACAGCTGTAATGACGGTCTGGTTCAGAACTGTTTTTAGAGCAAACGCATTCAGATTTTTCCCCATCAGTACGATGTACAATATGACCATCAGAAGAAGACCGGCTGCCGAACTGCCGGAGGCAATTCTCTCCCTGAATTTCGATTTTTCCATGAAAAGCTCCTTCAAATCATGTAGCCAATGACATCCGATTCACTCAGTTCGCGGCTTCTTGTAACCTCTCCGTTCAGAGCCCCGTCCTTCATAATGAGCATGCGGTCGCACATACCGATCAGCTCGGTCAGTTCCTCGGATATTAGGAGGAAGGACGTCCCCTCCTGCTTCATGCGGTATATCAGCTGGTACATGGCCTGCTTTACCCCGATATCCACGCCCCGGGTCGGGCAGTCCAGAATCAGTACATCAGAATGAACCCCGATCCATTTGGCAAAAACAACCTTTTGCTTGTTCCCTCCGGAAAGCTCGGACACCTGCTGATCTATTGACCGGCATTTTATGGAAAGTTCCTGCCTTTCCTTCTCCACATAGTTTTGTTCATTTTTTTCAAGAATGAACGGTCCGGGAGCCGCTATCCTGTCCAATGCCGCAATAGCGATATTATCCCGTATGGAAGCCGTCAAATTCAGGGCCTCCAGATCCCGGTCCTTAGACAGATATCCGATATGGTGACGGACCGCATCGCCGGTGTCCCGAATCTTGTGCCCGCGGACATCCACCTCTCCGCAGGCGGCCGGTAAGGCACCGAATGCAACTTTTCCAAGCTCGTGCATACCGCTCGAAGAAAGACCGCCTATGCCCAGAATTTCTCCCTTATGTAGAGAAAGAGAAACATCCCTGAGTCCTGCAGACGAAATACCGGACAAGGAGAGCACAACCTCATCACTGACCGTCCCGTTATAATCGCTGCGATAATAGTCTCCTTTGAGTTCCCGGCCGACCATCAATTGCTTAATCAGATCCTCGTCGAATTCTTCCTTCGTCAGGTTCCGAATCATTTTTCCATCCCGCAGAACAGTCATTGTGTCGCACATTTCCATCAGTTCTTCGAGATCATGACTAATGAAAAGCACCGACTTATTCTCATTTTTCTGCGCCTTCATCAGTTCATAAATCCGTGACCTGCCGCTCTGGGAAAGTGCTGTCGTTGTTTCGTCAACAACAAAGATGTCCGGCTTTCCGGAAACCACTTTGGCAATCTCCACAAGCTTTCGATCCTGCAGATCCAGGCTTTCCATCGGAAGCATAGGATCCACATCGGAAAGGCCTACCATTTTCAGCATGGCACGGGCCTCTGCCGCCATCTTCTTTCTGTTGATGAATGGACCCGACTGAAATTTTGTGAGGTCTCCAAGGAAAAGATTTTCTGCGATAGAGATTCCGGCTATTGTACCTTTCTCCTGAACAATCATGCCGAAGCCATGATTCAGGGCATCCACCATATTTGCCGGCTCCCAGGGTTTTCCGAGGAATGTCATTGTGCCCTGATCCGCTTTCTGCATTCCGGCCGCTATGGAGGATATTGTGGATTTCCCGGACCCATTTTCTCCGATCAGTCCGCGGATTTCTCCCGGATACACCGTCAAGTCCACTCCGTCCAGAGCTACTGTTGTAGAAAAGCTTTTATGGATGTTTTTCATTTCAAGTATTGGCTGCTTCATCTTCATACCCCCTTGATGTTTCAAATAATAGGAGAAAACAGCCTCCCTTCCAACTTGCCCGCTTATCGCCTTTCCCTTGCTTTTTTCATATCTTTTTTTCATGAGGTCATTTTCACGGGGGCAAAAAAATCCCTCCTTCTGTCTTTTGACAAAAAAGGAGGGATTTTATGAAAACTACCTATTTTTGAATGACCGAATTTTTGCACTCTGCACAAAAATCAGCCATCTTTCAACCTTACCGCTGCTGAAGCCTTTCTTATTTTTGACTTGACCGGCGGAATTTTTCAGATGTATCATATGGGTAAAATCATTTGATTTTTAATCTTTTTTGCTGAAATATATCCGAATTATCCATATTTTTTATATTTATAAAGGTCTGAAATGATAGAAAAGTACGATATTTTACTTTTTAGTAAAAATGTTCCTCTGCAGGTTCAGGTTCAGCATATTGGAAATATCCCTGCTCACGCACATACCTATTTTGAGCTGATTCTTTTTCTGAATGGGATATGCCGCTTTTCAATCAATGGACAGGAATACACGATGGGCGACGGAGATGTGGCTGCAGTCTGCCCCCATGAACAGCACGAATTCCATAGCAGGGACTGCGTACTGGTCTCCGTCAAGTTCAGTCAGCACCTCTTTGAAGAAACTCTGCCTGTTCCGATACACCCGGCCTTCTCGTGCAACAGCGCTGTTCAGGAAACCCCTGCCGCCTTCAACGAGCTGCGCCGCCTAATAGCCGAAATTGTCCGAAATAATGACAAGCAGGAAAGCGGATTCGAGCTTAGAAACTGGGCATATACCTACGAACTAATGGATGTCCTGTACAATAATTTCCGCAGGGAGGATGACAGCAAAAGCGGGGTAATGGCCCGACGTCACGCCGAACGTATGGAAAAGATTTCCAATATTATTGAGGACCGCTACAATCAGGAGCTGACACTTTCCGATATTGCTTCTGAACTCTATCTTTCTGTTCCTTATCTTTCACGCTTTTTTGAAAACCACTTCGGGACCACATTCCTGTCGTATCTGACGGATGTCCGCCTGAATCATGCCGTTTTTCTTCTGGAAACGACCGACCTGACCATAGAAGATGTTTCCGGAAAAAGCGGTTTTCCGAACAGCCACTCTTTTGTCCAATCCTTCAAGCGAAAATATGATACCCTTCCTAGCGTATACCGGCGCAGGCAGAAAGCGGAAGCCGGCAAACAGGAAGCTGCTTCGTCTGCCTTCGAGCAGCACAAATACCTGGCTGGCCTTTCCAGGTATCTTCACCCGGAATCCACTGAAAAATCCCCTGCAGGGGAACAGGACGTAATTTCCACAAATGCAGAATTCTCAGTCATCGGCACTTCCCACATATTGACGGATTCCTGGCGAAAAATGATCGGTATCAGCCGGGCCTCTGACCTTTTATTGGCCAAAGTACAGGAAATGCTGAAAGACCTCCGGAAAGATGTTCGCTTTCAATTTGTCCGTCTGAACGGAATTTTGTCCGATGACCTGATGGTAGTGAACCGTTGGAAAAATGGCAGCCTCCGATATGACTTCACATATGTAGATCTCGTGCTGGACTTCATAAGAAGCATTAATATGAAGCCGTTTCTTTCACTGACCTTCATGCCCAGAGCCCTTGCAAAGTACCCGGATCATTATTTTGCAGGAAGTCTGACCAGTGAACCGAAGAGCATATCCGAATGGGCAGAATCCGTTTCCGTTCTGATGAAACACCTTGAAAGAAGGTATGGAATATCGGAAATCAGCAGCTGGCCGGTTACCATCTGGCATGAACCGGATACACCTGCAGAAATTTACGGATTCTCCTCCGAAGACTATTTTCGGAGCTTTTATCTTGAAACCTACCGGGTGCTGCATTCTGTCTGTCCGGGAATCCGAATCGGAACTCCAACGAACTTTTTCATTCCCGGAAAAGAAGACAAAATCTGGCTGATAGAATTCTTGAAATGGAATCTGGAAAATGACTGTCTCCCGGATTTTCTTTCTTTTTCCTACTATGATACAGCACTGGAAAATAGAGAGGGCGGCCGGTCTCAGAAGGAATTCGGCTTTGCACGCCCTCTGATACTGCGTACAGATGCAAACGGCCTGCCTGCCTTTTTGCAGCACGTCCGCAGAGAAATCCGTTCCCTCGGCCTGAAAGATTTTCCCATATTCATTGCCGAGTGGAATTCCTCTCCCAGCCAGCAGGACCTTCTGAACGATACCTGTTATAAATCCTGCTATATTGTAAAAAATGTTCTGGGAAACCGGGATCAGGTCTCTGCACTAAGCTACTGGTCCCTGACCGACCTCATAAAAGAAGCCCCCATGGAACCCGACATGTTCCACGGAGGCACCGGTCTCTACACAGCCAACGGAATACCGAAAGCCGCTCGTCACGCCTATACCCTTCTGTCCCTCCTCGGAGATGAATATCTCACATCCGGAGAAGGGTGGTATGCCACGAAGAAAGGGGATGAAATCCGGATTATGCTGTTCAATTATCAGCATTTTTCAAAGCTATATTCCAGAGGTGAACGCTTTGACATGACTTTTACGGACAGATATACCCCCTTCAGTCCTGAAAAGGGCATGGATATTCATTTACATATTTCCGACCTGGACAATGGAACCTATCAGATCCGTGAAAGCTCCGTCAACCGGAAATACGGCAGTTCATTTGATGCCTGGGTCAAAATGGGTGCCCGGGAACCTGAATATCCGGAGGAACTGGATATCCTAAATGCAGCAAGTTTTCCCCAATACACCCGCTATGATCTTTCCGTAAAAAATCATATGCTTGAATTGGATGAATTTCTGGATTCCCTGGAAATACGCCTGCTCTGTATTAAGCAAAAATAGATTCCTATAGTCCGGGAAAATAAAGCATATCGGTTTTCATTATTTTTTCACTGCAGGACAAACGTGATTTCCGCCGTCACTGCGGTTTTTCCGTCTACGAGGGCCTCACCCCGGGCAATACCCAGCGGCCCGTAGATCTTTTCAAGCTCCGCCTTCAGAATCACGACGTCCCCGGGAACCACCTGCTTCTTGAAGCGGGCGTTTTTGATGCCGCCGAACAGGACCAGTTTTCCCCTGTACTCGGGCATGGAAAGGACAGCCACGGCCCCGGTCTGGGCCAGGGCCTCTATGAGAAGTACCCCCGGCACCACCGGGTAGT
>CAZOYS010000076.1:0-5727 GCA_964584155.1 uncultured Lachnospiraceae bacterium
ATTAACAAAACGCCTTTTTCGTGTCAAGGACATTTTTACAATATGTTTACCTTGCCCTTTGACCACAAGATGTGGGATTCAAAGCCGCAAAAGAGCAGCCGGGAAGGCTCCCCCTGTACTAAGCTCTCATGATAACAGGCCTTTCGTCAGGCCTTGATCAGCTGGATGATAATGTCCGCAACGACATTATTATTGTACATCCAGGTCAGAAAGGCGGAAGAATTGATGTCCGCAGCCAGGGACTGGCCCGCCGGCGTTGTCCCTATGCAGCTGATGGCGAACAGAATAATCCAGGAAATCAGCATCCCCTGCAGAATGCCGAAAAACAGGCCCAGGAAATGACTCCCGTGGCGGATTCCCCTGTTCTGCTGGATGATATGAATAATGAGGCCGACCAGCAGAACAATTATTGCCGCCAATACTATGGTCAGCACCCGGGCCAGACAGGCCAGGGCATAGTCTGCCACCTTCGTCGCTACCGCATCGGCCACCGCATCAATGACCGTCCCTTTGGCCGCCTCCGCTGCGTCAGCAGCCTGACTGCCGAAATTGTCCACTGCCTCCTGGGCTGTTCCCCGGATGCTCCTTGTCAGAGCGGGAGGAAAGGCTGAATCCGCCGTCCCGCTTCCCGTGGACTCCGAAATGCCGCTGGCCGCCTGGCTCTTGCTGCTCCTGACGTCGGACACCAGCTTGTTTATGAGGTCCGCAATGAAAGGGGTCGCCGCCGAATCCGACTGTTGTTCTTTGTTTCCCGCCGTGAGACCGGCTGCGTCAGAGGCCGCATCCGCCCCGGATTTTACATTATTCTCATCCTCTTCATCCTGCGTCAGGTCGGAAAGGGAGCCGGAGGAGGTCTGCGTCAGCTTCGTCACGACGTAATTGTCAGCGCTCTCGTAGATTTTCTGATGAACGGCCGTCTGCGTGTCCAGCCACACCTGCACCCGCGGGCTGCCGAACAGGACCGCGAACAGGATGAAGCCCCAGGCAAAGAATCCGTAGAGAATGCCCAGAAGCCCCTTCCGCACACCGATAATGGCCGCGACCAGTATAATTGCGATAATCAGGACAAGTAATAAATTCATGATTTCAGCTGGACCTTCTGCAGCTTCCCTTCCGTGACGAAAATATAGTTCGTGGCCCCGTCCCAGGGAAGCAGGACACTCAGTCCGTTTTCAAATGTTTCGGAGAATTTCCGCACGCCCAGGTCCGTATAGAGTTGGGCCTCACTCCCGTCCGTCAGCAGCAGCTCTCCGTTCGAGAGGAAGGAGAGGTCATTGTAGGCAAAGTCGATGCTTTTTGTATACATTTCTCTGCCCCCTTCCCGGTAGACTGTCAGGGTGTCCGCACCATCAGCCTCCGCAGCCGCATCATCAGCCTTCTTTCCGGTCACAAGGGCAAAGGCGTCATTCCGGACCGCAATGCTCTTCACCTCGTCCGTGATATATATATCTCCGGATTCCGCAGGGGTCCGTTCTGCCGAATACAGCATGACCTGGTCGTCCCCGAAGGCCGCCGCCCGCCCGTCCCTGAAAAAGCAGACGAAGGGCACCGCCATATCGGAGTAGGAAAACTCGGCTGCAATATTATCCTTCTGCCTGGCCCCCCAGTCCGAGAAATCATAGAAGCGGACCGTGGTCTTGATGGTCCCCATTGAGAGGTCAAGAATGGATACTAAAAGTTTCTTTCCGTCGTCGGAGACGCTGCAGGCAATGGGATAGCCGGAGTTTTCCGTGTGCAGCTCCCCGCCGGCCAGAAGCTTCCCGTCTGCCCCGTAGAGGTTTACGACGTGGGTGCCTCCGTCGGACATGATGGCCGCCGCTTCCCCGCTCTCCGAAATGTCCGCCCGCTCGACAGGCAGGTCCGTGGATATTACCTTTTCCTTTCCCGCCTTGTCGTATACGTGAATTTCGGTCCCACCCCGGTCGTAGACCAGCATGTACTTACGGTCAATGACGGTCTGGGGCGTGGCCATCTCGAAGGAGGCCGTCCACAGGAGGTTTCCGTCGTAGTCGAGGCAGGAAATCCCGTCCCGGCTGTAGCCGACGACATTTCCGGCGAAGTCGGCAAATACGGTCCGCCCGGAGTCGGAAAGAGCCGCCTCCGACTTGACCTCGTAGGACGAAAAGGTGCGAAAAGCCCCGTAAGCCACTGCCCCCGCAATGAGGGCGATTGTGACGACTGCGGCCACTGCAATTTTTCCTGCGGGATGTTTCTCGTTCATTCGATACTAATATAGAACGCGTACGCTTACTGTAAGCCCAAAAATAGCCGTTTCCGGGGAAGTGCCTGCATCGCTGCTCTACGTGTGCTCCCCCGGGCACGGCCAATATTTCCTGTCTGCTGTTTTGTCTTCAGAAGATGAAGATAGCGCAGCCGTACGCCGGCAGCGGATAGGCGATGGAATAATCGCGGTTGTCGCACTTCTGCTCCTCAGGCGTATAGTACTTCTTCCTCTTCTCCGGCCAGATCTGGTCTTCTCCCTCTCCGGCCAGGTCCCCGAGCAGGGCCGGGTCGTCGTTGGCAAAAACAAGGCGGTGGCGCTTTTCGGAGATGACACCGACCCGGTAGTCATCGTAGTGCATGGGTGTCATGTTTACGACTACAAGGGCGGAATTCTTCCCGTTCTTTGCCTTGCGGACAAAACTGTAGATGCCCCGGTAGCTGTCGTCGGCATTGATCCACTCGAAACCGGCCCAGTTGATATCCTGCTGATAAAAGGCCGGATATTTTGTATACAAATGCAGAAGGGCCTTCATGACATTGTTCACATAGCGGTGCTTGGGATCGTCCAGAAGGTACCAGTCCAGCTCCCTGGCCTCGCTCCACTCCTGCTTCTGGGCAAAGTCCTGGCCCATGAAGAGAAGCTTCTTGCCGGAATGAGCCATCATGAAAACATAGCCGGCAACCAGGTTCCGGTACTTGTCGATGCCCAGGCCCGGCATCTTTTCCAGCATGGAGCACTTCAGGTGGACGACCTCGTCGTGGGAAAGGACGAGGATGTACTTCTCTGCCTCATTGTAGGACATGGCGAAGGTCAGCTTGTTGTGATTGTCCTTGCGGAAATAGGGGTCCAGTTTCATATAGTCGAGGAAGTCGTGCATCCAGCCCATATTCCACTTGTAGGAAAAGGCCAGACCGCCGTCCTTGACGTCTCCGGTAATCCGGGGCCAGGCCGTGGACTCCTCGGCGATCATGACGAAACCTGCATAGCGGCCAGTCATCAGGGTATTCAGGTGTTTGAAGAATTCGATGGCCTCGAGGTTTTCATTCCCGCCCTTTTCATTGGGCACCCACTGGCCGGCTTCCTTCCCGTAATCCAGGTAGAGCATGGAAGCCACGGCATCGACCCGGAGGCCGTCGATATGGTAGGTCTCCTCCCAGTTGATGGCGGATCCGATCAGGAAATTCTTGACCTCGGTCTTGCCGTAGTCGAAGATCTTCGTCCCCCACTCGGGATGCTCTCCCTTCCGGGGGTCCGTATATTCATAGAGAGGCTGGCCGTCGAAATCCGCCAGGCCGTGGGCATCCTTGGGGAAGTGGGCCGGAACCCAGTCGAGAATGACCCCGATGCCGTTCTCATGCAGGTAATTCACGAGGTACATGAAGTCCTGGGGGCTTCCGTAGCGGGACGTAGGGGCATAGTAGCCCGTGACCTGGTAGCCCCAGGAGCCGTCGAACGGATATTCGGATATGCCCATGAGCTCCACGTGGGTGTAGCCCATGTCCTTCACGTATTTGGTCAGAGAGGTGGCCAGGTCCCGGTAGGTATAGAAGCCATCGTCCTGCCGGCCCGGATGCCGCATCCAGCTGCCCGGATGACATTCATAGATGGCCATGGGCTGCTCGTAGTAGGGCTGCTTCTTTGCCCGCTCCTTCAGCCAGTCGGAGTCGGTCCACTCAAAGCCGTCGGTCCTTGCGAGGCGGGAGGCCGTCCCCGGACGGACTTCCGCCGAGCAGGCATAGGGGTCCGCCTTGTAGAGCTTTTTCCCGTCGCCGGTATAGATAAGGTACTTGTAGAGCTGGCCTTCCCGTGCCCCCGGAACGAAGAGCTCGAAAATGCCCATATCCTGGGGTGTCAGGCGGACCATGTAGTGGCTGGTCTCGTTCCAGCCGTTGAACTCGCCGATGACGGCCACGCTGGCGGCATGGGGAGCCCAGACATCAAACCACACGCCCTCCTGCCCGCTCTCATCCGTGCCGAAGTGGGCGCCCAGTTTTCTGAATATGTCATAGTGGGTCCCCTGCCCGAACAGGTACATATCCAGCTCCGTGAAATTCCGCATATGCTTTCTCCCCTCTATAAATCTTCCTCTCAGCTTTGCCTAATTTCAGAATTGCTTCGTTGCTACGCAACTCCCGCAATTCTGCCCCACAGCTCGCGCTTCCGTGCACACACTCACGCTCGCTGTGGGTGGCGCGTGTGAATGAAAGCCCTTCGGCAAATAAATTTGCCGCTGGTCTTTCATTCTCCCGCTAATTAGACAAAGTGCTTTTCCTGAAGTATTCTTCGCCCCTTGTCATCAAACTTCCGTCCTGCGACGCGGGCGAAGAAGCTGCCGTGCTCGGCCCGGTCTATGGCCTCGTCCACAATCTCCTTCACCTCGGTCAGGTAGGTCGGATGGTCAAGGCGGAGGATGCGGTTGATCCGGTCGTAGAGGGCCAGAACGCCCATTTCATCTATGGTATAGCCGAGGTCCTTCGCGTAGGCCTCGCCGAAATTGACAAGCTCGTCTATGGTCAGGGCCGGAATGGCAATCTTCTCGGTAAACTTGTTCGCGAAGTTCCCGTCCAGGGCAAGGCACTTGCGGATGCCCTCATGGCTGTCCTCGAGAATGACGAGGATGCCGCTCGTGTCGTTTGCCATCAGAAGGGACAGGGTGACTGCCGTCTCCCGGGTCAGGTCGCCTGCATTTTCAATGATGAGACAGCCGCCGGACACCATGGAGAAAAGCTTCTGGATATCCTTCGAATTTAGCTTGTCCCCGTCGATCTTGCCGACCCGGTCCCCGGGCTTGCCAATCTCCTTCTGCAGAACTTTGATGATGGACGTGGCCAGCGTCGTTTTCCCGCTGCCGTGGCCGCCCATTATAATAATATTTCCCCTGTCGGCGGTCTTCGAGTTTCTGTAACGGGCCCGAACTCCCACAAGGAGCATGGCCAGGGACTTCTCCATCCCGCTGATTGGCGTGAAGTATGTAAAGGCCTCTCTTTCGTCCTCCGTCAGCTCCGTGTCGGAATACTCGCCCGCAATGGCCTGCTGCAGACCGTCTTCGCTGACATAGTCGGCGGAATCCTTCTGCTTCTCCTCTTCCTCCCGGGCATCTTCATCGATTGCTTTTTCAGTGGCTGCTGCAAGAGCTTCGGACAGGTCCACTTCCCCGAGGTCGATCGTATTGTCAAAGTCATGGGGAAGGAGGTCACTCTCCGGCCGCTTTTCCTCGGCCCCGAGATCCACGACTCCGTCCGGGTTTTCCGCCTTCATCATGGCGGAGAGCTCGGCGTCCATGGCTGCCTCATCGGACCTCTTCGGCTTCTTCGCCTCGCGGTCTGCCTGTTCCTCGGCCATCATCCGGGCTACCGTTCCCGCAAGGATGGCCGACTCGCTCTTTTCTGCGGCCAGCTCCGCATCCCCGATCGGACCGGGAGCTGTTTCATCCTCTGTATCCGCAGGGCCGTCCGCCAGAAGGTCGTAGTCGCTGCCTTCCTTCGAAAGGTCTCCCTCCGCAG
>CAZOYS010000077.1:0-5695 GCA_964584155.1 uncultured Lachnospiraceae bacterium
CCGCTTCTTCCTGTCCAGATCCACGCTCGCATAGCCAAGCTCTGCTGTCTTCATGTCTGTATCCAATCTTTCGTTTTGTTGAAAAAGTCCGCCATTCCAAAATGTCCGCCCGCCCATGGGATTTACATTAGTCATGGAAAAGAAAAACCGGGCGGTGAAGGAGCACCCTCACCGCCCGGTCACATGAACCTACTGTAACATCAGTTGCGGAGTCCTGCAAGAGCCCGATTGATAAGGGGGTAAAGCAGGGCGGCAACGACGAGTCCGAACGTCGCCTGACCCAGATTCGGCAGCATGCCGGCAGCTGCAGCCGCAAAGCCATAGATAAAGGTCTCGAAGGCGAAATAGCCGAGAGGGACAAGAATGATGTCGGCAAGACCCGCAAGGACTGCAGCCGGAATGAAATTCTTCTTCCCGGACTTCTTCAGAAGCTTTACGGTGTAGTCAAAAATCATGGCGGCAAAGAAGGCTACGAAGGCCTTGATTACAAACGTGGGAGCGACGTAGATCATGTAGCCGCCGAGGAGGTCGGCCAGGCAGGAGCCGATGCCGGCTGCCAGAAAGCCCTTCTTTTTGCCCAGGAAAATGCCGCACAGGATGACGATGGCATCGCCCGGATGTACGTAGCCGGACGTGGCGGGAATCGGCACCTTGATGAAATAGGTTCCCACAAATGTAAGCGCCGCAAATACGGCGGTCAGGGCGATATCAAGAACCCTGCTGTCTGTAGTCTTCTTCACTGCTGCTTCACTCTTTTCCGTCATTTTTCTTCCTCCTCGGAAGCGTTCGGCCTTCCGAAAAAAGTCATTCCGCACCCGGCATGCCCCGTAAAATCAGGATAAAATCCGGGAGCCCGCTTCGCAAAAACCTATCTGCCGACTATGTTATTTCCCACGTATAATAGAACTATGGTCCCTCTTTGTCAACCGTTCCCGAAATTTTCTGCTTGCATTCCCCTTCCGCCTGTAGTATTATCACAGCACGAACATTTCTTAATATTTTTGCAATCTATTTGAAACATATCTTGCGGCCTGCGAACGCGAATTCCCGGCCATCTCCTGCCTGCCCGCATACCGGTCCGGCAGAAGCCAGTCCCCTTTGTCGGGGATGGACATTTCCATGATATATTTCCACCCCGCAAAAATCGCACCGCCCTTCGTTTAGGAAAGGACGATATATCTATGTCTGCACTGATACACTCATTTGCCTTCGGAGGGCTCGATGCCTACCCGGTCGACGTAGAGGCCGTCCTCCTGAAAGGAAAGAACCGGATTCAGATCATAGGCATGGCCGACGCCTGTGTCCGGGAGGCCGGCGAGCGGATCCGGGCGGCCATCACCTGTTCCGGCTACGGCTTCCCTTCCGACCAGCTCGTCATTTCCCTCATGCCCTCCGAAATGAAAAAACGGGGCTCCCACTTCGACCTTCCCATGGCCCTGGCCGTGCTGGTGGAGGCCGGTGAAGTCCCCTGCCTGATTTCGCCCCGGGCCGCCTTCCTGGGGGAACTGTCCCTCGATGGCCGCCTGCGTCCGGTCAAAGGAATGCTTGCCATGGCGGCAGCCGCGAAGGAAGCCGGCATTAAGGACCTCTACATTCCCTTCGAAAACGCCGAGGAGGCTGCCCTCGTGACCGGGATGCGCCTCCACCCCTGCCGGACACTGGGCGACGTACTGGCCGTTCTTTCAGGCCGTCTTCCCATGACTAATATTCTCACCGGGAAAGATCTCCCCCTGACTGCGGGCGGGAAACCCGGGGCTGGCAGCGGATCCGCCGGCGGTTTCCCGGTACCTGCCGAAGGGGGCGTGTCTTCCGGAATTTCCACTGTTTTCGGAGCCTCCGGACCGGAAAGCGTTCCGGACTTCTCCGACGTCATCGGACAGAAGTCCCTGCTTGGCGCGGTACTGCTGGCCTGCGCCGGCGGTCACAATCTGATTCTTGTAGGGCCTCCGGGCTGCGGCAAGACCATGATCGCGGAACGGATTCCGGGCATACTCCCGCCCCTCACGGAGAAGGAATCCCTGGAGGTGACAAAGATCTACTCGGCCAGCGGTCACCTGGATCCGGGAAAGGGACTGATCAAGAGCCGCCCCTTCCGGGCCCCTCACCACAGTGCCTCCATGTCTTCCCTCATCGGCGGCGGCTCGGACGCCCGGCCCGGGGAAGTGACCCTCGCCCACAACGGGGTCCTGTTTCTGGACGAGCTGCCGGAATTTCCCCGGCGGACACTCGAGTCCCTGCGGCAGCCGCTTGAAAACCGGCATGTGACCGTGAGCCGGGTCGGGGCTGTCCACGACTATCCGGCCTCCTTCCTCTTTGTCGCCGCCATGAATCCATGCCCCTGCGGGTATTCGCCTTACGAGAGATGTCACTGCTCGGACTATGAGATTGCCCGTTACCGGCAAAAGATTTCCGGTCCCATCCTGGACCGGATCGACATCCAGAAAAGGGTGGAACCCGTATCCCTGGTTTCCGAGACAGACCGGGCCGGCTTCTCCAGCGCCGAAATGCGGGACCGGGTCTGCGCTGCAAGAGAAATCCAGGCCCGCCGCTTCCGGGACGACGGGATCAAAACAAATACGGAAATGACAAGTTCACAGATATCGCGCTACTGCCATCTGGACTCGAAGTGCCGGTCGCTCCTGAATGAAATCTGCGCCAAGCGGGGCTATTCCGCCCGGACGGCAGCGAAATTCATCCGCATGGCAAGGACCAGCGCTGACCTGGCCGGAGCCGCCGACATCCGGGAGAAGGACCTCATATATGTCCTTTCCGTGCGGGACCTCGACATCAGCAATGCAAAACTGATTGCTATCTGAAAGATAAAAAACGCCATAGATGCAGCAGCGCCAGCATATCCGGAAGGCACAGCAAAGTTGGTGCTCTGCATTAGTATTGTCAATAAGTGTAAAACAAAAAGGAGAAAAAAATGGATAGAGACGAATCGAAAAGAGAACGAGAAATCACATTCCTGCTATGGCTCATGGCCTGCTCTGGCATAGGAAGCATGAAGACGAACCTCTGCCTCGAAAGCCTCGGCAGCGCGGAAACCGTCTACCACAGCAGCGTGGAAGAGCTTTCAAAAATCAAATACGTGTCGAAGAAAAATGCCGAAGACCTCATGAACCGCAGGCCGGAAATCACCGAGGCCCGCCGGGTCCTCGACCGCTGCCGCAAGAAGGGCATCCGGGTCATTCTGCCAGGGGACATTGAGTGGCCCCTTCTGAATCTGCCGGAGAATCATCAGCCGCCCATGCTCTTTCTCATGGGAGCTCCCCTGCCTCCGGACCTCGCGACGAATTCCCGATCGGTCATAGGCTCCCTCGAGCCCACCCAAAGGCAGAAGGACTGCGCCGTGAAGCTTGGTGAAGAGTGCGCTATGAAGGGCAGGGTTCTGATCGCCGGCATGGACCGGGGCGTTGCCTCCTATGCCCAGACCACCTGCCTCAAGAAGGGCGGCACTACGATTGCAATTCTCCCCTGCGGCCCTGACATCTGCTACCCGGCCGACCACAGGAGCCTGTACGAGGCCATCCTGAGAAACGGCACGATCGTCTCCCTCTGGCCTTCGGAGGTCCGGGTCTCCCGCTACCACTTCCGCCCCCGGAACGACCTTATCGAGGCCATGGGAGAGAAAACCGTCCGCCTGGGGCAGCCGGGAATCATAAGGACCGGACTTGCAGCCGGTCAGTCAGCTGCCACGGGCTGAAACAGAACTTATGTGCATTAAAAGCAAGGGACTGCAAGCCGTCTGCTGATCAGGCCAGCATTTTGCGGACCGTATCCGCGTCGTAGGTGACGGAGGAGATGCCCTCTGTCTCAATCCTGTAGAGGGCATTGCCTGCGATGTGTTCGGCCGCCTGCTCCAAATCCCGGCAGCCCGTCTCATTCCGGTAGCGGTCCACAATGGCGTGGACCGCGTCCGGAGTGACGAGGCATTCCTTCGAGCTCATACCCATGCGCTTTAAGACCCGCGGCAGGGAGAAATCCCGGAAGATGATGGCTTTCTCGTCCGCTGTATAGTCGGGTATCCGGATGACGGAAAAGCGCGAAAGAAGCGGCTTTGAAATATTATTGATGTCATTTGCCGTCGCAATCGGGTAAACCCCGTTCGTCGGAATCTGGCACTCCATGTAGTTGTCCGTGTAGCCGAGATTGTCAAGAAGGGTGAGCAGGGTATCGGCGGAACTGCCCCGGGAGCTCTCGCTGTCCGCCTTGTCGAGCTCATTAATAATGAAAACCAGGTTGGAGGATCCGGTCTGGGAGAAAGCCTCCATAATGCGTCCGGGTCTGGCATTCGAATAGATGCGGCTCGTACCGGTCAGGGCCTCCGGGTCGGAGACCGTGCTCATGTCAAAAACCGTATAGGGAATCTTCAGGATTTCCGCCACGGCATAGGCAATCCGCGACTTTCCGGTGCCGGCAGGACCGGCCAGAAGGAGGCCGTATGAGGGAAGTGTCCGGGTCCTGTTGATCTGGATGATGGTCTCAATGACCCGCTGCTTGACTTCGTCGAGGCCGTAGAGTTCTTCGTCGAGAATCTTCCGGGCCTTCACCGGATCGATAGGCTGGAAGCGGGAGGACTTCCAGTGAACATTCAGCATGAGGGTGAGGGCACGCATTGCGTGCTGCTTCTCCTGCTCATTGACTCCGTCCGTATCGAGGAGGGCGATATTGGAATAGGCCCACTGACGGATGGTATAGGGGAGGGTGCCGGCCGCGCAGCCCATGAAATTGCGGATATCCGTCGTGCTCTTGAGGGAGGGTGCCGGTTCTGGGAGGCTTTCCACGGCCTCCTCTTTTTCGCTTGTCAGAATATGGCCGATGGTGCAGGAAAGGAAGTTGTCGTCGACCTCCCCGTAGTTTCCGTCCACGACTTCGGACTTGGCCGCCCGGACGTCGCTGACGAAGTAGAGGTCCCGGTTCTGCCGGCCCGTCAGGGTCAGGTAGACATGGTGGCTGCCCAGCCAGGAGAGCATTTCCTTAAAGCGCAGGTCATAGCTTTCGATAGCAAGCCGGGTGGCCTTCCCGTCATCGGCTTCAAAGGCCAGGCCCCGGTCGGGATTCGTGAAGGAACCTGTGATCCGTCCCGACGGAAAACTGCCTTCCGGAATGGAGAGGACGAGAATGCTTTCAAGCCCGCTTCCGACAGGGCCCCTGCTGCCTGCCGGGGAACTGCCTGCGGCCTGCTTATTGCTATCCGCCTGATACTTCTCCCCGGGCAGGATTCCGCCCATATTCCGCTTCCGGTCTTTCTCCGGCAGCTTCTCAATGAGGTTCATGCCCGAAAGGGTCCCGAGAAAGTCGTCAATATCCGCGTCCGTCACGGGCCCGTCCCCGTCCTCCGGGTGCTCCCAGACAGAGGCCATCTCGGCCCAGATTTTCTCATCAGCATTTTCCTTTTTCGCATAGCCGCTCTCGGACAGGAGCTGGAGCAGGGTTTGCTGAGAATTCATTAATTACCTCCGTATACGAAAACGCCGGAAGCGAAAGCTTCCGGCGTAGGTTTAAAAAGTGAGGCATGGGGGATTTGAACCCCCGACAACCTGATTAAAAGTCAGGTGCTCTACCAACTGAGCTAATACCCCGCAACAAATGTGATGCCTGCCAATGCAGGAGAGATACGGCCGGCAGACAGGTGAAAACTGGGCCTGCCGGATTCGAACCGGCGAATGCAGGAATCAAAATCCTGTGCCTT
>CAZOYS010000078.1:0-5688 GCA_964584155.1 uncultured Lachnospiraceae bacterium
CTTCCAAAGCCTCTCTCGAGTAGGAAATCAGGGAGGACTTCTTCACGAAGTCGTCGACGGACAGGGCCGAGAAGAAACGGGCCGTGCCGCCGGTCGGAAGGACATGGTTGGGGCCTGCGAAGTAGTCGCCAAGAGGCTCGGATGAGTACTGACCCAGAAAGATGGCCCCGGCATTTCTCACATAGGTCATATCCGAGAAGGGGTCCTTTGTCACGATTTCCAGGTGCTCGGAGGCAATCTCATTCACGCAGTCAAAGGCCGCCTGCTTGTCCCTGGCAATCAGGATATAGCCGAAGTCCTCGAGAGATTTTTCAATAATTGCTTTTCTTTCCAATTTCGGAACAAAAGCCTCAATTTCCTTCTGCACAGCCTCTGCCACATTTTCGGACGTGGTCACCAGAATTGCCGATGCCATCTCATCGTGCTCGGCCTGGGATAAAAGGTCCGCCGCCACATAGCGGGGATTGGCTGTCTCATCACAGAGGACCATGATTTCAGACGGCCCGGCCACGGAATCGATGGAGACATTCCCGAACACGGCCTTCTTGGCCAGGGCTACGAAGACATTGCCGGGTCCCACGATCTTGTCCACTTTCGGAACGGACTCCGTGCCGAAGGCCATGGCCGCTATGGCCTGGGCCCCGCCGACTTTGAAGATCCGGTCCGCCCCGGCTTCCGCGGCAGCCACAAGGGTGGACGCAGCGACTTTGCCCTCCTTGTTGCAGGGGGTGCACATGATGATGTCACTGACGCCGGCCACCTTGGCCGGAACGATATTCATGAGAACGGAGGACGGGTAGACGGCCTTGCCGCCCGGCACATAGACGCCGGCCCTCTCCATGGGAATGACCCGCTGACCGAGGAAAACGCCCTCTTCCGTCGTAAACCAGGATTGCTGCACCTGTTTTTCATGGAAGGCGCGGATACGGACCAGGGCCTTTCTGATGACGGAAAGAAGCTCGGGAGAGACTTCGTCGTAAGCCTCTTTGATTTCCTCCTCCGTCACCTGAATGCTTGAAGCGGAAAGCTCCGCCCCGTCGAACTTTTTCGTGTAGGAGAATAAGGCTCTGTCGCCATGACTCCGCACGTCTTCGACAATGGCTTTTACCGCAGCCTCCCGCTCGTCGTAGGAAGCGTTTTTCCGCTTCTTCAGATCCCCGGCAATCTGCTTTCCCGTATTGTCATCTACATAGATGGTCTTCACTTTGCAAGTCCTTTCAGGTTTTTTTCCTTCCACGCTTCAATAAGCCGCTCGATTTTCTCCCCCTTCATCTTCATGGAGACAGGGTTTACGACCATGCGGGCGGAAAGCGGGCAGACCGTGTCATAGACCGTCAGGCCGTTCTCCTTCAGGGTGCTTCCGGTCTCTACTATATCACAGATGACGTCCGAAAGTCCCACAATCGGAGCCAGCTCTATGGACCCGTTCAGCTTGATGATTTCTACGGTCCGGTTCTTTTCGTTATAGAAATAATTTTTGGCTATCCGGGGATACTTCGTGGCCACCCGGATGCGGCTGTTCTCCTGCATGATATTCTCATGGCCGGCCGGACCGGCTATGCACATGCGGCATTTTCCGAAGCCAAGGTCCAGAACCTCATAGATATTCCGGGCCTCCTCGAGAATCGTGTCTTCTCCGACGATTCCGATATCGGCCGCCCCGTATTCCACATAGGTCGGTACGTCCGGACCTTTGGAAAGGAAGAAGCGATAACCCTTTTCCTCGTTTTTGAAAATAAGCTTCCTTGTGTCCGGGTCCTTCATCTCGTCGCAGGGGATCCCAATGTTTCCGAAGGCCTCCATGGCTTTCTTCGCCAGCCGTCCCTTGCCCAGGGCGACCGTAATCATGGAATTTCTATCCATTATCTGTCTCCGCAGTACTGCCGCAGGAAATCTCTGCCGCAGAATATAGTCTGTTGCATAAACTTTTGAAACTATTCCTTCTTCAGCGTCACTTCAATTCCCGTGGAACGCATCTCCATGGCTTTTTTGATGGCCCCGGCCCTGTTCTCTTCATTGTAGGTCAGGGTCCGGCGGACGGTTCCTCCGGCCAGGGAAAGACCGGCGCTCTTTAAGGCCGAATACAGCTCGTCGCAGAAGACGGCAAAACCGACGGCTTCTCCGGTCGTTCCGAAATTCTCCAAAAGCCTGTCATAGCGGCCTCCCGAAAGAATCGGCTCCCCGGTCCCGTAGGCATAGCCAGTGAAAATGATTCCCGTATAGTAGCGGAAGCGGCTGATGAAGCCGAAGTCGTAGGAGATGTAGGGGCTGACCCCGTAGGCTTTAAGCAGGGTGTCGAGCGTTTCAAGCCGCTCCAGGGCCCCGTGCACCTTTGGAAATTGTTCGGATAATGTAAACAGTTCCCCTATTTCTGAAATTTCATCGAAGGACTTCTGCAGGGCCATGAAGAGGCGGGACAGGTCTGCCGGGACTTCGGACTTCTGCAGAAACTGCTCGAGCCCGTAGAAATTGTGGTTTTCTATATAGGTCCGGACCGTTTCTTCTTCATCGGCAAGTCCGGCATATTCAATCAGGCCTTTCAGAATATCCGCATGGCCGATGCCGATTTTAAAGTCCGAAAGACCGCAGGCCTTGACAGCCTCACAGGCGGCCGCAACGATTTCGGCATCCGCGTCCACGGAGCCGTCGAAGAGAAACTCCGCTCCGACTTCAGATGACTCATTGAGCCTTCCCCGGTAGGAGGAGGAATTCACATAGACATTGCCCCGGTAGGTAAAGCGCAGGGGCTCTTTCGTATCGGAAAAGTGGGCCGCAGCACAGCGGCAGACGGAAGGCGTGAAGTCCGGCCTGAGGGCCAGGGTATTCCCTTCCCGGTCAAAAAACTTATAAAGCCCCTTTGAAGGGGTGGAACCCTTCTCCCTGGAAAATACGTCGAAAAATTCGATGGCCGGAGTCTCAATGCCCCGGTAGCCGAAGGATTCGATGGATAGGGACAGGCGGTCCGTCATCTCCCGCCGCTCTTCGAATTCCTCTCCATAGATGTCCCTGAGTCCCTCAGGGGTATGTATTACACGGTTCATAATTCTCCTGAAAAATCAGCTGCAGCCTGAAAAATACCGTCAGGCAGCTTTTAAATAACATATACAGTTTGAACAATACAGCAGACACTTTAGCACGCTACCATGCTAGCACGGTAAATTATATGGATTTACATCTTATCTGTCAACCTCTTCCAGACAAACGGCTTTACATTAGTCATCCCGTTCGGAGAGGTCTTTCTCCAGCATATTGAGGTAGGGAAGGAAGGCGTTGCGGCCGGCCTCGAAGAAGAAGTCTGTGTCCAGTTCCTCCCGGAGAAAGGACTTGCGGCCCCCCTCTTCCATCCGCCGCCAGAATTTCTCCGCCTCCCGGTAGCGCATGTAGTAGAAGGTGTTAATCTCCGTAAACATGATGAGGAAGAAGGCCACGCCCTCCTGCTCCTCGAACTCCTTCATGAAGGCCATCTGGTGCTCATGGATATTGGCCAGGGGGAAGCGGTCCGTGTTGCATTCCTTGGCGTCGAAACAGACCGGGATGCCCTGCACGGCCCCGATGTAGTCGACCGTTGACTTCTGGTCGAAGTAGGCCAGGGTGATGTGGCGCGACTCCTTGTCGATATTGATGGGGGTGATGGGGGTCGGCACCTTCTGGATCAGGGCCAGCTTCTTCTCCCGGTAGATTTCATTTGTCTTATTGATCATGTCCTCGAGGACCGATCCCCGGAGGCCCCGGGATTCCCAGGTAGCCATAAATTTTCCTTTACCAAAATATCTTTCATGTCTTCCGGTACCGGCGCCGTGAAGGTCCGCCCGTCAGGAAAAATGGTCTCGTAGGATTGCAGCATCTGCCGCTTGTTCCCGAAGGGAATATTTCTGTCAGCAGCCGCATCCCCGTACTTGGGATCAAAGACAATCGGACAGCCGAGGAAACTGAGGTGGGCCCGGATCTGGTGGGGAGCTCCGGTAATCAGATGTACCTTCAAAAGAGAAAATTCTCCCGATGAAGAAAGAATTTCTATTCCCGTGTGGATTTCCCGGGCGCCTTCAAAGTCCCTGTCCCGAACGGTCACGGTATTGGTCCTCTCATCTTTCCGGAGGTAGGCTTTTGCATCACCAGTCTCTTCCGGCCGGCCGTGCACGAGGGCCAGATAGTACTTTTTTAATGACCGGTCCCGGAGCATCTGAGTCAGCTCCTGCTGGCCCTTGAGCGTCAGGGCGAAAAAGAGAAGGCCGGAAGTATTCCTGTCCAGGCGGTTGGAAACGGAAGGATGGAAACGGGCATAGGATGCTGCCGAAAGCAGTCCCTTTTTTGCAGCATAAGAAAGCAGCATCTCGTTTATTGAAATATCGCCTTCCTCCGCCTTCTGGGACAGAACGCCCGGAGCCTTATTCACAGCCAGAAAGTCCGGACATTCATAGATAATCTCCGGTTCCGGTAAATCCGCCTGCAGCAGGGCCTGAAAGGCATCTTCTGCTTCTTTTGTTCCTTCTGATGATAATTTTTCAAATGTTTCATCGGAAAAGAATATTTTGACGGAATCGCCGCCCGCAAGAATTTCCCTCCCGCCGGCCTTTTTTCCGTTCAGGACAATATTCTTCTTCCGGAGCATCTTATAAAAAAAGCCGTCGGATGAAGAAGGGAAGACCCTTCTTAAGTACTTGATCAGGGTCTGCTTTTCATTATTTTCATCAATGAGAAATTCTTTCATGCGAAAGTTTAATACGAATAAGTCTTTCAGTGAAAATTCAGGCAAAAAGCTTTCCCCTGTCAAAGGAGAAATAGTCGGAAATGAAGATGTCAGAGAGGCGCTTCTTGTCAGGCCCTTCTTCTGCAGTAAAGGCGTCATCGACAGCACAGACAGTCATTCCCGCGTTCTTTGCAGCAAAAATTCCGTCTGGATGGTCCTCAAAGACAAGGCACTTATCCGCTTTCACTCCAAGCCTCTTCGCGCACTCAAGGTAAACGTCCGGCGCCGGCTTTCCCCTCTTCACTTCGTCCGAGGAAATGATGACGTCGATATAGTTGTGAAGGTGGTTCTTCTCGAAGGCTGCTTCCACGAGACGGCGGGAATTGGAAGTGGCAAGACCTGTCGGGAAGGCATTGTCCTTTAAGAAGCAGAGAAAATCTTCAGCCCCGGGCTTGAGATCGATATGGTAGCGGTAGGCGTCATAGGCCATATCGTTCCACTCTTCCATCATTTCCTCGACGGATTCACAAAGGCCGAAGCGCTTTTTCATATATTCGCCCGTCTCGTACATGGAAAGGCCGCCCAAGTCCTTCTGCAGGCCCTCAGGGGACGTGATTCCCCTCTTGCCCAGAAAGGCGATATCTATGTCCTTCCAGATGGAAAGGGAGTCCACAAGGGTCCCGTCCAGGTCGAAAAGTATGGCTTCGTATTTGTGTCTTCTGCTCATGGTATATAAGAAAAGGCACCCGGTGCATGGGTGCCATAGATAGTAATATAAAGCCCGGGCTCATTCCTTATTGAAGAATTTCTCGGGTACGTCGATGCCGCTTTTGGCCTTTCTGTCGTCAGCCGGGGCTTGAGGTGCAGCCGGTTTCTTTGCCGCGTCGATTCCGGACTGGGGAGCAGCAGCATTCCCTGCCGGGCCGGCTGCGGGCTTCGGTGCGCTCTGGGCGGCCGGTTTCTGGGGCTGGGCCGAATTCATGACCGTATCCGTGGGATTC
>CAZOYS010000079.1:0-5556 GCA_964584155.1 uncultured Lachnospiraceae bacterium
AGGACGCTGCTACAAAGGCCATGATCGAGGTCAAGCTCGATGAGAACCACTCTATCGCACACGATATCATGGGCAAGCACACAGGTGCAGAGGTCCTTCTGAAGAAGGCTCCCGAAGGTACCGGTATCATCGCCGGCGGTCCCGCCCGTGCGGTCTGCGAACTTGCAGGTATCCAGAACATCCGTACAAAGTCTCTGGGCTCCTCCAACAAGCAGAATGTAGTTCTTGCTACAATCGATGCCCTTTCCAAGCTCTCTTCCCCTGAGGAAGTTGCAGCAAAGCGCGGCAAGACCGTTGAAGAAGTTCTTGCATGAGAGAAGGAGTAAGCAATGGCTGATAAGAAATTAAAAGTTACTCTCGTGAAGTCCGCAAACGGTATTGTCCCCAAGAACAAGAAGATCATTGAGGCGCTCGGACTGCACAAGGTAAATAGCTCAAACATTCTCCCCGACAATGACGCTACCCGCGGCATGCTCCGGAGAGTTGACTATCTCGTAAAAGTAGAAGAAGCGTAAGGAGGCACTGACGATGGATTTATCTAATTTACAGCCGGCTGACGGTTCGGTCCATTCCGACAACTTCAGACGCGGCCGCGGTGCCGGTTCCGGCAACGGAAAGACTGCAGGCAAGGGCCAGAAGGGTCAGAAGGCCCGCTCCGGCGGACATTCCGCACCCGGTTTCGAAGGCGGCCAGATGCCTCTGTACCGGAGACTCCCCAAGAGAGGCTTCACCAACCGCAATACAAAGAACATCCTCGGACTCAATGTCTCCTATCTGGAGCGTTTCGATGACGGCGCTGATGTCACCATCGAGAGCCTCGTAGAGTCCGGCATCATCAAGAACCCCAACAAGTACGACGGGGTCAAGATCCTGGGCAAGGGTGAACTGACAAAGAAACTCAATGTAAAGGCAAATGCTTTTTCTGCATCTGCTAAGGAGAAAATCGAAGCACTTGGTGGAAAAGCAGAGGTGATCTGATGTCAAAGATTCGCGACGCGTTCAAGATACCCGATCTGAGAAAACGTCTGCTCTTCACCTTTCTCATGCTTATCGTGGTCCGTCTCGGCTGCCAGCTCCCTATCCCTGGGATTGACAGCAACGCTTTCCAGGAACTCTTCGGAAAGATGGGCGATTCCCTGAACTTCTTCACGGCAATCACCGGCGGCTCCTTTGAGCAGATGTCCGTATTCGCGCTGAACATCACGCCTTACATTACGGCATCCATTATTATCGAACTTCTGACCATCGCCTTCCCCAAGCTGGAAGAGATGCAGCGGGACGGCGAAGCCGGCCGCAAGAAGCTCGTACAGATCACACGTTACACGACCCTGGGCCTGTCCCTGATGGAGTCCATTGCCATGGGCATCGGATTCGGCCGCAGCGGCTATCTCGACTCCTACAACTTCGGCAGCGTTGCCCTTCTGACGGCGGCACTGACCGGCGGTTCCATGATTCTCATGTGGATCGGCGAGCGGATTACCGTACAGGGTGTCGGAAACGGTATCTCAATCGTACTTATTATCAACATCATTTCGAGACTCCCTCAGGATATGACGAGTCTCTATGAGCAGTTTATCAAAGGCAAGTCCATCCCCAACGCCATCCTGGCTGCAGTCGTCATCGCAGCCATCATCATCGGCGTTGTCGTACTTGTCGTAATCCTCCAGGGCGCTGAGCGCCGGATTCCTGTTCAGTATTCCAAGAAGCTGCAGGGCCGGGCCATGGTAGGCGGTCAGACCACCTACATTCCCCTGAAGGTGAACACGGCCGGTGTCATCCCCGTCATCTTCTCCCAGTCCCTGATGCAGACTCCTGTCATCATCGCGACTCTGGCGGGCAAGGGAACCGGAACCGGCTTCTGGCACGGGGTTCTCTATGGACTTTCCGAAGGCCACTGGTTTGACACGAGCAACTGGATTTACAGTATCGGCTGCATCGTATACGTAGTGCTGAATATCGCCTTCGCATACTTCTATACGTCGATTACCTTCAATCCCTTGATGATCGCCGACAACCTCAAGAAGTCCGGCGGCTTCATCCCCGGCATCCGGCCCGGCAAGCCCACCAGCACCTACCTCACGACGGTCCTGAACCGGATCATCTTCATCGGTGCCATCGGACTTTCCATCGTATCGGTTATCCCGATTGCCCTGAACGGACTCTTCAAGGCGAATGTCAGCTTCGGCGGCACTTCCATCATCATCGTCGTCGGCGTCGTCATTGAGACTCTGAATCAGATCGATTCCCAGATGCTGGTACGGAACTACAAGGGGTTCCTGGCGGATTAAGTGCATTAACTCATCAGCAATTACAAGCTTGCTTGTATATTGCTGAATGAGTTCAATGCACGCCCGAACATCGAGCGTGGTGCTGCGAAGCAGCAGTAAAGCGCGAGATGTTCGGAGCATCGCGAGAGCGGTGAAGCCGCGAAGCGATGCGTAATCCGCTGCGGTAAATATTTTATAGAAGGGGGACATTGTCCATGAAAATCATCATGCTCGGAGCGCCGGGCGCCGGCAAAGGCACCCAGGCAGCCCGTATGGCTGAAAAGTACAACATTCCTCATATCAGCACCGGAGACATCTTCCGGGCCAATATCCGGGACAATACCGATCTCGGACAGAAGGCAAAGAGCTACATGGACAAGGGTCTCCTCGTTCCGGACGAACTGACCTGCGACCTCGTAATGGACCGGATTTCCCAGGAGGACTGCAAGGATGGCTTCATCCTCGACGGCTTCCCCCGGACCATTCCCCAGGCTGAGGCCCTGACAAAGGCCCTCGAGGCCAAGGGTACGGCCATGGATGCCGCAGTTGACGTTGAAGTTCCCGATGAGAATATAGTGAACCGCATGTCCGGCCGGCGTTTCTGCCCGGTCTGCGGCGCCACGTATCACGTCGTTGCCCTGCCTCCCAAGAAGGAAGGCGTCTGCGACAATGACGGCGCAGCCCTTGTGATCCGGGACGACGACAAGCCCGAGACCGTGAAGAAGCGGCTCGACGTTTACCACGAGCAGACCCAGCCCCTGATTGACTACTATCAGAAGGCAGGCATCCTGAAGACCGTGGACGGCACGCAGAGTGCGGACGACGTTTTCGCTTCTATCGTGAAGGTTCTGGCCTGAGAATAATGTAAAGCGCCGGGAATCACCCGGTCTGTCAGAAGTACTACATACGGCATTTTTCCGCCGGCCTTTCGGCGGAGGAGGTACAATTTGTCAAAAGCAGACTCAATCGAAGTGGAAGGAAAAGTATTAGAAAAGCTTCCGAACGCCATGTTTTCCGTGGAGCTGGAAAACGGCCACCAGATTCTGGCCCACATCAGCGGAAAGCTCAGAATGAACTATATCCGCATTCTCCCCGGCGACAAGGTGACGGTTGAGATGTCGCCCTATGATCTTTCAAAGGGCCGCATCGTCTGGAGAGACAAATAATTGATTTTCCATATCCGGCGGGCCGGGCGGCTGAAAAAAGCTGTTGACAAGCCGGGGAGTGCTGATTATAATATTTAACGCACGCCTTAAAGAAGATTCGGAATTTAGGAGGTTCGCCGTGAAGGTTCGTTCTTCAGTTAAACCTATGTGCGAGAAGTGCAAGGTTATCAAGAGAAAAGGCAGAATTATGATCATCTGCGAGAATCCCAAGCACAAGCAGAGACAGGGCTGATCGATCAGAATTACTGTTTACGGAAGCGGCAAATAGCTGTCGCTTCCTTTTGTGCTGTATATTGATATTCTCTCAATGCAGCACTTACTTTGGCGGCTGTAGTTCAGGAAATGGCGTGATTTCGCGCAAATTCCTCTTACGTTTCCTGCAACTATATTCATATATATATTTTTTGCACAGGTTCGTCCCTTCATACCAGGCGGACTGTGCGCCTTTCGTGTGTATATGGGACCTGCCCACATTTCAGGCCGGAGAGATCCGGAGCGGCAGTTATTTTCATGTGCGCACCGACGGGCAATATCGAAACCCGTCCGTTACATTTCCATCCATCCATCAGGAGGTATTTAAGAATGGCTCGAATTGCAGGTGTGGACTTACCCAGAGACAAGCGGGTAGAAATCGGTCTTACCTATATTTACGGCATCGGTGTCAATACGGCCGACAAGCTTCTTGAAGAAGCCGGTGTCAGCGGCGATACCCGTGTCAAGGACCTCACCGATGACGAGGTAAAGCGGATTGCCGACGCACTCGACAAGTCCGGCATCCTTGTAGAAGGTGAACTCCGTCGTGACACGGCTATGAACATCAAGCGTCTCGAGGAGATCGGCTGCTACAGAGGCATCCGTCACCGGAAGTCTCTTCCTGTCCGCGGACAGAAGACGAAGACGAACGCCCGTACCCGGAAGGGTCCCAAGAAGACCGTCGCAAACAAGAAGAAATAATAAAGCCTTGCAGCGTTGTGCCCTGTCGACGTTTGACGGAATCAGGGAACATAGCAGCATGAGAACAGTTGATTCGGGCCGTTTGGCGTGGGCCGCCTGAGATTTTGGCGGATGTCTTTCCATGCGGAAGTACAGCCCGGAGAATTAAGGAGATTTGAAATGCCCAAGACAGCAGCAAAAAAGACTACAAAGAAGCGTGTAAGAAGAAACGTTGAGCACGGCCAGGTACATATTCAGGCTTCCTTCAACAACACGATCGTTACGATTACCGATGCAGAGGGCAACGCCCTTTCATGGGCATCCGCAGGCGGCCTCGGCTTCCGCGGTTCCCGGAAGTCCACCCCCTATGCAGCCCAGGTTGCAGCAGAGACAGCCTGCAAGGCAGCCCTTCCCCACGGCCTCAAGACCGTAGACGTATTCGTCAAGGGACCCGGCAGCGGCCGTGAGGCAGCGATCCGTGCCATTGCAGCAAACGGAATCCAGGTACAGACCATTACTGATGTGACACCCGTTCCTCACAACGGATGCCGCCCTCCCAAGCGGAGACGCGTCTGAGTTTCAGCTCTACATTAGTAATAAGTCTTGTATATATAGGAGAAAAATAATATGGCAATTGATAAAACCCCTATTCTCAAGCGGTGCAGAAGCCTCGGTCTTGAGCCTGCATTCCTTGGTGTGGACAAGAAGTCCAGAAGAAAGAAAGAAGTCGGCCGCCGCAAGGTTTCCGAGTACGGCCAGCAGCTGAAGGAAAAGCAGAAGGCCAAGTTCATCTACGGCGTTCTCGAAAAGCCCTTCCGCAACTACTACGACAAGGCCGATATGATGAAGGGTATGACCGGTGAAAACCTCATGGTCATGCTGGAGACCCGTCTTGACAATGTCGTATTCCGTATGGGTTATGCCCGGACCCGCCGCGAGGCCCGTCAGGTCGTAGACCACAAGTTCATCACCGTAAACGGCAAGACCGTCAACCTTCCCGGTTACCAGGTCAAGGCCGGTGATGTCGTAGCCGTCAAGGAATCCAAGCGGAATATCCAGCGCTTCAAGGATATCAAGGATGCCGTAGCCGGCCGCACAACACCCGAGTGGATTGATGTGGACAGCGAAAACCTTTCCGGCAAGATCCTCGCTCTTCCCAAGCGTGAGCAGATCGATGTTCCTGTCGATGA
>CAZOYS010000080.1:0-5503 GCA_964584155.1 uncultured Lachnospiraceae bacterium
AATTTCGGCCACCTCTTCACGGCGGCTGCCCTCTACTTCCGGCTGACGGGGAAGAAGAATCTCCTTGCCATCGCCTCAAAAACGGCGGATTACCTGAGCGGAATGTACGACCGGGCCGAGAAGAACGGAGAAGTGCAGACGGCTGTCTGCCCCTCCCACTATATGGGCCTCATAGAACTCTACCGGGCCACAGGAGAGGAGAGGTACCTTTCTCTCGCCCGCCGGGCCATTGCCCTCCGGGACTCCGTGAAAAACGGCCTTGATGACAATCAGGACCGAATCCCTCTGCTGGAGCACCGCTACATCCACGGCCACGCCGTCCGGGCCAACTACCTCTATGCCGGCCTGGCCGACCTCTACCTCGAAGACGGAAAAGAAGAATATAAGGTCGTTCTCGACCGCGTCTGGAAGGACCTCCTGAGCCACAAGATCTATATCACAGGCGGCTGCGGGGCCCTCTATAACGGGGCCTCCCCCTACGGCAACTTCATGAACCACCAGCTCATCCACCAGGCCTACGGGTACGCTTATCAGCTTCCCAATGTCACGGCCTATAACGAGACCTGCGCCAATGTGGGCCTTGTCATGTGGGCCTACCGCATGTTTTTAGCGGAGCCGAAGGCCGAGTACTTCGACGTCATAGAGCGGGTCATGCTGAATACGAACCTGGCTGCTGTTTCCTTAGACGGCCTCCGCTTCTTTTATGAAAACATGCTGGAGCGGGACAGAAAGCTCGAGTACAGTCTCATCTGGCCCCTGCACAGGACAAACTACATCACATCCTACTGCTGTCCGCCCAACCTGGCCCGAGCCCTGTGCGAGGGCACGGAATATATCTACACCCGGTCCGGAGACACCGTATATACGGGCCTCTACGGGGAGTGCGAAGCCGCCCTTTCCCTCGATTCGGCGGAATTTGTTCTGGAACAGAAGACAGCCTATCCCTACGACGGGGCCATCACTTTCTCAGCCAGAGACGTCAGGAGAGACGGGCCCTTCCGCCTGGCCCTCCGGATTCCGGTCTGGGCGAGGAAAGGCGAAATCCTCCTGAAGGAAGGCGGGAAAGAAGAGACGATTGCTCTCACTCCCGCAGACTCCGGCAGCTACCGGATTATTTCCATCTCATCAGCAGCGGATTTCTCCCTCCGTCTCAGCCTGCCCATGGAGGCCCGGCTCACCGCCGCCAATCCCATGGTCGAAGAGGACAGGGGAAAAGCCGCCATTGAGCGGGGACCTCTTGTCTACTGCATGGAGACCGCCGACTGCCCGGACGGGGTCCGGTCTCTCCACCAGCTCTCCGTATCCGCAGACGCCGCCTTTTCTCCGGAAATGGTGACGATCGGAGACAGGGAGGTCATGGCCCTGAAAGGAACAATGAAGGTCCTGCCGGAAGCTCCGGAAGGCGAACTCTATTACAGGGTGAAGGCAGTGGAAGGAAAGAGGGTTCCCGTCCGCCTCATTCCCTACTTCGCCTGGGACAATCGGAGCGAAGCCGCAGACGCCTCGGACGGGCCCGATGATGAAATGCTGGTCTGGTTCCCCATCGCCTGGTAAAGGATGAGGGGCTGCTGATAGGGCCGGGGCAGGACATGATTCCCCGCAGCCGGGATACGCGCCATAGATTTTTTGAATAGGAAGAAAAAAGCCATGAAGATTACCGGTTTGAAGACGAACTATCAGGAAAACCCTCTGGGTATTGCCCTTGAAAACATCGCCCTGACCTGGGCGTACGAAGACGCGAAAGGAAGTTTCCTGAAATCCGTCCGGGTGCAGATTTCGGACTCTTCCGATTTTTCCGCCATCATTTTCGACAGTGACGAAAAGCCGGAGAGCCTGCAGCCGGACATTTCCCTCTGCACGCCGGATGCAGCCTTCGTACCCGGGAGGCCCTATTTCTGGCGGGTTTCAGCTGAAGACGACGCGGGAGATACGGCCGTAAGCCCTGTTGCCGCCTTCGAGGGCGGGCACCCGGAAGGGGCGTGGAAGGGACAGTGGATTGCTCCTTCTTTCACGCCGGAACTCCACCCGGTCATGCGAAAGACTTTCACCCTTTCCGCAGAAGAGCTTGAGACCCTTATTTCAGGCCGCCTCTATATCTGCGGTCTGGGCCTCTACGAAGCGTATCTGAACGGGCAGAAGATCGGGGAAGAGTACCTGACTCCTTATTTCACGGACTACCGCTATTGGACAGAGTATCAGACATTTGATGTCGGTCCCCTTCTGAAGGAAGGGGAAAATACACTGGACGTCTGGCTGGGAAACGGCTGGTACAAGGGCCGCTTCGGCTATCTTTATAACGGCCAGCTCAGGGAGTATTACGGAAAAGAATTCAAGCTTCTGGCGGATCTCATCCTGAAAGGTGCGGAAGGGAAAAGGGTCATCGGGACGGACAAAAGCTGGACCTGCCTCAAGGCCCCGGTCGTCATCTCCGGCATCTATGACGGGGAAGTGTACGACGCCAGGAAGGAAGCGGCTCTTACCGCCCCGGGGAAGCGGGACGTAAGCCCGGTCCGCCTTACGGAGGCGCCCAAAACAACTCTGACAGCCATGACCGGCCCCGGAGTCCTTGCCCATGAAAAGCCGCCGGTGAAAGAACTCATTCACACCCCGGCAGGGGAACAGGTCCTGGACTTCGGCCAGGAAGTGACGGGCTGGGTGACGTTTTCAGCAGACTCGCCGGAAGACACCCGCATTACCCTGGAATACGGCGAAGTGCTGCAGGACGGCTGTTTCTACCGGGACAATCTACGGACAGCCGATGCGAAGTTTACCTATATTTCGGCCGGAGACGGGAAAAAGACGGTCCGTCCCCATTTCACCTACTACGGTTTCCGCTATGTGAAGGTCACGGGGCTTACACTCTCCGAAGAGGCGGTCAAAGACTTCACCGCTGTCTGCCTCTACTCGGACATCGCACCGACGGGCCGCCTGACGACCGGCAATGAAAAGGTCAACCGCCTGATAGAGAACACCCTCTGGAGCGAGAAGGACAACTTCCTCGACATCCCCACGGACTGCCCCCAGCGGGACGAGCGGGAGGGCTGGACAGGAGATGCCCAGATCTTTGCCAATACAGCATCCTACCACATGCAGACACCGGCCTTCTTCCGCAAGTACTTAAAAGACATGGCATTTGAACAGGCGGAGAAGGGCGGGGCTGTCCCCTACGTCGTTCCCGATGTCCTGACCGTGGGCCGTGAGAAGATGGCCGAGCCCCCCTTCGACATCACGGAGGACCTGTGGGGTGAAGCCGGGGCCGCTGTCTGGGGAGACGCCGCCACGATCATCCCCTGGACCATGTACAGGCACTACGGGAACAGGAAGTGGCTGGCCGAAGCCTATACGAATATGAAACAGTGGGTGAACTTCATTATTCATATGGATGAAGACCATTGCGGAGGGAAACGCCTGTGGACGTGCGGCTTCCACTTCGGGGACTGGCTCAGCCTCGACGTCGAAGGGGACACGGCCGGCATGGCAAACCGGGAAGGCGGCACGGACAAGCATTTCGTCGCCTCCGTCTACTACATGTATTCGGCTTCACTTACGGCAGAAGCTGCAAAGCTGCTGGGCAAAAAAGAGGATGCCGCCTACTATGAGCGGATTTCATCGGAGGTTCGGGAAGCGGTCCGCAAGGCCTACTTCACTCCGGACGGGCTCCTTACGAGCGACACCCAGACAGCCTACGTCATTGCCCTGCATTTCGGGCTTTTCAACGGGGAAGAAGAGACAAAGAAAGGGTCCGCCCGTCTGGCGGAACTCGTCCACAGGTGGAAGGACCACCTGGCCACGGGCTTTGTGGGAACGGCCTTCATATGCAGCGCATTAACGGCTGCGGGATACGCGAAGGAAGCCTTCACCCTGCTTTTGAACGAGGACTATCCCAGCTGGCTCTATGAAGTAAACCTGGGCGCCACGACCATCTGGGAGCGGTGGAACTCCCTCCTGCCTGACGGGCATATTTCAGGCACCGGCATGAATTCCCTGAACCACTATGCCTACGGCAGCGTGGCCGGCTTCCTCTATGAAGATGTCTGCGGCCTGAAGGTGGAAGCCGGGTCGCCCGGCGGCAGCCGACTGCTTCTTGCTCCCCACACGGATGAGCGGCTTGGGAAAGCGGAAGCTTCCGTGAAACTGGCTGCAGGAGAGTATTCTTCCGGATGGGAAGTGGGAGAGGGCGGAAGCGTGGTCTACCGCTTCACGGTTCCTTTCAACGGGAGAGCAGCCTTCTGTCCGGACAGGCCCCTTAAGGATATTACGCTGAATGGAGAAACCTGCTCGGAGGAAGAACTTCTGAACAGGGAATTCTCAAAAGGAAGCTATGAGGTGAAGGCGATAATTATATAGAATCCCGCACGACCAGGTTCGTGGAAACCATGATATTGACGGGATAGAATGTCTTCTCCCCGCTCGTTGCAATCAGGCGCTGGGCGGCCACAAGTCCCATATATTTCTTGGGCACATGGACCGTGGTCAGAGGCGGCTCCGTGTATTCGCACATGGGAATGTCGTCGAAGCCGACAACGGCAATGTCCTCCGGAACCCGGTATCCGTGGTCCTTAAGGGCACGGATGGCCCCTATGGCTATGAGGTCATTGTCCGCGAAATAACATGTGGCCAGCTTTTCTCCCCGGGATATGAGCTCGTCCATGTCGGAAGCCGCTCCGTCTATGGAAGGGGAGAGGGCGTGGACAATGAGGTCTGTGTCCGCCATGCCGTTATGAGCCAGGGCTTTGAGAAATCCGGCCTTCCTCTCCTCGAAATTCGTAATCGGAACGGACGACTGCAGGTATCCGGGCCGGATCTTCCGCCGGTGAATCAGGTAGTTTACGGCTGAAAAGGCCCCGTCCTCATTGGCTATCTGCACGGAATCGACCTTGGAGCTGATGAAATGATTGTCGAGCAGAATAATGTGGAGATCCGAAAAAGCCAGTGTGGCGAAGTCCTCCTGCTCCATTTCCGTTCCCATCAGGATGACACCGGAAGCCCCGTCTTTGCTTATTTCTTTGAGGGCCTGCTCCAGCTTGCTTCTATTGTACACGTTCAGCGTCCGGACCGGGCAGCCGCCTTCCATACAGCCGCTTTCCACGCCCCTGGTAAGCTCCGTGAAAAATGAGGAGTCCGTCAGGACAGCCCCCTTTTTCCGGTAGTAGATGAGGTAAATCGGAGCCGCCTCACTGTCAACGGGCCGGCCCGTGAGGTCCATGCCGGCAGCCAGAGCAGCCTCCTTGACCCGATTCCGGGTCCTTGTACTGACGCCGGGCTTATTATTGAGGGCCAGGGAAACCGCGGCCTCCGACAGCCCCAGTTCTTTTGCCAGTTCTTTTGCTTTCAAAAAACGGATCCCCCTGTTCTGATAATCGCAAAATCCCTCCCTGCACGAGCAGGGAGGGAGGCAGGAAAAATCTTATGGATTTACATTATTCTGAATCGTGCTTTCTGCGCTCCTCCAGATCATTATGAATCTGCGGGAGCTGTTTGTCCAGCCGGTAGAAGAACATGA
>CAZOYS010000081.1:0-5329 GCA_964584155.1 uncultured Lachnospiraceae bacterium
AAATATCGTTACGGGATCCGGATCAGAAAGTCAAGTCACCCCGTGAACAGTAACGCTTACATTTTTGCATGCAGGAATGCCGATATACGCTAATTGAACACTTTGACGTCCTATGCTAGAATAGCAGCCGGTGCGGAAATCCGTGCCGGTTTTTTCATACTGTTCAGTGAGTGCCTGTAAAAGGATTTCACATATCGGCAAATCATTGTTCATGGAGAAAATATATGCGAATAGGAACCGGCTATGACGTGCATCGTCTCGTGGAGGGGCGGGAGCTGATTCTCGGCGGGGTGAAGATTCCTTATGAGATGGGACTCCTCGGACACAGCGACGCGGACGTGCTCTTACATGCCATTATGGACGCTCTCTTAGGGGCTGCGGCTCTCGGGGACATCGGCCTCCACTTCCCGGATACGGATGAGAAATACGCCGGGGCTTCGTCATTAGAGCTTATGAAGCAGGTCCGGCGGATGCTCCTCGAAAAAGGGTATACAATTAATAATGTGGACGCCACCATAGTCTGTCAGGCTCCCAAGATGAGGCCCTATATCGATGCCATGCGGCAGAATATTGCGGATGCCCTGCTGGTCCCTCTGGACAGCATTTCCGTTAAGGCCACGACGGAAGAGGGCCTCGGTTTTACAGGCAGGGGCGAAGGTATTTCTGCCCAGGCCGTCTGTACCATAGAGAACCTTTACGACGGCTCCGGCTGTGCCTGCCAGGGCTGAGGCAGCAGGAGAAGAAACTTTCGATGAGCTGCTTCAGATGAAATGGCGGCAGGACAGGCGCTTTACATTATTCATGAAGAGGAAATGAAATGATCAGGATCTACAATACTTTGACGGCAAAGAAGGAAGAGTTCAAGCCCATTCAAGAAGGGCATGTGTCCATGTATGTCTGCGGGCCGACGGTATACAATTTCATCCATATCGGAAACGCCCGCCCCATGATTGTCTTCGACACGGTGCGGCGGTACTTCACCTACGCCGGATACGACGTCAATTACGTCTCGAACTTCACGGACGTCGATGACAAGATCATCAAGGAGGCCATAGAAGAGGGCTCCACGGCGGAAGAGATTTCGAAGCGCTATATAGCGGAGTGCAAGAAGGACATGGCTTCAATCGGCGTCATGCCCGCGACGACCCATCCTCAGGCGACACAGGAAATCGATGGCATGATCGACATGATCCAGTCCCTCATTGACAAGGGCTACGCCTATGCCGTGGACGACGGGACGGTATACTACCGCATTAGGAAGTTCGACCGTTACGGAGAACTCTCCCACAAGAACATCGACGATCTCGAGGGCGGCCACAGGTCCATCTTCACGAACGGCGAGGACCAGAAGGAGGACCCGCTGGACTTCGTCCTCTGGAAGCCGAAGAAGGAAGGGGAGCCTTTCTGGGTATCCCCCTGGTGCGAGGGCCGACCCGGCTGGCACATAGAGTGCTCCGTCATGGCAAAGCGCTACCTCGGCGACACCATTGACATTCACGCAGGAGGGGAGGACCTCATCTTCCCCCACCACGAGAACGAGATTGCCCAGTCCGAGGCGGCGAACGGGGTCAAGTTTGCCAACTACTGGATGCACAATGCCTTCCTGAATATCAACAACCGGAAGATGAGTAAGTCCCTCGGCAACTTCTTCACGGTCCGGGAGATTCTCGACAAGTACGAGGGCAGGGTCCTCCGTATCTTCATGCTGTCGGCTCACTATCGTTCGCCCCTGAACTTCTCCGACGAACTCATGGAATCCGCCAAGGCCTCCATGGAGCGTATTGTCACCTGCGAAGAGGCGGTTCTTTCCCGCTGCGGAAAAGTAATCGATAAGGCGGACCTTGCGGCAGCAGGCGAAGAGGCTGTGAAAGCGCTTACAGGCTATAAGGATGCTTTCTGCACGGCCATGGATGATGACTTCAATACGGCGGATGCTCTGGCAGCTGTCTTCGACCTTGTCCGCTATATCAATACGAATATTGCTGCAGCGCCGGACGCCGACGCGGCGGCCATGAACGGGATGCTGCATGAACTGACGCAGGTCCTAGGCCTCGACATAGAGCCTGCGGCAGAAGAAGCGGATGCCGAAATTGACGCCCTGATTGAAGAGCGGCAGGCTGCCCGGAAGGCGAAGGACTTCGCAAAGGCGGATGCCATCCGGGACAAGCTCAAGGACATGGGCATCATCCTTGAGGACACAAGGGACGGAGTCAAGTGGAAGAGGGCGTAATGGCAGGTTTCTCGGAAGACGTCATACTGAACTACTGGGGGATTGGGCAGAAGGATATCCGGACCTATTCCCCCCTGCCCCTGGCCTTCATAGGAGATGACGTGTACGGAGTCATTGTGCGGACCCTTGTTGTCGGGAAGGGAAATACGTCTCCGGGGAAGCTTCATACGAAGTGTGCTTCCATTGAAAATGCAGGAGCCCAGGCAAGGGTACTTTCGGTCATAGAAGAAGTGCTTTCAGAAGAGGAAGCGGACATTGTCCGCCGGGGGAGAAATTCCAAGCCCCACACCATGGCGAAGAACGCAAGCGTTACGGACTATCTGGCGGCGACGGCCCTGGAGGCCCTGATCGGGTATCTTTACATGCAGGGCAGGAACGAACGGATACTGGAGCTCGTGAAGCTGGGACTGGACCGGACGGAACTTCTGCAGTAGCAGTTTCTGAAAATGTATACAGATTCGATATGCGGCGATGAACCGCATATATGGGGAGAATGCAATGCGTGACGCAGCAAGTGTATTATACGGCCGCAATACGGTAAGCGAGGCCCTGAAGGGGGAGACGACGGTAGAGCGGCTCTTTCTCCTGGACGGAAACCACGACGGGGTCCTGGGGAACCTCTTCAAAGAGGCAAAGAAGCGGGGCATCCGGGTGGACTTCGTGAGCAGGGACCGGCTCGACGAGATGACAAATCACGCCAAGCACCAGGGTGTATGCGCTTACATTTCGGCCTTCGAATACGCGGAGGTCGATGACATCTTAAAGAAGGCAGAGGAGAAGGGGGAGGATCCATTCATCATTCTCCTTGATGACATCGTGGATCCCCACAATCTCGGGGCCATCATCCGGTCGGCCAATGTGGCAGGCGCCCACGGGGTCATCATCCCGAAGAACAATGCGGCCGGTCTTACGGATACGGCGGCCAAGGCGGCGGAGGGAGCCCTTTCCTATACTCCGGTGGCAAGGGTTACGAATCTTTCCCGGACCATAGATGAACTGAAGGAAGAAGGCATCTGGTTTGCCTGCGCGGACATGGGGGGAGAGCCCTGTTATACGCAGAACCTGACCGGACCGCTCGGGCTTGTGATCGGGAACGAGGGAAAAGGCGTATCGCCTCTTGTGAAGAAGAAGTGCGACTTCGTGACATCGATACCGGTGAAGGGGGAGATCGAGTCCCTGAACGCGTCGGTCGCCGCCGGCATCCTCATGTATGAGGTCGTGCGCCAGCGGGCAGCAAAGTAAAGGCACTATATTAGTCATGAATAATGAAAAAAAAACGGGAGCGGAAAAAACGGAAGAGGATCTTGTCGAAGCCTACCGGTCCGGCGACGCGGCTGCCCTGAATGAGCTCATGAACCGCTGTCAGCCTCTGATTTCAGGAATAGCGGGAAAGTACAGCCTGCCGGACGGAGAGGCGGACGACCTTCTGCAGGAGGGGCGGATCGGCCTCTTCAAGGCAGTGGAGAAGTACGACGGGACGCGGGATACGAAGTTTTCGACCTATGCCTATATGTGCATCCAGAACGAAATCCGTCATGCCGTGCAGCGGTCGAACGCCATGTACAATCTTCTTCTGACCCGGGCGGATTCCCTGACGAATGCACAAGGGGAGAATATCGAAATAGAAGACCCCGTTGAGCACAATCCCGAGCATATTGTCGTTTCGGACGAGCATGCCCGGGAGACCTATGCAGCCATAAAAAAATCTCTGAGCGCTTTCGAGCAGGAAGTGCTGGATATGTATATGGACGGGGCCAAGTATACGGAAATTGCACAAACCATGGACCTTGACCCCAAGGTCATTGACAACGCCCTGCAGCGAATCCGCCGGAAGGCAAAAGCAGCCATCAAGAAAGCACAGTAAACGACCGGAAACCGTGAAAGGCTTCCGGCCGTTTTTATATAGCAGAAATGTAAGCGCTTTCATAAGGAAGAGCCGCATTCAGAGGCAGCAGGAGGATTCATATGACAGGAGCGGATTTCTTCGGGCTGTATTCCTTAAATGTGATGTGGATGGGCTTTCTCTTTTTGAATACGGAATAATAGGAAAAGCCGATATCCTGCAGTTTCGCAGCCACCTCTTCAAAGTGGTCGGCAATCGTGGCCGGATTGTGGGCATCGGCCCCGAGGGTGATTTCCCGGCCGCCCAGCTCGTAGTAGCGGGAGAGTATCCGGTAGGAGGGATTGGGCTCCGTCATTCCGTTCCGGTAGGAGCCTGTGTTCACCTCGAGAGCCTTTCCATGCTCTATGAGCCAGGTCAGGATCTCGTCAATCTGCGCAGCGTATTTCTCATAGGTGAGGGAGCCCTCGAGGGGGCCGTAGTTCTTTGCCGTATAGCGGGCAATGTAATCGAGGTGGCCCAGGGCGTCGAAGTCGGAGAAGGCTTTGATATTTTCTATCATGCAGTCGAAGTAGGCCCCTATTGCGGCTTCTGCACTGCGGTCTTTGTAGAACTCGGGATAATAGGGGTCCAGGCCGTCCACCTCGTGGATGCTGCCGATTACAAAGTCGAAGGGAGTGGAAGAGAGGATTTTCCTGTGCTCCGCCAGGCAGTTCGTCTTGAGGCCCATTTCCACGCCGAAGAGAATTTTGAAGGATGAAGAATTGTATTTTTCCGCCAGGACAGAGATGCCGTCTTTGTAGGCGGGAAGGTCCAGGTCGAAGAGGCCCGGGTCATGTTTATATTTGAGGTCGAGGTGGTCCGTAACCGTAATGCCGGAAAGGCCTATGTCCCGGGCCCTTTCCACCATCTCTTCCGGAGGGGTGTCCGAGTCTCCGGAAAAAGCCGTATGCAGGTGGCAGTCATACAGATTCATAAATAATATTCTCCTTCAATAGGGACAGGCATTAAGTCATGCCGCGACCGGAACAGAAAATCCCGCGCCTGTCCGGAACGCGGATTATTATACTACAAGGAGGTTTACAGTGAAGGAGGGAAGCTCTATCCTTGAGGAAAGTTTCAACATTGACGGGACTGACATGAAGCCTTATAGAAAATTGCACAGAGAGGTTCCCAATATTTGACAAATTTTTAACAATTTTCCGGAACATTGCACTTGAAATAAAGCAAAAAGTTGAGTAGAATGAATTTCGGCGCTG
>CAZOYS010000082.1:0-5239 GCA_964584155.1 uncultured Lachnospiraceae bacterium
AACGGACGAACCGCCGAACTTTTTGACTACCAGCATGTACCTCTCTCCTTAGAATAATATTTGAATTTCGGATTTCACCGATTTTCCAACAGTTCGGTACGGCAGGGTCTGCCCTGCCCTTTCTCAGGTATCATTCAGTCTAATACCCGTATAACGGAAATAATATCCGCGAAGTCCTTCTTCTTCTCTTCAAAGACGCCCTCGGAAATCTTTTCCGTCGTAAATCCGACCTCTCCGGAAATGACGTCCTCAGCGTATTCCACAGGTCCGAAAACCGCCTCAATCTCTTTCTTCGCAGCCTTCGTCCGGACGAAATAGCGGTACTCCTGATCCAGGGGATTCTTCAGCGGCAGCTTCACAGGGTCCCAGTCGAAGTCGACGTGGCGCATGACGTGGCGGCACTCCTCGACGAGGTCGCCTACGACAGCGGAAGCCGTGGGCAGGCTGCCTGCGCCGGAGCCGTAGAACATGGCGTCTCCGAGCATATTTCCGTGGATCATGATGGCGTTCATGACGTCATCGACCGCGAAGAGCGGGCTCTCAGGCCCTACCAGGAAAGGCGCCACCCGGACGAAATAGGAGTCATCCGCTGCGTCCATGGTGGCGATGAGCTTGATCTTCTTTCCGGCGGCGGATGCGTACTTCATGTCCTCCGGCGTAATCTTCGAAATGCCCTCGGTCGGAATGTCCTCGAAATCGACCTGGCGGCCGGCCACAAGGGAGGTCAGAATGGCAATCTTTCTCGATGCGTCGAAGCCCTCGACGTCGGCCGTCGGGTCCTTCTCGGCATAGCCCTTTGCCTGGGCCTCTTTCAGGACGTCGTCGTAGGCGGCCCCGTCGGCGGCCATCTTCGTCAGCATGTAGTTCGTGGTCCCGTTCACGATACCGTAGACCTTCTCGAGCACGTCGCCGGTCGTACACTTGAGAATGGGCCGGATGATGGGAATGCCGCCGCCGACCGAAGCCTCGAACATGAAGTTCACGTGGTTGTCGGCCGCAATCTGTATAAGCTCGGCACCCTTCGCTGCAACCAAAGCCTTATTCGACGTAGCCACGTGCTTCCCGTGGGTAAGCATGGCCTTCACGAACGTATAGGCCGGCTCGACCCCGCCCATGGTCTCTACGACGAGCTTGATCTCCGGGTCGTAGACGATTTTCTTGTAGTCATGCACGATCAGGGGCTGAATGGGGTCGCCCGAGAAGTCCCTCAGGTCCAGAACATATTTCAGTTCAATTGGCTCCCCTGCCCGCCTGGAAATAATGGCGGCGTTCTCGGAAAGCACCTTCGCGACTCCGCTTCCGATAGTGCCGTAGCCCATTATTGCTGCTTTCATTACTCTCGCTCCTTTTTCTGCCTTATGACTAATGTAAACCCTCATGAGTGTACAGGACCTAAGCCTCCCGACACAAGGGGAAATTTTCGCAACACGCGCTGCGTGCATTCATTCACTGGGTCAGAATCTTCACGTAGTGAATGCCTTCAGTCTCGTCGATGGCGGAAGCCATGTCATTGACCTCGCCGGATGTGGGGTATACTTCGAAAGAAATGGTAAGAGCTGCGATTCCCCGGACCGGAATGGACTGATTGATGGTGAGAATGTTTCCCCCGAAATCCGCCACGGTCTTCAGAACCTTCGAGAGGAGCCCGGGCTCGTCGTCCAGGGTGATCAGCATCGTGACCTTCGTCCCGGCTGCCTTCTCCTCATGATAAGGAAAGATGTCGTCTTTGTACTTGTAGTAGGAACTCCGGCTGATGCCGGTCATCTCCGTCGCTTCCGCCACGGACCGGCACTTGCCGGATTCAATCAGGGTGTGGGCTTCGCAGGCCTTCCTCAGGACCTCGGGAACCGCCTTCTCCCGCAGAACATAATATCGGATTGTCTTCTTCATCGTTTTTGTTTCTTCCGCCGGAATCGGGCTTTTTCTCCCCTCCGGCCTCCCGCCGTGTGGGCTGCCTGATTCCCGGATTTTGTGTCCTCGCAGCAAACACACTTGTCTGTCAACGCGATACACTTTATCACAACAAAGTTTCTGCCGCAAGGACTTTTCGAGAAACATATAAGAAGACGCAAATCATGGAAAAAGAGAAAAATCTCTATCTTTAACTATTTCTTCTCCTTTTGTTCGGACTATCAAATAAAAAAAGGAGACGAATCTCCAGAATTCAGGAATTCGTCTCCTATGAAACTCAACAGCCTCCCGGAAGAACCCAGCAAACTTCAGGATGAAGGAGAAGTTTGAAAAAGATTTCTTGATTTTTCTCTCATGAGACTTAACAGCTTCCGAAAAGAAGGAGAAGTTTGGGAAAGATTTCTTGATTCTTCTCTCTATGGGCGGCATTTGCCAAAAGAAAAGCAGCAAAAAGCGGAAACTTTTTGCTGCTTCAAATTACTCCGCGTCGCTGACGCCCCGCTTGGGTTTGCCCAGAGAGAGCCACTTCAAATAGGCGTTCATGAAGGGGTCGAGGGCCCCGTCCATGACGGCGTTGACGTTTGAAGTTTCCTCACCGGTCCTGAGGTCCTTCACCATGGTGTAGGGCTGGAAGACGTAGGAGCGAATCTGGCTTCCGAAGGAAATGCCGGAGACCTCGCCGCGGATGGCCGCTTCCTGCTCTTCCTTCTCTTCCATCTTCAGCATGAGGAGCTTGGCCTTCAGCATCTGCATGGCCTTGTCCTTGTTCATGAGCTGGGAGCGCTCGTTCTGGCAGGTCACGACGATGCCCGTAGGGAAGTGGGTGATACGGATGGCGGACGAAGTCTTATTGATGTGCTGGCCGCCGGCGCCGCTTGACCTATAGGTATCTATCCGGATATCCTCGTCCCGGACCTCCACGTCCAGGTCCGTCTCTATATCGGGCATGACATCGCAGGAAGAGAAGGAGGTCTGGCGCTTGGCGTTCGCATTGAAGGGGGACAGACGGACCAGGCGGTGGATGCCGGCCTCGCTCTTTAAATACCCGTAGGCGTTCTCCCCGTTGACCTGGAAGGTGACTGACTTAAGGCCCGCCTCATCGCCCTCGAGAAGGTCCAGGACCTCGACGGAATAGCCGTGGGCCTCTGCCCAGCGCGTATACATGCGGTAGAGCATGCTGGTCCAGTCGCAGGCCTCCGTTCCGCCGGCCCCGGCATGCAGGGTCACGATGGCGTTGTCAGCATCATATTCGCCGGAAAGCAGGGTCTTGACGCGGAGGGCCTCAAAATCATCGACAAAGCCTTCGAACAGTTCCTTGGCTTCAGCCGCTGTCTCCGGATCCTCTTCCTCGTTTCCGAGCTCAATATAGGCCTCGATATCGGCGTAGGTTTCATCCAAAGCGTCAATTTGGGCCACGTCGTCCTTCAGATTCTTCAGTTCCTGGGACTGGCGGCTCGAAGCCTCCGGGGCGTTCCAGAAGTCCGGGGCGGCCATCTTCCGCTCCAGCTCCTCTATGCGGTTCTTCTTCCCCTCGATGTCGAGGGACTTTCTGACCTGCGCCAGGGGTTCCTTGTATTCGGCCAGCTTGCCTTTCAATTCATCTAATTCAATCATAATTCATAACCTCACGAAAATCCAAAACAGGACAAGGCACTATAACATCTTTCAACCGCCCTGTCAAAACTACGCGAGGTCCGTCACAAGTGACCGTGTATTATTGTTTTACATGAATAATCGAACATATTTCATTTCCCTGTAAGCTTATCGTAGGCTGCCTTGACCTGGCTGTCGTTCAAGTAGTCTTCCGTCGTGAGTTCCTCTTCCGTCTTCTTCGCAACGGCATCGGCGTCTCCCGTGAAAGAGTACTCGACTTCAATGTCCGGAGCGATGCCCTTGCCCTGGATGTTCTCTCCCGAAGGAGTGAAGTATTCCATGGTCGTAAGTTTCACCATGGAGCCGTCGCCTAAAGGCATCGTGGACTGGACGACACCTTTGCCATAGGACGTGGTTCCGATCAGGGTGCCGGCCTTGAAGTCCCGGATGGCCCCGGAGAAAATTTCGGATGCCGAGGCGGAGTTTCCGTTTATTAGAACGGCCATGGGCATGTCCAGATAGGTGGCTCCGTCAGACTTGTAATCTTCCCGCTTGCCGTCGTGGTCGATCGTGTAGACGACGGTCCCCTCGGGCAGGAGCTCATCGAGAATCTTCGTCACCGCATCCACAAGGCCGCCGGGATTGTCTCTCAAATCAAAGATGACGGACGTCATGCCCTGGCCCTGCAGGTCTTTAAGGGCGGCGTCGAATTCGTCAGCCGTGCCGCTGGAAAACTCCGTGATACGGATATATCCCACATTGTCCGAGAGCATGCGGTGGGAGACGCTGGGCACCTGAATGGTCCGGCGGGTGAGGGTATAGTCCTGCTCCTTCCCGTCGCGGGAGACCGTCAGCGTAACGTCAGAGCCCTCTTCTCCCCGAATCTTCTGCACGAGATCTCTTAGCTCCATGGACGTGGCGTCTATGCCTTCGACGGAAACGATGATATCGCCCTTCTTCAGGCCCGCTTCCTTGGCCGGGCTCCCGTCATAGACGAAGGAGACCGTGACGACCATGGTGGACTTGTCCTGGGTGAGACCTGCCCCGATGCCGGCGTAGTTCCCGGTCAGGGATTCCTCGAGGGCTTTTGCCTCATCAGGCGTGTAATAGGCCGTGTAGGGGTCGTCCAGACCCTCCATGATGCCCTTATAAAGCCCGGTCTGCAGGTCGCTCTCGTCCACGTCTTTATAATAATATTCGTGGATGATGCCGTTTAAAAGATTCAGCTTGCCGATGGTCTTCGCGGAAAGGAGCCCGCCCGTGGCCCAGGAACCGGCGGCGAAGACGATGATGAGGCAGACGACGAGGGTGGCCGCAATGCCGACGAAAAGCCCGGTCTTAAAGCCGGGCTTCCTTTTCTTCTGTGTGTTCTGGTTTACATAAGGGTTCTGCGGCTGTTCAGGGCTTTGGTCCTGAGGCGCCGTATAAGGAGAATAATTTCCGTCCATTTCAAAAGTACCCGTACTTATGGTAGATACGCAGTGCGTACGCGGTTTACATTAGTAATATAAAACTCAGACGTTCAGGTGCCTCTTCAATGTAAGGCGGCTGCCCGCATAGCCGATGCCGACACCCAGAATGAGGGAAACCGGCAGGAGGACCTTGAAAACGGCCGTCACCGGCACGAAGGTCATCATGGAGGACAGGGCCGCAAAGCGCTGGCTCACATAGACGATCATCCGGTGGTAGAGGAAGTAGATGATGAGCAGGGGGATGACCGAGCCGATGAAGCCGA
>CAZOYS010000083.1:0-5130 GCA_964584155.1 uncultured Lachnospiraceae bacterium
CGGCGTCGTAGATATCCTGGTCCGAGCAGCAGGTCTTCGTCTTCTTCTGCACCGGAGCGTCACTATTGTCATAGAGCTTCATCGTGGCCCCCATGCAGGTGTAGCCCTTTTCCAGCATCAGCACCGCCGCCACGGATGAATCCACGCCCCCGCTCATGGCAATCAAAGCCGTCTTTTCCATAAACACCTCTCAACATGGCAGGAGCCGCCCCTCCGGGGCGGCTCCTGCCCTATACGCTTAAAAAAATCTCAGTCCTTAAGTCCCGCATTCTTCCGGTCCCACAGGCGGTCATAGGTAAATCCTGTCACGCGCTGCAGCATCTTCTTCTCTTCCTCGGTAGCTACGGAAGAGTCCTCCCCCTTGCGGCGGGCAATATCCTTCTGAACAGCGGCGAATTCCTTCTTCTGCATGGGGAAAATCCAGCCGAGGATCAAAAGGCCCGTGACAAGGGCGACCGGGACGAAGATATAAATCATGCTGATGCCCTGAAGCGTCGCCGCCGACTGACGCAGGCCCTGGGAAGCAAGACCCGAGTCATAGCCGACACCGGCCAGGAACCAGGTAATGCAGGCTGCGGAAAGACCGGACGAAACCTTGCGGGCAAATGTCGCCATACCGGAAACCGTGCCGGGACGGCGTATAGAGGTAATCAGCTCGTCGACGTCCGCCATATCCGCCATGATGGCAAAGATCGATGTAAGAGTTGCCGCATTTCCGATCCCGATGAAGAAGGTGCAGATCAATACGCCGGCAAAAGGAGCGCCCTCATGGGCAAATGCAAGAAGGGCAAGAGTTGCGATGATACGGATGGGCGCCCCGATCAGAATCGTCGTCCGCTTCGAGGTCCGGGCCATGACGGGACCGAAGACCAGCATGCCACAGAGCTGAGCGATGAGAAGGATGGCCATGGTATAAGTGAGCCAGTGCTTGGAATAGCCGTTCAGCACGTCTTCCACGAAGTAGAGGGCCATGCCGGAGACAAAGTCCATGCCGCACTGGCCGGTCAGATAGATCCCTACGAAAATGCGGAAGGAGCGGCTCTTGAAGACAAAGGCGGACTGGACAAAGCTGTCCTTTAAGTCCGTCCGGATAGGCTCCTTCTGGGGCTCCCAGGTCCCGGCAAATGTGGCGATGGCCGTGATGGCATAGAGGAAACCGAAGAGGACGGCGCAGATCAGGTACTGGCCGGCATTCGTCGTATCCTTGATGATGAAGGTGGGAACAAGGCCGGAAACCATGGCGCCGAGCGTGGACCAGATCATGCGGACATTCGAAAACTTCGACCGGGTTGCGTAGTCCTGTACCATGTCCGGAAGCAGGCCGTTATAAGGGACCATGAGCACCGTGAAGGCCGTGGAAAAAAGCACATACATAAGGACATAGAAAGCGAACTTCGCTCCCACGCTCTCTGCCGGAATTGTAAGCCACAGACCGATGAAGGTAATTCCTGTCAGAATGGCACCAAGCAGGATATAAAAGCGCTTGGCCCCAAGTTTGTGCACAGTCCGGTCCGTGATGTTTCCCATGATGGGGTCCGTAATCGCGTCCCACACATGGCCTATGAGGGGAATGACCCCGGCCAGGGCGGGAGGCATACCCAGGGCCTTCATCAGAAAGGCCGTGAAGAATGTGTTGATGACGACGAAAGCCCCGCCGCCGGAAAACTCCGCCATGCCGTAGAGCATCTGTGATTTGAAGCCGTACGAGGGCTTCCTGCCGCTGATCTGCTGCATTTCTTTCCTCCTAAACACTTTTCTGCCGGCACATTTCCCGCCGGTCAAACTCCCCTATATGTTACCACAGACGTCCCGCGGAAACCCGCACGTATCTGTAGAGTTTCTGTAAATTCCGCGTAAAATCACGCCGCCACGGTCGGGTGAATCTTGTTGACGACGGACGCCATGATGATGAAGCGGTCCGTCCCGGCCAGCTTCGAGACGATTTTGATGCAGAGCCAGCAGGAGTCCCCGTTCGGAAGGGGCATGGACACGAAGGCCTCCCGTTCATTCGAGAGGGCGTCGTCTATGGCGGCCCGGACAGACCGGTTGAAATCCCCGTTCCCCAGATACACCGGCCCCCGCTGCTTAATCGTGAAGCCGAACTTATCCGCCCATACCTGGGCCCCGCTGCTGACGCGGAGGTAGATGAGGTCGTCCCCGTTCTTTTCGATCTGGAAGGAGATATCCTTCATAACCATCCCGTCAAAGATGACGTCCGGCGACTTGTCGATATCGATGAAGGCCGCCCGGGCATAGTAGTCGTACTCTTCCTTCGTAATGGATTCACTGCGGAACTTCTCGAGACCGCGGGAGGAGAGGTCCTCCGGCCGGCTGTAAAAGTAGCCCTGGACGAGATTGCCGCCGCACTGGCGGACGAATTCCAGCTGCTCCTGGGTCTCGACGCCCTCCACGAGGGCAATCGTATCTATGGAGTGGCAGAGGTGAATCATCTGCTTCAGAATCTTGAAGGCCTTGGGATTCCTGTCCGAGCCCCGGAGGAATTCCAGGTCGATCTTCGCCGCATTGACGTGGAAATTCTTCATGGTGTTGAGGGAAGACATCCCGCTGCCGAAGTCGTCGAGCCAGACGAGATAGCCCATGTCCTCGAGGCGCCGGATGTCCTCCTGAATGCGGGGGCTGTCGAAAAAGGCCGATTCCGTGACCTCTATGCGGAGCATATTCTTCGGAATCCCGTAGGAAGTCACAATACTGTCAATCCGGGCCGGCAGGTCGCAGGCCTCAAAGTCCGTCCGGGAGAAATTCACCGATACGTACTTGCCCCAGGCAGCGCGATCCTGCTTCGAGAGCATCTCGCAGACTTTCTTCAGGATATGGAAGTCCAGGAAGTAGGACTCGTGGGACTCCTCAAGGACGGGCACGAATGTCCCGGGCGACAGGAAGCCCATATCCGGGTCGATCCAGCGGGCCAGGGCCTCAAACCCTGCACACACGCCGGAGAGGGAGGCGATGATGGGCTGATAGTATGGAATAATGTAACCCTTTTCAATCGCCTCGGAGAAGTGGTTCTGGACGAAAGCCTTCATATCCCGGGCCTTCTCCATTCCGCTGTCGAAGACCTGCAGGCCTATGCCTGTCTTTTCCCTGAGGGAATCCGCCGCGTACTTCGCCATATCGATGCAGGCCCGGGCTCCCTGGGAGGCGCCCTTTTCCTGAATATTGTAGACGCCGGCCCGTAGGCGGATATAGATCTTTCCGTCGAAGGCATTCAGCCGCTGCTGAATCCGCCGCAGGCGGGTCTCGTAATCCGCCCGCTCCGTGACGACGACGAAGTGGTCGTTCTCCCGGCTGCACATGTCGCCGGGGAATTCCATGGCCAGCCACTCCACCATGGCCTTCAGAACCCGGTCGCCCGTGCGGAATCCGTATTCCTTGTTGAGCTGCTGGAAGCGGTCGAGGTCGAGGAAAATAATATACATCTCCTCTGTAAGGGGAATGGCGTTCATCTTCCGGATCATGCTGTCTGCCGTCAGAGCCCCGGTCAGGGGATCCCGGTCGGAAAGTTCCTTGACCGCCCCGGAGATGGAGCCTTCCAGCATGCCGCCCCTGGTCTTTTCCTTCGCCTCATAGAGGGCCTTGTCCGCGGCAGATACGAGGGCTCGTACATCCCGGTCATTCTTCGGATGGCCGGAGCAGTAGCCTATGGTGATCGTCGACGAAAGGTTCTCTGCGGCAAAAGCCGCCTGAACGGCCTTCAGGTGAGAAGCGAATTCATCCTTGCCCATATGATGGGCTGTAATCAGGAACTCGTCGCCTGAATAGCGGTAACAGCGGACGTTTGCCATGGCAAACACGGACGTGACTTCGTTCGCCAGCTCCTTAAGGAGCCGGTCTCCCCCTTTCGCCCCCAGCATGTCATTGTACTGGCGGAAGCCGTCTATGTCGACAAGGGCCGCGCAGGAATCCTGGTCGACGAGGGAAGAAAGGTCATCCGCAAAGGCCGTCTGGTTGCCGAGTCCAGTGAGGGCATCCGTCCGGCTCTTTTTGTAGAGGTCTTCATTGGCCTGCCGCAGTGCCAGGTCCGCCTGATAGCGCTGCAGGAACCACTGGTGGCGCTTGACGGAAAGGAAGAAGCAGAGGATCAGGAAAATTACCAGGTCGTAGCTGTCCTGCCAGGCGATATCAATCCCGGTCGCACGGATCAGGACCTGCAGAATAATCCCGATAATCGCGCAATCAACGATATAGCGATAGAGGGGAAAGGCCGGCAGTATCGCCACGGGAAAAAGCATGAGCAGGGCCTCTATGTAGGGGCTGGAGCCCTTCTGGGTCGAAAATATCGAGAAACAGGCCGTGAGCTGGGTCAGAAAAAGGACAAAGCAGTAGATCCGGTTCGCAAGTATCGGCCTATCCTGCCCGAACTTTTTCAGCACATGCCGGGAGGTCAGGACCGTAGGAAGGTTCAGAAAAATAATAATGGTATATACAAGCCAGGAGGGAATGAGGTCGAAGCTGTCCGGGGCCGTCTGAATATGGCTCCCCACAAGGCCGGCCACCCCTATACCTGCCGCCACGCCGGCGCAGGTAATGGCCGCCGTGCAGTTCGTCTTCGCCTGTTCCCGCTTGAAATCGAGGTTATTTTTTTGAGAGTCCCCCAGGACCTCTGCCAGTCTTCTTCTCGTCATGCCGTACCCCAACACGTCACAAAGGGAATGGATTTATATTAGTCATGAATAATATGAATTCTACCACAATCAGCCGATGGGAAGAAGTCCTGCCGCCTGGATGGTCAGCTTGTACTCGCCTTCCATGAAGGAAGGCTCGTTGCTGTCGCTGAACTTCGTATAGGGAACCATGGTGATGGTCGGAATGTCCGTATCCGAAGCCGTGCCCTGGGCCAGACGGGTGTTGTAGTCGCCTATATACTTCTGCACCGTATCCGGCAGGACGAAGTAATACATGACGCCGGAGTCGAGGGAAACCTCTTTGATATTTCCCCAGGCGTCGAAATTCACCGGGGTATTGTCCGACGCCTTGTAAATCTTGAGCGCCGTCCGCTCCTGCCCCTTCGTATATTTCCCGCTGCCCGTGTCAGTCGTGTACTGGTCCGGCGGCTGGGTATTCTGGTCCGCCGTACTGAAGGAGTATATGATCTTCCGTCCGTCCTTTGCC
>CAZOYS010000084.1:0-4853 GCA_964584155.1 uncultured Lachnospiraceae bacterium
GTCACGCCCCAGCAGAGGAAGTATTTCCTGTCGTTGCCGCTGCACCTGTCCCAACGCGAAGTCGAAAACAACCGACAGTATGCTATCTTTGAGTATCGTATGGCTCCTACTTGGGACCTGGCCATGGAACTTTTGAAGTATTACGACAAGGTGGAAGTCCTGGAGCCGGCCTCTCTACGCGATGAGATAATCGATTACGCCTACTGCATCCTGAATATGTACGGTGAGCATGATGACTCCGGCTTTGTGCAGAAATAATCAGAGATAGGATAATTCACTGCCAAATTTTGGCGTACACCTGCCATACCTTTGCATGGTAAATAAATGTATCACTTATGGCAGAAGACATCGACTACCGTACATTGACAGCGTCTCAACTCAGGGACGAACTGCAAAAACTGGAGAAACGTATCCTTCGGACAACAGGAGATCCACTCCGTTCTCGTGGGAGAAAGTTTTTCCGCTGGGCCAGTAATAAAAATGCCGTGGAACGCGTTCAAGAGATGATGTCCACCCGCAGTTACATTCTCAGTCTGCTCTTCGAGAAGCACTGCACTCCGTCCGAAGTCGCCAGGCTGGAGAAGGTCAACACCTTGCTGCTGGACCTTACCAACCGCACATACAAGCGAACGGCCAGTCTGGCCCGCCAGATACTCTCAGTGCCTAGGGAAGAACTTGACGATAACCTTACCGTCGAAGGAAAACTCATTCCGGAATTCGACCTCCCTTCCTCCGTGTTGCGCCTGGAAGACGATTCCTACTATGGTTCTGACTTCGTCCGTATGGCAGCCATACTTCAGGAGACGGAAGAGTACCAGCCAGCGATGACGGACGTTTGTTGCTATTTGGACCAGATAGAAAACTACACCCCGTCCATCTCGGACAAGGAACTGGGTTGTGCCAACGAACTGGACGACGGTATCACTTGGGGCGAGGCATGGCTTCTGCTTCCACCGCTCGAGCACATCTGCATCTGCCACGCTCTGCACGCTCTCGTGACCCACATGAACTGGTCTATTCCGGATGTGCTTCGAATCAACGACTACAAGATTGAAGTCGCCCTTACCGTTCGACAGTATTCCGACCAGGCCCGCAATCGCCAGTGGTGGTGGAGCAAGTGTGATTTCCAGAGATTCAAGGAAACCTTCCTAAAGGAAGTCGAAAGCAGCAAGGGAAAACTTCAGTTGGAAACCAACATCCTTCAGCGCGCCCGCGACTACTTCGAGGAATGGGCTGACGAAGCCCTTTCTAAAGCGGGTATCTCCGATCTTGACTGCTACTTGAAGGCACTCTACAACATAATCAACCGCATCGAGCCATGATTGCCAAAGAAACCCTGTAGGAAATCCATAAAAATACCAGCAAAGTTTCGAATGACTATCCGCAGAAACATATGTTCAATTGCGGATACTGAACATTCAGATGCTTGGAGATTGCTTTTATTTTTTCCTCTTCGAGTCTGCGTTTATCCGATCCAAGCTTATATGCTATCGTTACTGAAGATACGGACTTTTCGAAATTAGACAGTGCACTTTTCTGAACTTCAGGATTTGTCGGAGGGCAACCTGCTGAGACTTGAAACAGGTATCCGCAATGCTTTACTTCAACAGTCAACTTCTCTGTGTCAGAAAGAAGCAGGCAGAGGTACTCGTCTCTGAAGGGTTGTTGGTAATCCTTGTTTTTCAGCGCTCCGTCATACGACAACACTATCCAACCGTCATTGCTCTGATTCATCCAAACAGTTGGTTCATCACTGTCCATCCATCCGAGAAGGGTATTCATCGCCATAATGAATGCGGCATATCTCGGATAGTCTGCGTTGCATTCTCTTGCAATCTTCAATACCTTGGATATAAGTTTCTCCTGATTAGCTATTTCTGTATTATTCATACCTTTCGTGTGTGTTTTATTTTGCCACTTATCATGCCTTATGTCTGGCTATTCCGGTTGGTGCAATATCTTTCCCGACAATTATGGACAATGTTTGGACATCTTGTAACCGACTAAAAATCAGTGCGTTTATGGCTATCCTTGCCGGTTTTGGACATTTTGGACATCAGAACATCCGAGCAAAGCGTTCGGTTTGCAGGTAGCGAACGCCGCGCTTTTCGCCTTCGCGCTGGAGCAGGCCGAGGGATTCCATCTTGGTAATGAGGACACGGACCTGCCTGTCGGTCATAATGCCGTTCAGGGCCTCGTTCACAAGCGCTCTGCTGATGCGGGTATTCTGCTTGAATAGACCGTGGACAATTTGCAGGATGGAGAAATCCAGCGCCTCAGCTACATCGGCATATTCATCCACGTATGAGCCTAGTATCTTGTAGCGGCCGTCGTTGACTTCCAGGAGATTCTCTTTCTGAAGGCGTCGGACCGATTCTTCGTTCAAGTCATCGACATCATGTTTATGGATTTTATAGAGGGTCAGCAGGTCAAAGACATTGAGTTTGTTGTCCGCCAGCCGTCTGTCTTGCTCACGCCGGAAGAACTTGAGCAATTCCGGCTCCGCTATCACCGCATTGAAGTTCAACTGGACTTGATACGAATCTGTGCCGTCATAGGTGGGTAGCGGTTTCCCTTCCATCAGGCAGTTGTAGAACATCTTATCGACACCCTGTCCGGAGCGCTCCACCAGATTTGTCTTCTCCAGCACGTCACTGAGCAGTTTGCAGCGGGGAATACTGTTTACGGTCAGGATATTGTCCTTGTCAACCCCGGGCGGGAAACCTCCGGCGTTCGTAATCGTGAGCCCGTCCGGATATTGCTTCACCATCACTTCGCTCTGGATTTGTAGCGAACGATGACAAATCGAGTTCAGAATACCCTCTCGCGTGGTTTCTTCATTGAAGGCTGGAATATTATAAATATACGGGCCGTCCTGGTAATGCAGGAGTGGATTGCTTGCCGGCTGGTTGATATACTCCCAAATCTCGTCAATTTCCACAAAGAGCGCCGATTGGAAGACCTTTCTGGCCGTATAGGGAATCATAGAACGGTTCTGACGGTACTCCACCACGACTGCCTCTTGGGGAAGATACTTTCGGAAGGCCTCGCTCTTTCCGAGAAGAATCAATGCCGCATACGTAAGCTTTCCATTGGCGGCAAGTTCCAAATCCGTCAACACCTGTTTTGTGGGCAGTGTGGCAAAGCCCGGATTCTTCTGTTTGTCGGCATACTTCTGCTTCATGATGGTTACGGCTTTCTCGTCCAAATCGCTCCAATCAAGCCCCTCGCAGATCTTGGCAGAAAAGTCCGGTTCCCGTTCCGAAAGAATCCTGAACAACTCATCGTCCGACATGTCGCGAAGACTCTCGCCGGTACGCATCAGCGGAATCCCCTCGAACTTCAAAGTCTTGCCGATGGGGCGGGAAGGGACCGTAATGACAAGAACACGTTTTCCGTCCTTATACAGTTCCTCCGTCGTTATCCTTATCTGAAGACGCTCATAAACTTTATCGACAATTTCTCCAAGCCGATTGATGCCGAAATCGGAACCAGACACATCATGCGGCCGCTCATCCTCCATGCCAAGGACAAGCATGCCTCCTTTCTCATTTGCCAGAGCCACCACATACCCCAGTACGCACTTGCGCCTGTCCTTCGGCAGTTTCCGGTCTCCGCCATCAAAAGGAAAGTTGTGGATGGCCCGCTTGAACTCCACATGGTCCTCGCTCTCTCTCAAAAGCTTCAATGTGTCAATATCCAGTGCCATAAAGCATCAATCCAATTGTAATTCATGCAAATTTAACGAATTATTCTGACACATCCACGTCGCCCCTCGACAATCAGATTCTTGTTCCGTTCCACCAGGGGAATGGAACAGGTGGAACATTTGGAACAAGCCCGGTCAACAATTTCCAGCGATAACCCGGCATATCGCTGCTCCGGGTTGACTTTTCTGTTTCACTTGTTCCGCTTGTTCCGCACAAAGGGTGGAACGGAACAAAACATATCACTGATTCCGGTTGACTTTCCTGTTCCATCTGTTCCGCTTGTTCCTCTCATTCCACGGAACGGAACAGAACAAGATGCCGGATTTCCTGGCTGATGTGGGCCGATATGAAGGTCGATGGTGACGATGGTGATTTTGGCCGATGGGATCGTCCGCTCCGCGTCCGTTCAAGATGAAAGCGGTCAAAGCCAGTTCGCTCCGCTGAAGCTGCACTCACTCGCTTTGGCTCCGTCCTCCGGGGCACGGTGCGCCCCTTCGAACTCCACTTATAGCTGCTCCACTGCGAGACTCTCCCTTCCGGGCTAACGCCGCTCCAGGGAGAGACTCGCGGCCGTTCCGCGCCCTGGTGCGGGCGTCCCTGCCACGAATCAACGTCATCCTGATGCCGAGGTAAGGTAATAGCGGTCATCCGCAAGACTCTGTCCGGCAGAGCCGTCCAGAGACTTACGGCTGGGTTTATCAGTGCCATCCAGCCCGTCAAGCCGGTCAGGAAGGCACACGCGCTTCCGCGCGATAAAGGGAATGCGGTCACGGCCAGCAGCCGGAAGTCCCTCCGCTCCAGTCCCTGACGGTCCTTCCTCTCTTGGACTTCCGTCAGCTCGCCGTGCTGGTCCATACCCCTCCGGCTCCCCAAGGGGAGAGGATAATCGCCCGGGCTCCGTCGTGCCCCGCTCGACCGAAAGTGCTGAAAATCCGTGAGTTAACATAATCTTATCGAGATTGTGTCACTCCTCGCAACACCGTCATCTCATGCATCAAAGTAGGGAGTATGCGTGGGTCAGAAGCCCGCCCGGACGTCCTGCCTGCTGCGGGTGTACACAATCTAGATTATGTTAACTAACTCCCTGAGTACCACGCAGGTAGGTCAGTGCCGGTACACGCCCGGTCGAGGCGGCGGCAGGAG
>CAZOYS010000085.1:0-4842 GCA_964584155.1 uncultured Lachnospiraceae bacterium
TAGAGAAGGCCCACGATATCCCCGGCCTTGATGGAAACTTCCATCTCGTGGGACAAAGCTTTTACTTCCTTCTTCACAAGAAAGTCCAGAAGAGCATACTTTGTCATAAGCTCCGGCAGCTGGATTTTCACCGGTTCCGGGACTTTGGCATTCATATCATAGATCCAGATTTCCGTGAAGTTGCTTGTCAGAATCCACCGGGCCTTCTCATCGTAGGGAAGATTGTCATTATAACGTTTGGCCTGTTCATAAGGCGTGAGCTCTATATCCCCGGAATTCTTGATTTTCTCATCGAGAGCCTTCCCCTTGCTCTTCTGTTCAATCAGGACGTGGGTTTCCGGAATGTAGGCGTCAATCCGCTTCGTCTGCCCGTCCACGACAACCTTCTTCTCGAAGTCGATGCGGTCCGTTGCATCCGCAATGCCAAACACCTTCTCCAGAAGATCGAGCCAGTAGGAACGGCCCTCTTCGTCTTCCTTCCCCGGCCTGTCTTTCCACTTGTTCACGAACTGATGAGCCGCTTCTCTCTGCTCTGCGTCGGTCATTATTCTTCTCCCCTGATAATCTGTATTCACCACGACAAGCAGCCTGCCGAACCGCCTGTAGCGATTTTCGATTGAACACCTACTGTATCGCAACAAATTATATCATGAAAGTACAACCACTTGAAACAGACGCGCTAGTGAGAACTGACCGGGAAACTGTTCAATATACTTCTACAATCCGATGCCGATACGACACAGGCATCCCGGTTGTCCTCTCCCAGGGGATGCCTGACAGGATTTTGTGCACCTCATTTCCGCCTCCGGCAGCGGCTGCGATCTGCCGGTTGGCAAGGGTAGTATGGGAGCCGAAGGTATGGAGACTCCTGCCCTTCCGTAGTGCAGGCCAGTCTTTTGTCCAAACTCGCCGGAGCAAAATGTGAGTACTCAGGGAGCCGCGGCCTGATGCAAAACCGAGCAGAAAAAAGAAGGCCCCGCCGGGGCGCCGTAGACAGTCCGTAGACTGTGCAGGGCGTCCCGGCGGGGCCTTATGTTTTCTGCGCAAATCCGTCCGCCGGGTCTCGATAGTCACATTTTCGGAGGCGAATTGGATCCTAAGGAAAATACGGGAAGTGGAAGGGCAGGAGCGAAATACCGCACGGCCTTTCTGGAAAACAGGCAGAGGAGCCGCCGGGCCAAGGGCCGCCCAAACAGGGGGTGCCAGGCGTAGAACGAGGGGGAGCGCCGGGTCAAATAGTATTTTGAAATCCAAACAAATGTTCTTGCCATTTTGCTGCAGGCATGCTATATTACAAATAGAACATAAGTTCTATATTGAATTGATACTTTTGTGGAGGAGCTGCCTATGGGAGAATTCGAAAAACACAGTGGCATCCGCCATTTTATGCGGGGATGAAGCTGGAACTGCGAGAGAATAAAAACGAACTGATATTCAATAGCGAAGTGATCTTGAATACGAAGCCGATTCAGATGGATATGCTGGTGGTTGAGAAGACCGGAGATGTGCAGATCCGAAATGAGATTGGTCGAATCTTCCGCCAGCACATTATTTTTGAGTACAAATCTCCGGATGATCAGCTCGGTGTAGACGAATACTACAAAACCCTGGCGTATGCCTGTCTGTACAAGGCGGCGGAGCGCGGAACAGACAGCATACGGGATGATGATCTCACTCTGTCTCTGGTCAGAGAACGGAAGCCGCGAAAGCTTCTTCAGTGGGTAGAAAACAATGGCGGTCAGGTTGAAGAAAAATTCGCCGGGGTTTATTATATAAGCGGATGTAGGATTGTCTTTCCTACCCAGGTCATTGTATCTGCACAGCTTGATACTGAAAAGCACGAATGGCTTACTGCTTTGACGAGGAATCTGAAAAAAGAGGATGGTGAACGTCTTTTAATATCAACCGGAGAATTGACCGATAGGGAAGATATAGAGAATGCGGATTCTGTACTTTACCTGACAATGGCCGAGAATCGGGATGTATTTGATTGGTTGAAGGAGATGCCTGATATGAAGAGTAGTGCTTTAATGGAATTTATGAAACCGGAGATTGATGAGGCTGTGGCAGATGCCAAGGAAAAAGCCATGGCACAAGGGATGGCACAGGGGATGGCGCAGGGAAAAACGGAAGGCATTCTTATTGGCCGGGCAGAGCTCGTGAAAAATGTCCTTTCTTTCGGGAATTCCGTAGCGCAGACAGCTAAAATTCTGGGGATTTCCGAGAGCGAAGTCCGCAAACTGAGCAAGCTCTGATTTTCAGGGCAGAACCTATCTGTTCTTTATCCTGCAGTAATGAACGGGGCTACCGAAATTAGATCTGATTTCTGCCTACGTGGCGGATTTCCTTCTGGCTCCTGTGCGGCGCGCGACCTGCCGGTTGGCAAGGGTAGAGGGGAAGCCGAAGGTATGCAGACTCCTGCCCTTCCGTAGTGCAGGCCAGTCTTTTGTCCAAACTCGCCGGAGCAAAATGTGAGTACTCAGGGAGCCGCGGCCTGATGCAAAACCGAGCAGAAAAAAGAAGGCCCCGCCGGGGCGCCGTAGACAGTCCGTAGACTGTGCAGGGCGTCCCGACGGGGTCTTATGTTTTCTGCGTAAGTCCGTCCGCCGGGTCGCGATAGTCACATTTTCGAAGGCGAATTGGATCCTAAGGAAAATACGGGGAGTGGAAGGGCAGGAGCGGAATACCGCACGGCCTTTCTGAGAGGGAGGCAGAGGAGCCGCCGGGCGAAGGGCTGCCCAAACAGGGACTGCCAGGCGGAGACCCCGGCAGTGGGAGGGCAGGAGAAAGGACAGAACATGCCTCGCGCTTTACATTAGTCATGGGCCGTCTACAATTCCCCCTCCGTGTATATCCTTCCCGGTTTGGCGCTTGACAAAGGACGCGTGCGCGAGTAGAGTCTTCACGGTGAGCAGAAAAGGAGATGCGGCCTCGGAAGGGACGCTGAAGAATCCGGCCTGCTTGCGGGACAATTTCAGTACATGCAGAATACAAAAATAGAATATCGTAAAACTTCTCTTATTCAGAGTGGCGGAGGTACATAGGACCTGTGAAACCACGGCAACCCCTCTTTTCGGGGGAAGGTGCCTTTCCTGAGCGAGTGATCGAACAATAAGGGGATTTCAAAATAACGATGGAATCCGCTTTTTACGGATTCCGTTTTTGTTTTTATCTGCCGGGTTCTCTTAGGAAGACATTCGCCGGAGAACGGGGCAGACAGAAACATTTCTGCAGCATTCCGAAAGGAGATTTTATACTAATGGAGAAGCTTCTTTTCACCTCCGAGTCCGTGACGGAAGGCCATCCCGACAAGGTCTGCGACGCCGTATCGGACGCCATCCTCGATGCCTGCATGGAGCAGGACCCCATGAGCCGCGTGGCCTGCGAGACCGCAGCCTGCACAGGCTTCGTCCTTGTGACCGGTGAGATCACGACGAAGGCAAAGCTCGACATTCCCGCCATCGTGCGGAAGACCGTGAACGAAATCGGCTACAACGATGCGAAGACCGGCTTTGACGGCAATACCTGCGCGGTCATGGTAGCCCTTGACCAGCAGTCTCCCGACATTGCCATGGGCGTGGACAAGGCCCTCGAGGCCAAGGAAGGCGAGATGAGGGACGATCTGGATACCGGCGCCGGCGACCAGGGTATGATGTTCGGCTATGCGACGAACGAGACGCCTGAGTACATGCCTTACCCGATTTCTCTGGCTCACAAGCTGGCAAGAAAGCTTACAGAGGTCCGCAAGGACGGTACATTGAAGTACCTCCGTCCGGACGGCAAGACCCAGGTTTCCGTAGAGTACGACGAGAACGGCAAGCCCAAGCGGCTGGAGGCCGTCGTCCTCTCCACCCAGCACGACGAGGATGTCACCCAGGAGCAGATTCACGAGGACATCAGGAAGTACGTCTTCGATCCCGTCCTTCCCAAGGAGCTCGTCGATGACAAGACCAAGTTCTTCATCAACCCCACCGGCCGGTTCGTTATCGGCGGCCCTCACGGGGATGCAGGCCTGACCGGCCGGAAGATCATCGTCGACACCTACGGCGGAATGGCCCGTCACGGAGGCGGCGCTTTCTCCGGCAAGGACTGCACGAAGGTTGACCGGTCCGCAGCCTATGCTGCCCGCTATGTCGCAAAGAATATCGTAGCTGCCGGCCTTGCCGAGCGCTGCGAGATTCAGCTTTCCTACGCCATCGGCGTTGCCCAGCCCACGTCCATCAATATCGACACCTTCGGCACGGGCAAGCTCTCCTCCGAGAAGCTCGTCGAGATCGTCCGCGAGAACTTCGACCTCCGTCCGGCCGGCATCATCAAGATGCTGGACCTTCGCCGGCCCATCTACCGCCCGACCGCCGCTTACGGCCACTTCGGACGCACGGATGTCGACCTGCCCTGGGAGGCTCTGAACAAGGTTGAGGCGCTGAAGAAATACCTTTAATGACGAATGTAAAGCCTGTCCGTCCTTCCTGAAACGCCCGGAAGGGCCTAAGTGCTTTTCATTATTCATGAATATGTGCTACAATAGTACGACTTCCGACCACGGGCCGGAGGCCGTACTATTTTTTTTCGGAGGGGGCCATACGATGAAAATGCGGACGCGGATGATCATCTCTTTCGCGATTATCGCCATACTGCCGGCCGGCGCCATGCTGGCGGTCCTGAAGGCCTACCTCTATGTCCACGGGACGACGATTCATGAACTTCTGTCCGGGGCCGACGCCGAATTCTTCACGGATGCGGCGATAAGCATTATTATCATCCTTCTGTTGACGGCGGCCATCCTCATCGGCTGGACCTACGGGACCTATGTCTCCCGCATCAACCTTCTGGCCAAGGCGG
>CAZOYS010000086.1:0-4681 GCA_964584155.1 uncultured Lachnospiraceae bacterium
AAGTGGCAGGGATATTTTAACCCTTGGATTCCTACGATATCTTGACACAATCGGCGGACTTTCCCGTCCTGACAATTTGGCAGGAGTGTGGTATATTCTCTTGAGAGAGACGAGAAGGTCGGCTCCCGTGTGTACCGACATTGTGAGGCTATGCTATGTTTGATTTCAGCTTTGAACTTCCTGCCATTATTCTTCTGGTCATCATACTCGCGGCGTATTTCAGCGAGCACCGGCTGCCGGTCGAGCACAGCCGCATGTACGTCGCAGCTATCGCCATCAGCCTTGTGACCACTTTCTTCAACCTCTTTTCGGCCTACGTGGATGCGGATCTGCTGTCCTATCCCATGGCCCTCATTCTTTTCCTGAACGCAGGCTTTTATGTCTGTGATATTGCGCGCTTCTTTGTCTTCCTCCAGTACTTCATGGTGAATACTTCCCTGCGGACGAATATATCGGCCCGGATTGTAAGCCTGGTCGGCCTTGCCGCCGCTGAGGTCCTTACCATCGGGGGAATGGTGAGCGGGGATTTTTACATTATTGATGAAACGGGATACTACATCACGTCCGGATACATTTTCATCGACGTGGTGATTTTCATCATCTGCTTCTTCGAGGTCCTGATTCTGCTCGGGCCCATGCGGGAGGCAGCCGACCGGCGCGTGAAACTCTACTTCGGCGGGGCCATTGCCGTGCAGGCCTTTATCGGCCTCATAGACATTTTCTTCCCCTACCTTCTGATGTCGGACATCCTCTCGGCCATTATTTTCCTGCTTTTTTATATGGCGGTCGAGAACCCATCTCTGTACCGGAGCACAAACGCCAACTCCTTCAATTTCGACGGTATGGAGATGATGTTTGAAAACGGTCAGTTCCAAAACCACCGGGTCTATGGCATCGACCTCATGAACTACATGGGTCTCCGGAATATCTACCTGCCTTCCGTCGTCCGCAGGGCCGTACAGCAGGCGGGGGAGTTTATGATGAATCAGCCGGACACATACCCCTTCTACGTGGGCGACGGCCAGTTCGTCGTTCTCTGCGGGAAGAAGAATCCGGATATCCGGCCGGCCTTTTCGAAGCGCTGCGAAAAGCCCTTCACGGCAAACCATCTTGAACTTTACTTCGACGCCGGTTTTGTGGAGGTTGCCCCGGACCCCGCCTGCCTTCCGACGGACATGGACCTTTTCCAGACGAATATCAAGGCCGTCCTCTGTGAAACCGAGAAGAATGAAACAATAATAATAGACAAGTCCACTGTGGATGCCTTCCACAGGAAGTCGCTCGTCCACCATATCCTGAATGAGAAGGTGGCGGCCAATGATGTCCGCATGTTCCTGCAGCCCATCATGGACGCGCATACCGGTCAGCTGGTCGGGGCCGAAGCCCTGGCCCGTCTCTACGACGAGACGGAAGGGTGGATTTTCCCCAACGACTTCATACCCATCGCCGAGGAAACAGGATTGATTGAGGGCATGGGGCGGCAGATGCTGGAGAAGGCCTGCGCCTTCCTGCAGAAAAAGAGGGTGCCCGGCCTGCAGTGGATCAATGTCAATGTCTCCCCCGGCCAGTTTGTGAACCTGAACCTCTCGAAGGAGTTTGCCGGAATCGTCGAAGGCTCCGGGATTTCCATGAGCAGCATTCACCTGGAAATCACGGAGGAAGCTTACATCGCGGACAATTCCCTGCAGGAGAAGATTGACGCCTTCCGGAAGAATCAGTTTCAGATTGTCCTCGACGACTTCGGGTCCGGCTATTCCAGTCTCTCCCGGGTCATCAGCAATCCTTTTTCCAATATCAAACTTGATATCTCCTTCGTCCGCTCCAGCCTCGAGGGGGAGCAGAATATTCTGCCGGAGATGGTCCAGGCCTTTCACAAAATCGGTTTCACCGTGACGGCGGAAGGCGTGGAGACCGCCGACATGGTGGACCGCCTCCGGGACTATGGCTGCGACTTCCTGCAGGGCTATTACTACTCCAAGCCTATTCCCGTGGAGGAATTTGTGCGGAAGTACGGGGTATGAGTGTCCGGCCCGAAGTAGCCAGGGGGGACAAAGCTTTAAAACAAGCTTTTTCCACCCAAAGTCAGGCAGGAGACGGGGGACGAAATCCCAAAACAAGCTCTTACCGCCCACTGCCAAGCAGTAGACGGGGGATAAAGTTTGAAAATAGTTTTTTGTATTCTGCGCGAGGCGGCAAAGGGGGGACAAAGTTCAAAAACAAACCTTTATCCCCTTTACAAATCAAATTCAGAAGTGTATGATACCGAAGAACTCGGTGAAGAGAACAGTACTTCAGAGGGATGTCACAGATAGGAAGGCCACGGGAGCCGCTCGTTGCAGCACCGCGGGTGAGAGCCGACCGGCGGAAGCCTGAAGGAAGACCATCTCGGAGAGGGCCCTCAATCGGGCACGGTGATTCCGATATCATCAGAATGAAGTGGTCGGTTTTATGCACACGGTCGCGAAAAGGAAATTGCCGCTTACGCGGCTCGCGCTCGGCGCCGGAAACGAATGAATTCGTTTCCGATGAAAATCCGGCAAGCATGGGTGGAACCGCGCGATTAGAATTGCTATGAGCGTCCCTTGCATCACAATTCATGTTGTGGTGTAGGGGACTTTTTTTTGTCCCCCGAAGCCACGGGTTGTCCGCCCAAAGACGAGCGGGCAGAAGTACAGGAGGTTCACATTATTATGGAGAAAGAACAGATTCAGGAAGTGTACCGGCATTCTCTGGCCCACATCCTGGCCAAGGCCATGATCGAGCTCTACGGTAAGGACGTGCAGTACGCCATCGGCCCCCAGATTGCCGACGGATTCTACTATGATTTCGGTCTGCCCGAGGGCGTGCGGATTACAGAGGATGATTTCGCGAAGATTGAGGACAAGATGCATGAAATCATCAAGCGCCGCGAGGACTGGACCCGGAAGGAAGTTTCGAAGGCCGAGGCACTTGATATCTTCAAAGGGCAGAAATATAAGACCGAGCTCATCGAGAATCTCGCGGACGATGAGACCATCACTGTTTACTACACAGGGGAGGACTACGTGGACCTCTGCCGGGGACCTCATGTGGACAATTCCCAGGAGCTCATGAGCGCGGCATTCGAGATTCGGTCCGCTTCCGGCGCTTACTGGAGGGGCGACGAGCACAATGATTCCCTGACAAGAATCTATGCCTACGCCTTCCCGGATAAGAAGCAGCTTAAGGACCACAAGGCCCTGATCAAGGAAGCAAAAGAGCGCGACCACAAGAAGATCGGTCCGGCGCTCGACCTCTTCATGCTGGACGAGACCGCACCCGGCATGCCTTACTGGCTGCCCCGGGGCTGGAAGGTCTTTAACGCCCTTCTCGACTACTGGCGCGGCGTGCACGAGGAGCACGGCTACATGGAGATTTCCGGGCCTGTCGTTTCGAAGAAGGAGCTCTGGGTTACTTCCGGCCACTGGGCCCATTATCAGGACGGCATGTTCGTAATTCCCGGCGAGGAGGACAGTGACACCTATGCCTTAAAGCCCATGAACTGCCCGAACGCCATCAAGGTCTTCATGCGGAAGGGCCGGTCTTATCGTGAGCTTCCCTTCAAGATCGCCCAGGTCGATGTCATCCACCGGAAGGAAAAGTCCGGCGAGCTGAACGGTCTCTTCCGCGTGCAGCAGTTCCGCCAGGACGACGCCCACATCCTCGTCTCCGAGGAGCAGATTGCGGACGAGATTTCCGACATCATGGATATCGCCGGCGAAATCTACGGCACATTCGGCCTGACCTACAAGGCCGAGCTTTCCACAAGACCCGATGATTACATGGGCGATATTGAAGTCTGGAACCAGGCGGAGAAGGATCTCAAAGCCATCCTCGACAAGAAGTACGGGGAGGGCGGGTATGAGATTAATGAAGGCGACGGGGCATTCTACGGGCCCAAGATTGACCTGAAGATGAAGGACGCCCTGGGCCGCGAGTGGCAGATGGGCACCATCCAGCTCGACTTCCAGCTGCCGCTGAATTTCGATATGAAATACACTGCAAGCGACGGTACCCTGAAGCGCCCCGTCATGATTCACCGGGCCATCTTCGGTTCCATGGAGCGTTTCATCGGCATCCTGATTGAGAACTTCAAGGGAGCCTTCCCCTTCTGGCTCAGCCCCTACCAGGTGGCAGTCGTTCCCATTCGTCAGGACCACGTCGAGTACGCGAAGGAAGTTGTCTCCCTTCTCCGCGCCAACGGCATCCGGGTCGAGTACGACTACTCCGAGACCAATATGAAGGAGAAGATCAAGCACTACAAGAATTATAAGGACCCTTATATCCTCGTTCTCGGCGACCAGGAGGTCGCAAACCGCACCGTTTCCATCAACCTCCGCGGTCAGAACAAGGTCCTTCACGACGTACCCCTCGACGTCTTCCTCGAGATGTGCGACGAGATGGTGGACGAGCATTCACTGGACCTCATGGACGAGGTGCCGGCGAACGAGTGATGCGCCTATCTTCATGACTAATATAAAACTCCCCGCTCACCTGTATGCTACAGGATGTGCGGGGAGTTTTTGAATAGGGGCCAAATGCAAAATTTCCGGCAATAGCTCCAAAATGTGCGTTCCGCGAAGAGGGGTCATTGATTTCCCGGCGGTTGGGATTCAGTTCTCCCGCTCCAGCGGATTGCAGGCGATGTAGATGACGACTTCCG
>CAZOYS010000087.1:0-4658 GCA_964584155.1 uncultured Lachnospiraceae bacterium
AAGCCCAGCTGACAAGCGCTCAGAACGAGGCAAAGACAGCGAAAGCTCAGCTGACCGCAGCCCAGGCCGAAGCGAAGAAAGCCAAGGCTGAAGCCGCCGCTGCAAAAGCAGAAGCAGAAGCCGCCAATGCAGAAGGCGATGACAGCGAAGAAGTAGCCGAGCTCACGAGAAAGAACGCAGCCCTGACGAAGGAACTGGCTTCAACGAAGAGACAGCTGAGCAAAGCCAAAGCCGATACTTCCACCGGCTCCGCATCTTCCACGGCAAAGACAGACAGCACGTCAACAGGCACATCCGAGACAGGTACATACAGCAATAATGGCAACAGCAGCTCTACAGGTTCTTACAGCCAGAATTCCGCAAAGAGCGGCAATTCGTACACCGGAAGCTCCTATTCCGGTTCAGGCAGCCGTACTTCTGCAGGTAGCACAGGCAGCAGCTCTGCAGGCAGCTCCTACAGCACCAACTCCGGAAGTCGCTCCACAGGCAGTTCCTACAGCACCGGTTCAGGAAGCAGCAGCTCCTACGGCTCTTCCTCAGGCTACCGGGCTTCCACGGGAAGCACAGGATCCTCAGATACGGACGCCGGAGCCAACGACGAATTCATGATGAGCTGGCTCGAGGAGGATGAAAATTCCGACAGCGAATCTGACGGCGGCAGCACAGCAGACAGCACATCTTCCGGCACTTCCTACAACGAAGAAGGCAGCTACACCTATTTCACTGACGAAGACACGGAAAATGCAGACAATACGGATGCAGAAAGTTCTGAGGACACGGACGGCGAAGACAGCTCTTCCGAGCCCGACAAGGCCGCTTCCTCCATCGGAGGCGGGACCGCAGAGAATAATTCCGGGGCTTCCCCCTTCGTCCTTGCTGTCCTCCTGATCGGGGCCGTCTTCACATCCGTAGCCATCGTCCTGACCGTCCGGAAGAACCGCCAGGAAGGCCGCCGCAAGGCCCCCGCACCCAAAGGCAGACGCTGATATAAACCCGTAAACAAATAAAAAGGGCAAAGCAGGTCCTGCCCCGTGCACAGACAGGGCCTGTGTGCCTGTTGAATTGCAATAAAAAACGGACAGGTGAACCCTGCCCGCTGAAAGGATACGTTTATGAAGATAAGTAAGTACAGAATTCCCATCCGGAGCCCTACACGAAGCCATACCAGGGTGATCTGAAAGGCACTGCGGAAAGAGAAGGCCCCTCCCTGCCCTGATGGCGAATTAGGAAACCCGAAGGCGGAACTTCTGCGCCTCGCGCTCGTCCGACGTCTTCTCGATGTCGGCGCCCAGGCCCTGGAGCTTCACCTCAAAATTTTCATAGCCACGCTGGATATAGTGGATATCGTCGACTGTTGTGAATCCGTCGGCCGCAAGGCCCGCGATCACAAGAGCGGCGCCGGCGCGGAGATCCGGAGCGGACACCCTGGCCCCGGTATAGCCCTGCACGCCCGTAATTATGGCGATATTGGACTCGGTCTTGATATTGGCCCCCATCCGGGCCAGCTCATCGACGTATTTGAAGCGGTTTTCGAAGATGGACTCCGTGACCGTGGAGACCCCGTCCGCCAGGCCCAGAACAGCCGTCATCTGGGGCTGCATGTCCGTGGGAAAGCCCGGATAAGGCAGCGTCGTGACGGAAGTCGGCCTGAGAACCGTATTTGTCGCAATGACCCGGACCGCATCGTCGAATTCAACAATCTCGCAGCCGGTTTCAAGAAGCTTCACCGTCGTGGCCTCGAGGTGCTTGGGAATGACATTCTTCACGAGGACATCGCCATGGGTGGCAGCCGCCGCAAACATGAAGGTTCCGGCCTCGATCTGATCCGGAATGACGGAGTACTCTGTCCCGTGCAGGCGGGTAACGCCGGTGATCCGGATCACGTCCGTCCCGGCCCCGCGGATATCGGCTCCCATGGAGTTCAGGAAGTTTGCCACATCGACGACGTGGGGCTCCTTCGCCGCGTTTTCAATGACGGTCCTGCCTTCGGCCAATGTGGCCGCCATGAGGATATTGATGGTGGCCCCGACGGAAACCTTGTCCAGATAGATATGGGCCCCTGTGAGGCGGTCCGCCTCGGCGGAAATCAGCCCGTAGCTTACATCCACATCGGCTCCCAGCGCGCGGAAGCCCTTGAGGTGGAGGTCTATGGGCCGGCTTCCGATGGCACAGCCGCCGGGAAGGGCGACCTCTGCCTTCTTGTACTTGCCGAGCAGGGCACCCAGCAGATAGTAGGAAGCCCGGATTTTCTTGATATACTCGTAGTCGACGTTCAGAGATGCAATGGCGGAGCCGTTGATGATGACGGTGTGGGGATCCGGCCGCTTCACCCGGCCGCCGATTCCCTCGATAGCGCCCAGCATGACGTTGACGTCCCGGACATCGGGAAGGTTTTCAATCGTGACTGTGTCGTCCGTCATTACGGCTGCGGCCAGAATAGCCAGCGCCGCGTTCTTCGCGCCGCCTATGGCCACTTCCCCGTGCAGGGGCTTACCGCCCTTGATTACAAACTGTTCCATATACTATTTCGCCCTCAGAAAATATCTGTATGGAATGGTGTAGAACACATTAATTGCCGCTGGTGCTGTCTGCATCCACAGCTCCGTCAGAAGTCGTGGAATCCGTCGAAACCGCGCCGTCCGTCGCCGTCGAATCGCTTGTGCTGTCGGTCGCGCTCTGCTTCATCGTGAATGTGGAATCGGTCATCGTGACCTTCTTCCATAGGCTGTCGTCTACGGACCACTTGAGGTCCGCTTCCCATCCGTCGAGGACTTCCTTGTAGTGGTCTTCCTGGGCGGACTGGGTCAGTTCCTTCGTTTTCGCTGCCGTAGCCTCGTCGTCATGAACGGCATCCATGCGGACTACGTAGTAGCCGGTATCAGCATCCTCGATGACGCCGCTCGTATGGCCTTCCTCAACTTCCTTTGCTGCCTTGATGACCGCCTCGGGAAGGCTCTCGTTCTCATAGGAGTCGGCTGCCGTCGTGTAAGTGTAAGTAGAAACCGTAGCGTCAAGCTCCTTGGCCTTGTCTTCGAAATCGGAAGCCATCACACTTGCGAGCTCGTCGGCCTTCTCCTTTGCAGCCGCCTTGTCCTCATCGGACATTTCCGTCTTGTTGCCGTCGGAGTCCGTCGTAGCGGCTGTGGAGAACTTCACGTAGGAAATCTTCGACTGGCCGGTTTCGTCATCCGTCAGGGAAACCTCTGCCTCCGCCTCGATGGCGGCCTTCATCTTCGCCGTAACGGTATTGTCCGTCAGCATCTTTGTGACATAGTCCTTCGTGGCCCCCATGGCCTTGAGGGAATCCTCGTCATTGTCTGAGAAGAACTTGTCGACGGCATCAGAGATGGCCTTCGTTTCGTCATCCGTCAGGGAAACGCTGTAATCGGAGGTGTGCTGGTTCAGAATGTACTCGGACTTCATCTCGTCCATGACGGAATCCTTGACGTTCTCTTCCATCGTAGTGCCGTCGCCGGACATATCCTGAGTCCAGAAATTGCTCCCGTAATAGGAGCCGTAGGTCATATCGTAGAGAGACTGGTAATACTTGGCCATGAAGTAGCCGTAGCCGTACTCGATCTTCGCCTCGCCCTTGTTGATATTGACAAGTGTGCTGCTATTGCTAGGTGCGCAGCCTGTGAGGACCATAGCCGCAAGAAGACCGGCAGCGGCCAGCTTTGCGACGGACTTTCTATTGAACATGAAAACAAAACCTCCAAATCTTATTTTTAACTTGTCTATTATAGCGGGAAGGTGCTGATTAGTAAACTTCTTTTTTCAAAACCGTTTTCGTCAGGGCCGGAATCAAAGGCATCGGAATTCAGCCTTCCGTCGGCGCGGGTTCCTTTACTACAAGGCGGTCGGAAATTTCTTCCACAATCCGTGTGGGAATTGCCGCGATGTCGGCCTTAGACAGGCGGTTGTTCGCGGCGGAGTCGAACGTGAAGGATGGCGGCACGGCCCCGTCTACGCCTGCTGCTCCCCGTCCCACATTGAATTTGAGGTAGGGCTTCTCCGCCTCGACAAAGGCCGGAATCTGACCCGGGTCTATTTTCCCGCTGGGCAAAAGGAGAAACGTATAGACAAGACCCTTCTGCTTTATATTAGTAATGTATGCCGCGTGGGCCTTTGCCTTCAGGATGGCGATATCCATGAGATTTTCGACGGCCTTCGGCAGGTCCCCGTAGCGGTCGAGGAGCTCGTCCGTAACGTCGGTCCGGTCGTCTTCCGTCTTGATTCCGGCGATGCGCTTGTAGGCCTCCAGCTTCTGGGAGGCGTCCGGAATGTAGGTTTCCGGGATGTAGGCGTCAATCATGAGGTCGATTGAGGTCTCGAAATCGGGCGCCGTCTCCTCCCCCTTCTTCGCGGCGATAGCCTCGGACAGAAGCTTGACGTAAAGGTCGTAGCCCACGGCCTCCATATGGCCGCTCTGGGCCTCGCCCAGGAGGTTTCCGGCCCCGCGGATTTCGAGGTCCCGCATGGCAATCTTAAATCCCGACCCTAAATCCGTGAACTCCCGGATGGCGGCCAGACGTTTCTCGGCTACCTCGGCAAGCATCCGGTCCTTCCTGTACATGAGGAAGGCGTAGGCCGTCCGGTTCGAGCGGCCGACCCGGCCCCGGAGCTGGTAGAGCTGGGACAGGCCCAGGCGGTCGGCG
>CAZOYS010000088.1:0-4642 GCA_964584155.1 uncultured Lachnospiraceae bacterium
AGTGCTCAGGATATATGGAAAGCTATCACGCGCGAGCGCGTGATTTGGTTCAAATCATGATGAAGATCAAATTCATGAGTTGCTGATGGCCGGAATTTATATTGAAGGCTCTTCTGTCGATTCCGAAAAGCTGATGGAGTTAAGAACGACATTGATTAATTCCGTTGGACTAATTAAAGTTGTTTACATAATAACTACAACAGTACGACGTCACTTGATTTTGCATTAAGGAACTATCCACATTTTACAGATCTAACAGTTCGCTATGAGATCCTGTGCGGACAACGGTAAGAACAAGTTTATTGTGATCAATATAATAGAGCAGCAACCAGTCCGACTGAATGTGACATTCCCGGAAGCCTTTGAAATTACCAGTCAAGGCATAGTCGTGGTAAGAGTCAGCATTATTCTTTGTCGAGCTCCTTAAAAAGTTCATCGGCGGAAGAATAGGTTTTGGCAGGAATTGCCCCTGCTGCGATATCCTTTGCTTCCTGCATTGCGGCAAGTGTTTTTTCATTGTATTGCGGAAGTCGTACCTCGAAGGGCAGGCCTCCTACCAGCAGAGATTGGCTGAAGAAGATATTTACAGCCTCCGAAAGGGACATGCCAAGGCTGCCGTACAGAGTTTCCAGATTTGATTTCTTCTGCTTTTCCATGCGCATATTAAAATTCTCTGTTTTTTTGGCCATAGTGATTACCTCCTGATAATGGAAGTATAATTCTATGGTTGAAAAAAGCAAAGCAATGTTATACTTTTGCATTACTGTTTGCGATTATCCGGTTCAGGCCCTTTTCTCTATCCTATAAAGTAATCCCCTCTTCCGCCGATATTCTTAGTATAAGAATGTGAATATGGATATTCTGTGGAAGCTATGGAGGGCTTGTTCTCGCCGGGAGGGCGTGGGCAGGCCCTTTTTTTCGGAAGGATAATAATATGATCTCTTTTGTTTTCGGAATGCCCTATAGCGAAAGCGCTTCTTCTGTTCTGAGCCGGAGCCGGGCGGCAGCTGCGGAATCCGGCTCTTTTGCCAGCGTTCTGGCAAATACGCGGACGGGCGAACAGACAGCAAAATCCTCTGCAAACGCACAGGCTGCCGGACCGGCTGCAAAGTCATGTGCTAAGTCCGGGCAGACAGGAAAACCCCTCGTCTATAATCTCCGGCAGTGCGGCTACTTCAGCCTGGCGGATGAGGACGGCAGGATTACGTACAAGGGCGTCACATTCCAGTGCGACCGGCAGAAGAACCGGCTGACTCTGGGCGATGTGTACAATGAGAAGAACTGCATCAAAGTCGGCCTTTCCCGGGGCGGAAGCCTTGTCTTCAACAAAGGTTCCAAAGGCGACCTCTTAAAGGCCATACAGATGTTTGACAAGGAAGACCAGGACCGGATTCTTGCCGCTATCTATAAGGACGAGATTGCCCGGAATACCTACAATCAGGACAGGCAGGAGCAGACGGATTCCATCCTTGGAATGGCACCGGATGACGACGAATACACGGAAGATTCCCTTTCCGGTGAACCGGAAGGCTACATCAAAAACGATGGACAACTGGCTGCCGAAGGAGAAGTGCTGATTTAAAGCCTGCAAATTAACCGAAAATCAGGTGAGAGAAAATACGGCGGGAATGCAACGCAAAATTTTGCGATGCATTCCCGCCGGTTTCGTACAACGTTCTCACCAGATGACTGTTATGTAAAGGGATACGCGACCACGTACTTGGCGCTGCCGTCCGTGTCGAGAATAATGAAGACCGGGGCGGTGGAACCCTTATTGACGCTCATGAAGAGGTAGAGGTCATTCGTGACGCATTCCCTCGCGTCATTGTGGCGGAGGGACTTTTCATAGACGTCCGCATCGTCCATATCGTTCGTGAAATGAATCTCCGTCTGCTCCGTGATCCGGACCGGGACGGATTCTTCTTTTTCATTCCGCTCGGCATAGTAGCCTTCACTATTGCCCCACTCGCTCCACCGGGGGTCATCGTTCCAGATGAACTCGACCGGGTCGATGATGAGGACATACGTCCCGTCCGTATCGGTTCCCGTTCCCGTAATGTGGGCCGCGTAGTCGTACTCACCCGGTTGGAAGGTCACACCAGTATTATTATTCTGATAAAAGAACCAGGCGGTTCCGACAGGGTCCTCCCGGACATCGACCGATGCGACAGTCTCCTGCTGCCCCTCCTCTGCGGGGTCAGTGGAAACGACTGTCCCGTCTCCGACCACCACCTCTACCTGGGGGTTTTTCAGGTCCTCGATAGTTACCGGCTCTTCTTTCGGCCCGAAGAGGACCGACGCCAGCAGGACGCCGCCCATGACCAGGACTATAGCCCCGGCAATCCGGACCGCCAGGATATAATAATCATTGGGCTCGGCCTTCTCGTCCACCTTCCAGCTGTCCCGGATGATGAAGATAAAGCGCGGGAAAAAGATGGCCGCTGCCCCGAGCGCCATAAAGAGAATCGCCAGAAAGATCTTCATTATTTTCCCCCTCCTGCAAAAAGGGCACCCGCACGAATTCCTTATGGAGTCTGTCCGGATGCCGCTTTTTCTATCTGCTATTATTATTATCAATGATTATATCAGGGGCCGGGGCGGCCGGCAAGGCGAAAAAGTATACATTTTCCTTCAGGTCGATTTGTTGAAGTTGCGCGCCCGATTTGTATACGTGTGACTTGGGCAACACATTTCAATGCTCAATCTGTTATCATGCACCATGTAACAAAAAGGCCGGAAGGTTTCGCTTCGCGGCAGCCGCAGACTGCGGGAGCCCCTGCATTGGCGACTCCGGAACGCGGCAAGTACCGGCTTCCGGCAGTGTTTCGGAAAGGAAAAAGACATGGCAGAGAATAATGAAAAACAGGCCCGGCTGGACCTGCTGAAATCCTATGTGGGCCGCCTGAGCAAAGGCGAAGATCTGGAGAGCGTCCGCAAGGACTTCGTGGACAACTTCGCTGACGTGGAGGCCATTGAGATCGCCCAGGCCGAGCAGGCCCTGATCTCCGGCGGGGTTCCCGTGGCGGAAGTCCAGAAGCTCTGCGACGTCCACTCGGCCCTCTTCCACGGAAAAACGAAGGAGGAGCGGATCGCCAATGCGGAAGCCGCTGTAAACGCAGGAGGGCCCGGCATTACGGCTCTTGACATAGCAAACGGAAAAGCCGCAGCCGCGGACGGCAAGGCTGCCAAGGAAGCTGCGAAGGCAAAAGCCATCGGAATGGCTATGGCAGCCGGCCATCCGGTCAAGACCCTGAAGGACGAGAACAAGGAGATTCAGGCCCGGATTGATTCCGCACGAAAGGCTCTGGAAGGCGGCGACGAGGGCGCCGCGCTCGATGCGCTCGGCGCGGTCCGAGTCGCCGCCACCCACTACGCCTGGAAAGGCGACCTTATCTACCCGCTGCTGAAAACGAAATATGGCGTATCCGGCCCCTCGGACGTCATGTGGGGCGTGGACGATGAGATCCGGGACGAGCTGGGGCGGCTTGTAAAAGCAGACAGCTTCGATGAGCCTTGGAAACAGGCCGCTTCCGCTGTCCTGACCCGGGCCGAGGAAATGATTTATAAAGAGAACAATATCCTGACCCCCATCTGCGTCCAGTATTTCAGCGACAGTGAATGGGCCCTGATCTCGAAGGAACTCCTGGCCTACGACGCCATTACCGGCGAGCGCACTGCCCTTCCTGAGGCAGAAGCCGCATCCCAGGCGGCTGTGGACGAACGGGTTGCGAAGTACACAGGCGAAAGTGCTGCTGATACAAATGATACAGCTGCTCCTTCATCTTCTGAAAGCAGTCCCGCTGGCTCTGTTTCCGCTGACACCCGCATCGAGCTGGGCAAAGAAGGCCACCTCACCGTCCGCGAAATCGCTGCCCTTCTCAATACGATTCCAGGTGAAATTTCCTTCGTGGACAAGAACGACATCAACCGCTACTTCAACGCCGGCGAGAAACTTTTCAAACGGCCGCAAATGGCTCTTGACAGAGAGGTCTATTCGTGCCATCCTCCCAAGGTGGAGCAGATGGCCCGGGCCATCATCGCCGAGCTTCGGGCCGGAACCAAGGACAAAGTCTCCGTCCCCATGGTGAAGGCCGGGAAGAAGGTCATTGTAAACTACATGGCTGTCCGCGATGAGGCCGGCTATGTCGGCACCCTGGAATTCGTTCAGGAAGTGCCGGAATTCCCCCAGATGTAAAAAAAGGAGTATGAACTGATGCAGATCACAAAAGATATGACCGTCATGGAAATCGTAAACATGAACCCCTACATGTCCAATATCCTCATGGGCATGGGCATGCACTGCATTTCCTGCGTCGCCGCCAGCGGCGAGTCCCTGGAGGAAGCCCTCTACGTACACGGCTATGCGCCGGAGGACGTGGACGGGGTTGTCGACCAGCTCAATGAATTCCTGACCGCACAAGCCTGAAGAAAGAGACAAAGAGCCCCGGCGCGAATGCGCCGGGGCTCTTTGCGTAAGGAAGAAGAAAGAAAGTTTATCAGCCCTTGACGGCGCCGTCGATGACGCCCTGGACAATCTGCTTCTGGCCGATCAGGAAGACGATGATCATGGGGATCATGGCAAGCAGGGCCGCCGCCATGACCATGTTCCACTCGGTGACATAGGAGCCGATGAAGGTCTGAA
>CAZOYS010000089.1:0-4568 GCA_964584155.1 uncultured Lachnospiraceae bacterium
GCTCCAGCTTCTCTCCCCCGTCACAGTCGAGGACTTCAAATTCTTTCCAGCCGTCAGCTATCAGCATTGTGTTTCTCTCCATATATATTCGTTTGCAGCAGAAAAGAGAAAAAGTCCTGCTATCCAACAATTCTTCTCCTTCGCCGGAAGTTTCACTCTTCAGCTCACCCGGAAATAGGAGAAATTTTCAGTTTTCCCAACAATTCTTCTCCCTTGCAGGCGGCTCCACTCTTCAGTTCACCCGGAATTAGGAGAATTTTTCAGTTTTCCCAACAATTCTTCTCCCTTCCCGGCAACTTCACTCTTCAGCTCACCCGGAAATAGGAGAAATTTTCAGTTTTCCCAACAATTCTTCTCCCTTCCCGGCAGTTTCACTCTTCAGCTCACCCGGAAATAGGAGAAATTTTCTACTTCCCTGACAATTCTTCTCCCTCGCCCCCGCAAGGCAGTCAGACTGCATTTACCATGCCCCACATGATGAGGAATTGGGCAAAGACATAGGTGATCATCACTCCGACTTCCATGAAAGAGCCCACGTCCCGCTTAAAGACCGTCATAGCAAGAATACTGTCCGAGGCCACAAAAAGGACGCTCCCGAGGAAGGTATAGAAGATATATTCCGCAGAGAGTCCGCCGCCCACGGCCGAAAAGCGCAGGAAGGCAAAGACACTCATGGCCACGATGGCACCCATGTAGATGAAGACAGGGGCCTTCATATTCTTCGGAACGAAGGGTATGAGATGCTTCTTCAGCCAGAGAATATAAAGGATGTAGGGAATGATGACAAGAAGAAGCAGGGCCGTAGCCGGCTTCCACGCAATATCTTTAGTGAAAGCTATTATATAGAAGATATGGCCGCAGAGGAAGGCCCCGAGTCCGGCTGTGAAAAGGCTGTCCTTTAAAAGGAAGAGGTCACCGAGCCAGCCTGCAATCATGCCGAGAAGCAGAGGAATAGAAAGGACCGCAAGGATTCCGGCACTTCCGCCGGCTGCCGCTATATTGCCTATGAGTCCGTCTGCTGCCCCGCTGACCGCTGAGGCTGCATTCCCGGCACCCGCTCCCGCACCGCCGGAAGCCGCTGCTGACGCCGCATTCTCTGCGAGTTTTGCAAAATAAATGGCGATGACCAGGGGCATCAGAAAAACCTTGGAAATACCGGCAATCTCCTTGTTCATGGCCCAGCAGCCGTAGACATTGATGACGGCCGCCACCGCCAGAAGGATTCGCAAAATCGTGACAAGCATAATTTCTCCTGTTTTGTGAAACAAATACTCCCTATAAAATTCTGAAAAAACGGGACTTTCCTAAAATATAGGAACATTTCAGGCGAAATTCATGGCCTCTGTCCCCATCATAGAAATCCGAAAAATCCTGTATTTTCAAAAAAGTGGAACATTCTGCCTGTTTTCAGACATCCTGTTCCAATCAACGCTCTTTGGACCGGCCATTTAAAAATCTTCATGGGGACAGTCACTCAAAAAGTGAACCAATTGTTCCCATTTCCTGCAAAAGCGAATTTTTTGTTCAACGTCACCATGGAGATACTTTTCTCAATAAGCAGGAAATTGTTCCCGAAATCGCCCAACATCGAAAATCCGACGGCTTGCCGGAACCTACATCATCTTTCTTTTCCTGAGAAGCAGCAGTGTGACAAGACAGATGCCCAAAGTCACAAGGCAGATGATAGCAAAGGCAAAGGGGGTGTGGGCCAGGGGAACCGGCACGTTCATGCCCCAGAGTCCGCCGATGATGGTCGGGATACTCATGACGATCGTGATCGAAGTCAGAACCTTCATGACTTCATTCAGACGGTTGCTGATGACGGAGCTCATGAGCTCCCGGGTCCCGTTGATGATGTCCCGGTAGATAGATGTCATCTCAATAGCCTGCTTGTTCTCGATAATGACGTCTTCAAGCAGCTCGTCGTCCTCTTCGTAGCGCCGCAGGCGCCCGTAGCGGGTCAGGCGGTCCAGCACGACCCCGTTCGCCCGGAGGGACGTGGCGAAGTATACGAGGTTTGATTCCAGCTCGTGCAGGTCGACGAGGTCAGAGTCCTTCATGCCCTCTCCGATGCCTTCCTCCAGTTCCGTCCGTTTCTTGTCAATGGCGCGGAGCAGGGCCTGATAGCGCATGCAGACATTGTAGAGAATCTGGTAGGTGAAGCGCATCTGCTTCTTCGTGGAGAAGGTCCGCACATGGCGGTCGACGAAGGGGGTCAGGACGGTGGTCTCTTCCGAGCAGACCGTCACAATATAACCTTCCTTCAGAAGGATGCCGAGAGGGATGGTCGTGTATCCGCGCCGCTTGTTGCGGACCTCGGCGGAAGGGATGTCGACAAGGATCAGGGTATAATTGTCTTCGAGACTGATTCGGGAGCTCTCTTCGTCATCGAGGGCAGCCCGGACATCGGCGATGTCCATCTCAAAGCGGTCTGCGATGTATTCGGTTTCCGCCTGGGTCGGGTCCGTCAGGCGGATCCAGCAGCCCTCTTCGGGCTCATCGATACGCCGGATCAGCGTATCATTTGTCATGAAAAAATCCAGCATCGTTTTGTTTGCCTCCGAATTTCCGCAGGCGCATGCGGATGCTGTCTCCTTTGTCGTGATTTTCGGATTTGAAAATCATGACGGAACGGGTCCGGTCAGCAGTCCGGCCTGTATGCAAAGAGCATGGGCATGGAATTTCCTGCGGGTTCTTTTTCAAAACAGCACAATCGACCGTGACTGTCCGCTTCCATATACTCACGCTCCTTTCTCATTGATATGACTAATGTAAACCGCCATAGCAGCTCTTTCCACAGGGAATCTGCTCAGCGGAAAGAATCCGAAATGTATTCTGCAGCTGATGCCTGGCCTGTCACAGCAGTTTTTTCAGACCGGGGATGCAGTGCAATACAATAGAGCAGACGATGGCAAAACCCAGGGCCGCCCCGAAAAAAGCCAGTTCACCGACCGCTGCCGGCAGAATATCCGGAAAGATTTTAAGATATTTTGTAAGGAAATTCAACATCACCGGATGTAAGAGGTAGATACAGAATGAATGTTTTGACAGAAAACGGATGAAGGGATGATGACCGGCCCGTTCCGCCCGGGGGCTTTTCATTAGTAATAAGAAAAGACAGGCGGAAAAGACAAGAATCCAGGGCATTGCCGGACCGTCGAACTCGTCCCGGCGGGCAAAGCCCAGGCCCTCGAAGCCGCAGGTGACTGCGATGGAAATGAGAAGAATGATATAGAGCCCCTTGTCCGGAATCCGCTTTGTAGCGGCAGTCCGAGTGAGAAAATGGCCGAGAAGGGCATAGAAAGGGCCAACCAGCGTATTTGAGATGCCGAAGTCCGTCAGAGGAAAACCCAGCTTCGAGCAGGCTGCAGCGACGGAAATGCAAAAGGCGCCTGCGGCAAGAAGCCAGAGTTCTTCAGTTTCCGTCGCCGTCTTTACAAAGCGGCGCAGAAGGGGCAGCAGGAGGTAGATGCCGACCAGAGAATAGAGGTACCACATGTGGCCCCAGCAGTTGCCGGTCGCGAGATCCCCGAGGGCCCGGGCAAAAACAGAGGGGGAAAGAGGCTCATGAAAGAGGCGCTCCATAAGGCACATGGGGTAGCCGAAGATCAGAAGAACGAGAAGCATCCTTCCTATATAATGAAGGTTCTTTTTCAGGGGGATGTCCTTCGCCGGATCCAGCAGCAGGTATCCCGTAATCATGAAGAAGACCGGCACGGCCCAGCGGGAGCCCACGAGCATGAGGCCGGCCTCGCACAGGGCTCGGCCTGTCCCCATCCCGTAGTAGCTTTCCGCCCCGTTCAGATTCAGCCGCCAGCACGCGTTCACGTGCAGCATGACGATGGCCAGGGCTCCGAGGGCCCGCATGGTGTCGATCGATGAGTTGTGCTGTGCGTTCTGCTTCATATTTTTCAGATGTCCGTGCCCCGGCGAATACACCCGCCGCCGTCAGTTGAGGTAGTCTAATATCTGTTCAGGTTTGCTAACGATTGCCTTCGCATGCTGCTTTTCCAGAACATCGAGGTCATTATAGCCCCAGTCGCAGAGAAGGTAGGAAAGGCCTGAATTTTCCGCTGTCGCCGCATCTACTGTCGAATCTCCGACGTAGAGGGTGTGCGCTTTCACTTCAATAGCAGGCTCTTTGTACACGCTCGCCGCAAGCGGCTCGCCGCTTTCTCCTGCTGCCCCGTCAACTTCCGTGCCGGCTCCGCCGGCCACGCCCTCGCCTTCGAGGCAATTTATTGCTTTATATACCATGTACGGCTCGGGCTTGTGCGGCACGCCTTCTTCCGCCCCGACCGTCACGTCGATGAGGTCCCCGAAGAAGTCATGCATCATGGGGCCCGCCACAAGCTGAAACTTGTTCGTGACGACAGCGACTTTGATGCCACGCCGGTGCAGCTCCCCGAGAAGCTCCGGAATGCCCTCAAAGGGCACCGTTGTCTCCCGGTCATGAGTAGAATAATATTTCCGAAACTCGTGGTACTGCTCTTCCAAATAGTCGGCAGAGGTGCCCGCCGGAACCGACCGCTCCATGAGCTTGTGGACCCCGTTTCCGACGAAACTGC
>CAZOYS010000090.1:0-4330 GCA_964584155.1 uncultured Lachnospiraceae bacterium
TCAGGGACACGGACATGGTCTCGAACACCGCCCCGATCAGCATCAGGACGCCGAGCTCGAGAATCCGCAGCTTCTGGTGCTTGGAGAGAATTAACTGAAATTTTTTTATGATACTGATTACGGACATACTATGAATATTTTTCTATCCGGCACTCATGTTTTCTCGAGCTCCGGTCATAATTAATACCAATTAACAGCAGATTTTCCTTGTACTCCGACAAGGCCTCCGGGTACTTTTTCTCCTGAATCTGAGTCAGGGCTGTGTCGGCAGCCTTGTCCCACTTGAGTTCCACGAGCATGGCGGGCTTGTCCGCATATTTTCTCCGGGGGAGAAATGCCACATCTGCAAAACCTTTGCCGGTTGGCAGTTCCCGCACAACCGTGTAATATTGCCGCGCCGCATAGAAGGCCAGAGAAATTGTATAAGAGAGGGCGTTCTCGTCATTGTATTGAATATGGCTGGTCTCAAGGTGGGCATTTTCAATATAGGCTGCCGTTTTCTCTTCATCCCCTGCCCAAACCGCTTTCAACAGTTCGTCCGAATACTTGACCGACTTCATGACTTCGTCCCAGGAATCCCTGGCTGTCGTTGCCGTGACAAATTCCTGCATAATTTCCCGGTTCGGAATGAAAACTTCTTTTGTTTTCAAATCATATCCGAGGTAACCAAGGTGAACAAGCAGGGTCATGACATCATCCGCATTGGCAAACGTGGTCATATCGTTCTGGAAGCTGCCGGTATTGATGACCTGCCGGCCGCCGGCCATCAGCTTCAATATGGCGTCCCTCAGACCGTCATAGTTCATATCAATATAGACACGCAGGGCCTCATAGGTCTCCGTCCGGTTCCAATAATCGGAAAAGTTTCCGGACAGCATGGCACGAACAATGGAATTCGGATTATATACGTGTCCGCAGGCAGGAAAATAATATCCGTTGTACCAGGCCTTGCATTCCTCCATGTCCATGGAATACCGGCGGCAGAGGTCTTCCACCTCATCTTCCGTAAAGCCCACGAATTCAGAAAGGATATCCGGATCCTCCATTGAATATTCGTAAAACATATTCAAGGCGGAATGCGTCCCGTATTTCTTAATGGGCAGAATACCGGTCATGTAGGCCAGGCCTATATAGGCCTTGTCCTTCAGCCAGTCCCGCAGGAAATCCAGATATTGTTCCTGAGCCTCATGATCATTCCGATATTCCCGGAAAATACAGTCCCATTCGTCAATGATAATGACAAACTTTCTGCCGCTCTCCGCATAGGCATACGCAAATGCAGACGAAAAACCGCGCTCGGTATTGATGCCTGCATTGGGATACGCCCGCTGCAGATCTGCTGTCACATCTTCCTGTAAAAGCTCCAGCATTTCCGCCATAGAATGACTTTCACTGAGACAGGTCTGCATATTGAGCTTCAGTACATCTTCCTGATTCAAAAACCTTTCATAGGAAGCATCCTGACTGATTTTCAACGCGTCGAAAAGCTCTTTCCCTTCCACCGTCCGGTCGTAGTAGGCAGATAGCATCTCGGCCGTCACGGATTTTCCGAATCGCCGCGGCCGGCTCACGCAGATATATTTCTGCTTCGTTCCGAAGACCCGGTTTGTATAGGCAATCAGTCCGCTTTTGTCCACATAGATTTCAGAATTCAAAGATTCCTGAAATGCATCCGCTCCCGGATTCAAATATATACCCATAGCACATCCTCAATATTGTCTAACGGATATGTCATCTTATGAATAATGCAGTGCGCCGGGTTCAGTTCTGAAAATTGAAGTGCTGTCCCTCAACAGTCATGCCATTTCGAAATGCAAAAGGGAACTTCCGCGGCACCACCGTCACCTGCTCGTGGTAGCTGTACTCCAGGTCCAGATTCCGCCCGAAATAATGGTCTTTCGTGAAATAGGTCGCTGCGGTGCACATAATGAGGCTCCTTTCAAAGCCGACTCAGCAATACTTAATCAACAAATGACATCCTTATTTTTCGCAGAATTCCTTGATTAGCCGGTCCAGGTAGTCTTTCTCAGTCCTCAATTTCAGCTTCTTATCACTGCGCTGCTCATCGCATGTCATTAGTGCTAAGAAGATATACACAATACTGGTTCATGCTGACGCCCTCTTCCCGGGCATGTTCAGAAAGACTTTTGTGCAGACTCTTGGGAATTCTCAACTTAAACTGACCGGAGTATTTCTCAAAGGAATCCGGCTCCTTTATCGGATATCCGCTTTCAAGAGCAGCGGCAAGCCATTCTTTTTTTGCATCTTCTGCGTTGGCTACTGCTTCATCCACGGTGTTTCCTACAGAAAGGCAACCGGGAAGGTCCGGGAAAGACACTGCAAATCCGCCTTCATCATCTGGCATGATTTCCATCCGATATGGAAGAGAAAGATAATGTTCAAGACGCTTCTGTACTGCCTTCATCTTCAATCACCGCCTTCACCATCTCGACATAGGTCTTGTTAATCGGTTCATGCTTGGGAATAGTAATAGGAGCACAACCTGGTTTCCGAAAGGTATAATGGCTGCTACCCTTGCTAGGCTGTTGCATCGTATACCCATATTAGACCTTTGCTACGACCCGCGGAGAAATCTTCCTGTGTTCATTCCGCCTTAACACCTTCCTGCTCTGCCAGTTCAGCCAGACGTTCATCACAGGTCAGCAGAACGGCCCCGTTGCGCCGGGCGAGCGTCAAATATAGCATATCATAAGCGCTGTGCTTCAGCCGGATGGCCTCATGAAGAGCCTCTACCCCGTTTTCATCCGGATCCACAAACGTATCGACCAGGTCAAACAGCTGCTCAACATACCGAACCGCTTCTTCCTCTTTCAATCCTCCTGCCCGGGCATATTTCCATAAGACATTAATACATTCTGATTTGTACAATGAAGAGGAGAGAACAGAATCCGCTTTGGAAAGGAGCCTGGTGTAGAGCTCTGCCTTCTCCTTGTGGAACAGGATCTGAAACGCCCCGCTGGCATCAAGTACATACTTCATCGGTCCCGGTCCTCCCGAATCAGTTCTTCAGGAGTTTTAGCACTTTCCGGCAAGTGGATCGGATTTTTTGCCATCGCCTCAAGTGCAGAATTCCTTTTCGCTTTTTGGGCATCTGACGTACCCAACACGGTTTTCAAAATATAAACTGTCTGCTGGGATATGCTTCTGTTTTCCTGCCTGGCATAACCTGCCAGATTCTCGTACAGATCATCCGGGCAATCACGCACCTGCAATAGAGACATAAGACACCTCCGAAAATAAAAAATACACCCGTATAATGCAAATATAATGCGCTTTGCATACGACGTCAAGGGACATTTGCAGAGGAGAAGATCTTTTCTCTCTCATGAATCATGCAGTTCACCGTAAGCGTACGTCTTTACTCTCACCATCTCCCGCCTCTGAAATCCGCCTCAAACCCGCCGTCCTTTCCCTCGTACGAAAAGCCCCTTCCCTGCAGTCCGTACTTCCGGCAGTATTCCTTCAGGTCATATTCGAAATCATAGTCTTCCACCACCGGCTCATAATAATCGTCATCTTCGCAGAATTCCTCGAACTCACTGTCCAGATCCGCAGATAGTTGCTTCGCGATGGCTTCCTGTATCTCTTCCTGTGAACAATAGGCCAGATTCGGAAGGATCTTCTGCAGCAGACTGTGCAGTTTCTCCCGGTCCGCAACCCGAATCTCCGCTTCCCCGTGGGCATAGCACTCGACGGAGCCGTTGCTGCAAGTCCACTCAGCCTCTCCGTCCCAAACGTAAGACCACCCCGCCGAATCACACAGGTCTTCACAAGCCGTACCCTTTGCCGCCTTCAGCCGGTCTAGATTGTCCGCAGAATAGGCTTCTTTCAGGATATTCGCCAGTTCTCCTGCATACGCCTTCTTAAACGCACACCTCGTCTGAATCTCCGCTGTCAGGCCTTCCAGGCTCACGCTCTTTTTCGCTGCCTCCTTGAAAATCCCGCACAGACATGAATAATATAAAGCCCCGGCCAAAGGATCCCCTCCCAGTTCCTCATCATTTAAATCCAAGAGTATCTACTCCTTCCTCCACACCATCCGGTTCACGATGCCGGTATAGGACTGAATGATTTTCACTACTTTCGTCGATACATTCTCCCCCGTATAAACAGGCACCGGCGTCCCGATATCACCTGCAGCGTTCATGGCAACTGCTGTATCTACTGCCTGCAGTAGTCCATCTGTATCAATTCCGGAAATTACAAAACAGCCCTCTTCCATAGCCTCTGGGCGCTCTGTCGAAGTACGTATGCTGACAGCCGGGAACGGATGGCCGACAGAGATATAGAAAGATGCCTCTTCCGGAAG
>CAZOYS010000091.1:0-4212 GCA_964584155.1 uncultured Lachnospiraceae bacterium
AGGCCGCAAACTCCCGAAGGGCGTTCGTACTCATGACGTCGTCGCAGTCGGAAAAGACGATGAAGTCTCCCTCTGCGGCACTGATGCCGTCATTCGTGGCCCGGGAAATCCGCCCGTTTTCTTCCCTGTAAATAATTTTCACATGCTTCCTGCCCTCATAGGAAAAAAGCACTTCCTTTACATGAGGATCCGGGGAATGGTCGTCCACAAGAATGAGTTCAAAGTTCCCGTAGGTCTGGCCCAGGCAGGCGTCGATACAGGCCCGGAGTTCGTGTTCAGGACAGTTATAGACAGGAATCACAATGGAGAAGCGGATATCTTCTTTCACTTCCCCCTTATAGAGAATATTCGGCTCAATCTCCCGGATATAGTAGCCGTAGTCATTTTCGAGGTGATGGTCATTGGCGTGGGCCTTGTCGTATTTTGCAATCTCCCTGGCTCCGTCGCTGCCGAAGGCCTCTACGGCCCGGAAATAGTCTGCAGCCCCGCTGTTTGAAATGATGCGCTTTGCCTTGCGGACAGCCCGCCGGGCAAGGGAAGGCTTCTTCTGAGCTTCCGGCTGCGCCGGGGAAACGGGCTGTGCCACAACGGCATCTCTCGTTTGCAGGACCTCCGCAATCAGGGCAGGCGCATCTCCGTCATCCGCCGTATCAAATACCGCCTCGAATGTGCCCTTGAAACCGCCGCCTAGAAATACAATGAAGGGATCGTCGTGGTCAAAGACAAAGAGACCGCCCGGGCCCTCGATGCCATTGGACACAATATTGAGTCCCTGGGGCAGAGCCGCCCTGTTCTTCATCACGACAAAGCCCTTGTTTTCCCCCGGATCGACACGGATTTCCGTCACATCCCCGTCGAAATGCAGGGGAATCACGTTTTCTCCGGTCAGGCTCCCGATGAATTCCTTCTTTGTCTCCTCGAGAAAACCCTTCCCGTAGTCGTAGTAGATGCTCCAGCAGATGGTATCGAGAAGACTCGTAAAGGCTTCGTTCAGGTTGATAATGGGTCTTCTCCGGTCGTAGCACTCCTCCCGGAAGGAAACCTCTCCGGAAGACACAAAGTTCTGGAAGCCTTTCTCCATCCGGGCAAAGACTTCCCTTTCTTCTTCCGTGATGCCGAAGCGGGTCATCATAAAGTCATAGGTATCCGGATCCGAAGGCCGGTCTGTATAGTAGGAAACGGCCCGGTAGAGGACATACTTCAGGGGAACCGGGAAGTCAAAGGTCCACTCGCAGTCGATGAGGGTCCAGTCCTCTCCGTCGACGAAGACATTTTCAAATATGAGGTCGAGGTCCGTAACGGGAGCAACGGCTGTCCGGCCGGAAAAGCCGCAGTCCCCGAAAATTATATTGAAGTCTTCCGTCGGCTCGAAGTCTGTTTCCGTTGAATTGAAATATACGAGGTCCGAGAAGCGGTCCAGCAGGCGGCCGACCCCGTCAAAGTCCTTCTTCTCCGCCTTTTCCTTTATGAGTTCCCGAAGGGAGGTGCCTTTGGCGAAGGAATAGCGCAGGCCTTCCCCGAAAACCTCCGGCTGACACACAGACACATTCGGAAGGGCAGAAAGCGCCTCCGTCAGCTTCGCCGTCAGCTCAAGGGTCATTTCCACATGCTTCTGTCCCTCGGGAAATACCGGAGTCTTCGTCACATACTTCCCATCCGGTCCGGAGACAATATCCGTCTCCATGCGGAAGCGCTTTCCCCGGTTCTCGGGGAACTTGCGGTAAATTATCCTTTCTGCGGAAGACTCTTTTCCTTTCTCTTTTGTCACTGTCACAAGGAAGCAGTTGGCAAAGCGGGGAAAATCATTATTCTCAATGACGGAATCGAAGCCCCGGACATCGGAAAAGGTCCAGAAGCGGGGCTGGGAAAAGTTCACGTCGTAGTGGGCGAGCTCGCCCTGGTAGGGCAGGCGGTCGTCGGAGTAGATGAAAAGCGGATAGCGGAAGTCCGGGTAGGGATAGAAGAATTCCGCCTTCCCTCCGGGAAGGCCGGAAAGGAGCTTCTTCAGGCCCTCATAATAGTAGACAGTCTCCGTCCGGTCCCCCTCATCCGTGTCGAGGCCCCCGAAGAAACCTCCAGTCTCCTCGAGCTGGCCGCCGGACAGGTACTTGATGCCGCAGGTATTGTCGCAGGCCATGACCAGGCGGCCGCCCGGGGCCACAAGGGCATAGAGGCGCTTCAGGCAGGCTTCGTCACTTTCTCCGGCCTGCAGGGCCAGGCTGTGCAGGGTCCCGGGCAGGAAGACCGTATCAAACTCCCCCTGGCCGTTCACAGGCAGGTCCGTCGAAAGAACAGCCCCCGTGTCGTTCAAGGCCTCCAGGAGCTCAGGGGCATAGCCGCTTCCCGTTATCAGGAAGCGCTCCCCCGCCTTTATCTCCAGGGTCCGGATCAGATTTTTTCTTGTATCCGCAATGAAATCCATGTAATACTCTTTTTCTATATTATTCTGCAGCCCCCAAACAGGCAGGCGCAGATTCCTTCAGCTCTTTCGGATATCAGGGCTTCAGGGAGAAGTCCGTCGTGTTCAGGGTGAGGGAGGAATTATAGAAGGGGTCGCCGGGCTCGAGGATATAGGACCTCCAGAGGTCAATGAAGCGGAAGACCTCCCCGTCGAAGCGCTTCTTCTTTTCCGGCGTGTCGTCGTTGCCCCGGGACTTGGACTCATAGTGCCAAAGTGCGGCTCTGGGCTCAAAGGCGATGAGGCGGCCGGTCCTTCTCACACGGAGACAGAAGTCCACGTCGTTGAAGGCGACCTCCAGATCCTCGTTCAGACCTCCGGCCTCTTCGTAGGCCGCGCGTTTCACCATGAGGCAGGCAGCTGTCACTGCCGAGTAATTGCTTGCTGCAGAGAGCCTGGCCATATAGCCCTCGCTCTCTCCCGGGAACATCATGAAGGCATGGGCCCCGACCCCGCCGAGACCGACAACGACACCTCCGTGCTGGATGGTCCCGTCCGGATAGTAGAGCTTGGCGCCTACGATGCCAAGGTCCTCCCTCTGCAGGCGGCCCAGCATATTTTTTATGGAATCGGGCTCCCGGATTTCGGTATCATTATTTAAAAGCAGGAGATAGTCTCCCCTGGCCGCCTTGATACCGAAATTGTTGATGGCGGAGTAATTGAACTTGCCTTTGAAGTATACGACCCGGACAGAAGGATTCTTCTGCAGGCGGTCATAGTAAGTAAAGGTCCCGTCCTCGGTGCTGTTGTTCTCGACAACGATGATCTCGATATTTTTGTAGGTATTCTTTTCAAAGAGGGAGCGGACGCACTTGTCCAGGTCGTCCGTGTGGTCCTTGTTCGGAATAATAATGGAAACCAGGGGTTCTCCCTGCACCTCATAGAGGCTGTTATATATTCCGCTGCGGGGACCGTTTACGACTTTTGTCTTCCTGCCCAGGCGGGCGTTATGCGCTTCAACAGCCCGGCGGCCGTTTTCTTTGTCTGCTTCGGGAAGGGCCAGGGCACCTTCAGCGTAGCGGTTCTCCGTGCTGCGGACATCGGGAATCTGTTCCTTCCGCTCGTACTCAATCCCGTTCGTCCCGTAGACATTGTGACAGAGGACCCCGGTGATATGGACGATTTCCTTCGCCTTCTCCGTCAGCCGGAGAATCAGGTCGTAATAGGCTGCCCCGCCGTAGGAGGCATCCGGCCCGCCGACCTCATCATAAAGACTCTTCTTCACGATCACCCCGTGGCCGATGTAGTTGACGTCTGAAATGTAGTCGGGCGAGAAGTCCGGCTTCATGAGGGGGGCCTTGAACTTCCTGTCCTTCGGGTCGTAGGAGTCTTCATCCGTGTAGATGAAATCACAGTCCGGATGGGTCTCTATGGCCTGTTTCACAAGCTTCTCAAAGGAAGAGGTGTAAGTAAGGCCCTGGGCAGAAGGGTCTTCAAGGACCAGCCAATCATTCCCCAGGTCGACTTCGGAAGCCTTCAGAAATTCCCCGTAGCCCATGGTGGCCGCGTGGGTCCGGACCCAGGAATCATAGTCCCCGTACCAGCAGGTAGGTGGAGTGTCGGAATCTCCCCGGTCCTCGGCCGGAACCCCTTTCCGGAAGTGTGAAAAGGCCTTCTTCAGGCCGAAGTAACGGATATAGTCCCAGCCCTTCTTCCAATAGGAAGGACGGAATATTTTCCCGGCGTACCCCATCAGCTCTTCTCCCCCGCGCCGGCGGAAAACCGGCAGTCCAGTGACAGATTCGGATTATAAA
>CAZOYS010000092.1:0-4208 GCA_964584155.1 uncultured Lachnospiraceae bacterium
GGCCGCCCGAGACCGACAGAAAGGCGGCCGTCACAAAGGATTCGGACATCTGCCGCTCTTTTCCGGGCGGGCAGCTTTTCTTCTTTTGCGCAGACATAGGCACGGCTCCTGTTTTTTTCCCAATCCTACAATACGGGCAGCAGTATAGCCGAGCTTTGATTATTTGTAAAAGATATTATTCATATATGAATGATATAAAAACAATATGCCAATCCTTCTCCTCGTCAATGGTGCTTCCTGCGGGGAGATAAAAACAGGCCACCATAAATACCAAAAACGTATCGCAGGCATATTAATAATATTTTTTACACATACTGCCTGCGACAGTATAATGGGCTCCGGTTCAAAAAGCAAGTTCCGGCTACTCTCAATCGAGTTCTTTGGGAACTCGCTGCGAGTAAGCGTGAAAAACTACTATTCGGGAATCGATCTTGAGAGTGCGAGAGAAGCGCTGGAAAAGTCGGCGGTCAAGGCTGGTTAAGTCTTAACCAAAATTAACGTGGAATCTGGTCCGGGACTGCAGAACACATAAGACGCCATCTAAAGCCTGCGGCTTGATAGCGTCTAAGTGTTCTGCATGCGTCGCACGTAAGGCGCTGCCTTCGCCCGGGGCTCGGCACCGCCTAAGTGCTCTCGCGATTTCACCCGCGGTCAGGACCGTAGTTTTGATATCCACGCCATCATATAAAAATATCGGGTACCCCGATGGGGTACCCGATATTTTTAAAGCGATAGACGGGACTCGAACCCGCGGTCTCGACCTTGGCAAGGTCGCGCGTTACCAACTACGCCACTATCGCATTGATATTCATTGCCGTCCTGAGAAGTGGTTCACTCTCGCGACGACAATGGATATAATACTCATTTGATTTCAGTCTGTCAAGCACAAATTTTATTTTTTTTAAATCAGTCGGAAGCGCTGCTTTCCATGGACTGGCTGTAGTCCGTCAGAGCGGAGAGGTCAAGGGCATAGGAAGGAACACTTGTGTCCTCGGACTTTGCCTCCTGATAGTTTTTGTATGCGGAGAAGGAAATCCATACGATGAAGGCAGCGGCGACGGCTGCGGTGCAGATGCCGGCAACGATGGCGTTGCGCTTCCGCTTCTTCACGATCTTCTTCATGTTCTGCTTTTCTTTTTGCTTCAGTTCTACTTTTTCCTGACTCATAATTTCTGTAATTCCTTTGAAATGTATTTTGCAGAATGACTTCAGGACATCCTGCAAGGCTTCGGTGCTCATGTCCTGATTGAATCTGCCGGGACTTTCCAAACACTGCCCGCTATTATAGCCCAGCGGACCTCTTTTTTCAACAGCGGCTGTATTTTGAAGGTGGCTTTTGCTATAATGAAACCGTATGTGCGATGGGGCGGGCTTCTGCCGCCGCACGGTACACTTCCGGGTTTGGCCGGGAGTGAAACATAAGGGATACAAGGGGATTTACATTAGTCATAAGGAGGCATCCATGAGCATCGCAGTCCGGTTGAAAAAAGGGTTTGACAAGCTGACACGCTATCTCGTCATTGTCGGGATACTGGCCATCATCGGCTTTGTGGCAAACGGAGCCCTGGCAGGAAGCTTCTACAGCCAGGAGTTTGTGGCAGAACAGCTGCAGCTCGGTGTCCGCAAGGATATCCAGACCGTGAACAAACGTGTCCTGCTTGCAGCGGCGACGGGCGAACAGGATGTCATCGACGAGCAGCGGGCGGACTTCGAAGAACGTTTTCCTTCGATGAAAGCGTCAATCACAAAGCTGGGAAAACTCGTCCACGTGGATGTTTCCGATGCGGAGGCCAAGGTGGACGCCCTTGCTGAGGCTTCCGAACAGATTCTGCAGACGGCAGAGAGCAAGAGTACGGAAGATGCTGTTTCCGAATACCGCGAGTCCTTCAATGCCGTTTCCGAGGAACTCGCCGATGCCTTTGAGGCAGCGGGCAACAAGGCAGAATCCATGGCGACGACGAAGTACCGGGCAATTATTATTTCATCCATTGTCGATCTTGCGGTCATCGTTCTCGTCGGCCTCTACTCCTTCCTGAATTCCCGGAAGACGGCGGCAAAAATTACGGCAGATATCAAGAAGCCCCTTGATGAGATCAAGGCGGGCGCTAAGGAACTCGAGCTTGGCAATATCCAGAACGCGGAAATCGCTTATACGGCGAATGACGAAATCGGCGAAGTCGCCGAGTCTCTGCGACAGGCTATGAGCCAGATTTCCTACTACATAGGCGACATCGACCGGGCCATGAAGGAAGTATCCGACGGCGAGCTTGCCGTTTCCTTCGAGCAGGACTACATCGGCGACTTCAAAAATATCCAGAATTCCATCGATTATCTCGCAAACCACCTGTCCGACTCCATCCGGGAAATCGGGGCCGTGTCCGGTCAGGTCACGATGGGTTCCGGCCAGATCGCCCAGGCAGCGACCCAGCTGGCCGAGAGCGCTACAGACCAGTCGAATGTCGTTCAGAATATCTCCGATTCCATTTCCGACATTACGGACAAGATCCGGGCCAACGCCGACAACGCGACGACCATGAGCAATGAGGTCAAGGCTGTGACGGACGGCATCCGGGTCGGCAACGAGAAGATGCAGGACGTGGTGAAGGCCATGGCTTCCATCTCCGAGACTTCCCACGAGATCAGCAATATCATTTCCACAATTGACGAGATCGCTTCCCAGACGAACCTCCTGTCCCTGAATGCTTCCATCGAGGCGGCCCGGGCCGGGGAAGAGGGCAAGGGATTTGCCGTTGTCGCAAATCAGGTCGGTTCCCTTGCCAACCAGTCCGCAGAGGCTGCGAAGACATCGACCGGTTTCATCAATGCAGCTCTTGAAGCCGTTCAGAACGGTATCGACATCGCAAACGACGCGGCAGCGACCCTCGAGCAGGTAGCCGCTTCCGCCGGCACGATCGAGACGAAGATCGATGAAATCGTCACGGCGACAGAGGAGCAGTCCGATGCCGTTACGAGCATCAAGGAGTCCGTTCAGCGCATTGCCGGCGGCGTAGAGACGAATGCGGCTTCCGCCGAGGAGACATCGGCGTCCAGCCAGGAGATGACGGACCAGGCCGAGCACCTCAAGGACCTGATTCAGGAGTTCCATGTCGAAGGCGGTCTGGAGTGATTCGGCAGAGACAGGCAGTTCTCTGAGGCAGACAGATATTTGACATGACTAATATAAACCGTAAAGGAGTGTACAGGGCATGAGCCTTGCAGACAAGATTTTCGTTGACATGTGCACGGATATCCTCGAGAACGGGACGTCCACGGAGGGACAGAAGGTCCGCCCCCATTGGGAGGACGGGACGAGCGCCTATACCATCAAGAAGTTCGGGGTCATCAACCGCTACGACCTTTCAAAGGAGTTCCCGGCCCTGACCCTCCGAAAGACCGGCATCAAGTCCTGCACGGACGAGATGCTCTGGATCTGGCAGCGGAAGTCGAATAATATCCACGATTTAAAGCCCCATATCTGGGACGAGTGGGCGGACCCGGACGGGTCCATCGGCAAGGCCTATGGCTATCAGATGGGGGTCAAGCACCACTATCCGGAAGGGGACATGGACCAGGTGGACCGGGTCATCTATGACCTCAAGAAAAATCCCTTTTCCCGCCGGATTCTGACAAATATCTACGTGCATGCGGATCTTCATGAAATGAACCTCTACCCCTGCGCCTATTCCATGACTTTCAACGTGACCCAGAAGCCGGGGCATGAAAAGCTGACATTGAACGCGATTCTGAACCAGCGGTCGAACGACGTCCTTGCGGCCAACAACTGGAATGTAATGCAGTACGCGGTCCTCGTTCACATGCTGGCCCAGGTCTGCGATATGGAGGTCGGGGAGCTTGTCCACGTCATTGCGGACGCCCACATCTATGACCGCCACGTCGATATCATAAAAGAACTCATCACAAGGCCCCAGTATCCGGCCCCGATCTTCCACCTGAATCCGGATGTGCATGACTTCTACGACTTTACGCCGGACGACGTCAGCCTTGAGAACTACGTGACGGGACCCAAGGTCGAGAATATTCCGATTGCCGTGTGAAATACGCAATGCGTGTAGGCACAACAAGCCGGTCGAAAACAAGGGCTTTACATTAGTCATAGAGGAGTGAAATGAATCTCATTGCAGCAGTAGACAGAAACTGGGGAATCGGGAAGAACAACAGCCTCCTGATTCAGATCCCCGAGGATATGC
>CAZOYS010000093.1:0-4144 GCA_964584155.1 uncultured Lachnospiraceae bacterium
CACTTGGATGTTCTCTTTTTTGATGGATTTTTCCTACGTAAATTTTACACTAGCCCCGCAACAGGAACCAAACAAAAAAGTGAGTAAGCGGCCCCTCCGGAAGGGAGAGACCCTGCTGCGAACGCAGCGGACAGTGAAACACTGCCAATAGAGATGTTAAAAAAATATTACAAAATGGGGCGAAAGTCAATAGGGAATTTGGTGCGGCAGGCGAGCTGCCACACGGCCTTTCTGAGAGGAAGGCAGCGAAGCGTCACCGAAAGGGCCGCCCAAACTGGTGTCGACAGGGGCGGACTTTTGCTCTGAATCAAGCCCTATAATACAACACCCCCGCGAGGCGCAGCCTCGCGGGGGTTCTTACTTTCAGAGATAGAATAAAAGTCTTATTTGGACGATACCCGGTAGGCTTTCGCCGCCAGGTCCGCCTCGAGGATGGCGGTATGTCCGTCCTTCTCCCATTTCATGGTGAGCTTGCTGCCGTCGCTGCTGCAGCTGAAGGCACTGTCAAAGCCGAAGGTCGGGCAGGTGTTCCTGAAGCGGAGGAGATCCAGCTGTTCTTTGACCACGTCCTTCTTCAGGGCGGCGGCGACGTCTTCACTTGAAAGGTTCGTCCGGTTGATCTCCTTGTGGCCGGCCTCGCCTGCCCGCTTCACGGCTTCGTAGTCATTTGTTCCGGCAAAGAGGTCGAGGTACCAGATCTGGGGCTTGCCCGGCATGAAGAGCTGGATGGCGCGAGCCAGGGCGAGCGCCCGGTCGTCTTCGCCCAAAGCACTGTAATACGTGGCGTTCACCTGGTAGTAGACGTTTTTTTGCCCGTGGAGATTCTTGATCATGCCGCCGCGGGAGGTGATGCGGTCAATGAGCGCCTGTATTTCGGCGTCCGTGAGCAGTCCCTTCAGGTCCAATACGGGTATCCCGTCGTGGCAGCCCAGCATGTTGACGGTCTTTATATTATTCTCATAAAGCTCATTCGCCCACAGGAGCAGGCGCGAAGGGTCGGCGCGGTCGATGGCGTCGATGAGCAGGCCGGGCAGGAAGAAGTCGTAGGTGAAGTAGCCCTTGTCCGCGACCTTTTTGTAGATTTTCTTTTCGTAGGCGTCGTGGATTTCAGGGAGTAATGTAAGGCCCAGGGGTTCCGCGATGCTTTTGATGCGGTCCAAAAGGTCCCAGGTCTCCGGCTCGTTCAGGAAGTTCTTCCGGCCGACGGCCTTCGGGGCATAAGCGAAGGCGTCCAGGCGGACGATTTTTGCCCCGTAGGCAGCCAGTTTCTCGAGTGTCTTCTTATAGAAATCCCAGACTTTCGGGGAATTGATGTTCAGGTCCATCTGCCCCAGGTACTTGCGAACACCGTCCTCTTCCCACACCTCCTGGTAGAAGGTGTTCCAGTAGGGCACCTCGCTGCCGTCCGGCATCTGCACCATGAGAATCGGCAGGCCGGGCTTGCGGAAGAACATGTCCCTGATGAGGTCGGCGTCCGGCTGGATATAGCCTTCCGGTGTCATCGTCCCGTGGCCCTTCCAGAACTCGTTCCAGTCGATGAAGAAATCCGCATACTCTGAATTCCTGCCATTTTTCAGCAGGTCCTGGAATTGCGGCGACTGCACACTTGCATGATTCAGGATAATATCGAGCTTCAGGTTTACCGGGATTTCCTGTAAGGCCTTCAGGTCCTGTTCACTGGCCAACTCTTCATTAATATCGTAATCAATGACGGAAAAGCCCCGGTCCAGGTCGCTGTGGTAGAGGGAGGGCAGGATGTAGAAGGACTGGAAGGCGTCCTTTGCCTCCGGCGTCTTCAGGAATTTCACCATTTCGGACAGGCGGCCGCCGACACTGTCGGGGTAGGCATTCAGCATGGGGCCGTTGTTGACGTATGTTTTTTCGGGCATTTCAAGTCCTCCTATGTCTTTCTTTCCATTCATCGAGCGTCAGCACATGGCCGTCCCGGGTGGATATGATCGAAGCCCGGGGGACGTCCCGCATGAGAAGGCCCTGCTCGATTTCGATGACGGCCTGAATTAGGTCCGTCCGGGCGTTGGCGTCGCGACCTCTGGCGATGCGGGAAGCGTACGTCTCTTCCGGCGTCGTTTCTATATAGACAGGGACGTCAATGCCGGTGAGGTAGCGGGACAGGCCCAGGGTCCATTCGAGAATGAGGACCGAAGTCTTCGTGAAGTCGCGGTTTTCATACCAGAAGGCCGTTGTGTCCCGGCCCATGCGCCGCATCCAGATTTCCCGGGCCCCGTCGCGGAAGGCCGTGATGACGTCGTTGATCTCATTGAAATTCTGCTCGTGGGGGGTGGCCAGATGGCGCTTTAATGCCGCCTTTCCACCGGCCACGTAGGTATCGAACCACTCGGCTCCTGCCGGCGGCTCGGCGTGGCCCTTTTCGTTTTCTTCCTTCTGAAAGTCCATGATCTCCTGGAAGACCTTCGGGTTCTCAGCCAGGCGGGAATCCACGACAGCCCGGACGCCGTTGTGCCGGAAGACCCGCTGCCGGCCCTCGTCGTTTTCATGGGGAATGCGGTGGGCGTAATTGTCCCCGCTCATGGTGTAGGTCTCTATACCTGAGGAATTCAGGATGTAGGCCAGAATGGCGGCGCTGCAGGTCTTGCCGGAGCCGGACCCGCCGCTGATGGAAATGACGCAGCGGCCGTAGGGGTTTTCTTCTATTGAACGGGCAATCTCTTTCTGAAGCGTGGGGAAAAGCGTAAGGGCCGCGGAGATGGCTTTCTCATTGATGTCCGTGACGTCGCCGGGCATGTCCCCGCCGGGGATGCCCTGACCGGGTTTGGGGGCAGCCTTTGACGCGTCTACGGCAGCCAGCCGCTGCCGCACGGTCGCCATGTACTTTTCATCCAATTCTATTCTGTCATAATCGCGATTCATGAGTTCTCCTTATATTCAGTCCGTCGTGGCCCTGGCGATGAGGCGGGGCGGGATGACGGCGTGGACGGGGCGTGAAAGGTCTATTTCATTTCCTTCCTTCTTCATGCGGATCTGGTCCGTGAGGATGGTCATGGCCGTATCGACGAGGGTGTCGGCCTGCTGGCCTACAGTCGAGATCGGAAGAACGGCCTCCCTTGAAGCCGACGTGTTGTCAAAGCCTATGATGCGGTAGTCGTCCGGCAGTTTCCCGTAGCGGCGGTAGAGCTGGTTTAATACGATGATGGCCGACGTATCGGAAAGGCAGAAGATGCCCTTCTTCTTCCCCGGGAAGGCGTCCAAAACTTCCTGCTCCAGGGCGGTCTTCACGGCGCTTACAGTCTCGTCGTAGGTCCGTCCCATGGGGTATTCGACCATGCGGTATTCGAGGTGGTGCTCTGCGCAGGTGTCAAGGAAACCCCGCACCCGCCCGTAGCCGGGGACGTCGGGGGACGTGGGGGAATTTATTAGTATAAAAACGTCACAGTCGTTCTTGTAGAGAAGGCCCGTGGCCTGGACCCCGCCCATGTAGTTGTCCGTGTTGACGGAGGAGATGTAGCGGTCCTCCCGCTCTATGGAGACGAGGGGGATGCCGTAGGAGGCCAGTTCCATGGAGGGGATCGTGTGGGAGAGGACGATGAGGCCCTCGACCTGGTAGGCCAGAAGCTCCCGGATATATTTCCGTTCAACACCTTCTGTCTCGCCTCCGGAAAAGACCAGGAACTTGTAGCCGTAGCGCTCGTAGGTGGCGAGAATCTTCTCCGTGATCATGGAATAGAAGCCGTTGTAGATATTGGGCGTCAGGAGGCCGATGAACTCGGTCCGGCCGTTGGCCAGAATCCGCGCCACCTTGTTTTCATTATAATGTAAAGCCTGCAGGGCTTCCTCGATCTTCGCCCGGTTCTCGGGCGCCAGGGATTCCGGGTGGTTGAAGTAGCGGGAAATCGTCGTCTTCGAAAAGCGGGTATAGTTCGCTATGTCCTGGAATGTGACATTTTTCTCATTCTTTTCTCTGGCCATATTCCGTTTCCTTCTATATTTTGTACCCGACGGGATACATGCAGGCCCTATTTTGTGTCTGCGTCTGTAAACGGTTCGTCAAATGCGAGTCAAATTTGCAAATTTTAAAATGATACAAATATGTGAAAACGTTTCTCAAAATAATGAAAACGTTTTTCATAACCGGTTACTTGACCGATTTTGATACTAATATTCATCA
>CAZOYS010000094.1:0-4117 GCA_964584155.1 uncultured Lachnospiraceae bacterium
GGATGTTCTCTTTTTTGATGGATTTTTCCTACGTAAATTTTACACTAGCGTGTTTATACACATGTTAGATATCAGGGGCTCTTTTGTCCATAGACAGGTCCGGGGAAAAGAAAAGGCCCTGCACCGTCTGGTACAGGGCCGCATTTCTCATGCAGTTCACTGCTCAAAACATCAGTCCTGAGCAATGATCTCTCTCTTATTGTAAGAACCGCAGTTCTTGCAGACGCGATGGGGCATCATCAGCTTGCCGCACTTGCTGCAGCGGACGAGTGCGGGTGCGCTCATCTTCCAGTTCGCTCTGCGCTGGTTTCTGTGGCCCTTGGAAGACTTATTCTTGGGACAGATCGACATCTTATTCCACCTCCTTGAAGTTTTTGAAAACATCCTGAAACTGCTGCATGCGCGGATCAGGAACGGTTTTTTCACAATTGCAGGTCCCCTCATTCAGGTCCTGCCCGCATACGGGACAAAGGCCCTTGCAGTCGGGCTTGCAGAGGACTTTTTCCGGTTTTCCGATGAGAATCTCTTCGGAAAGGACTGCGGAGAGGTCAATGGCATTGCCGTTCTCCACATAGGTTTCCGGGTCCTCCGGATTCAGCACGATCCGGCCGTCCGAAAGGGGAAATTCCAGAGAAACTTCTGCCGTGAGAGGAACCTTCGTATCCTTCAGGCAGCGGTCGCAGGGGTATGTAACGACTGTTTCCGCCTCCCCGGTCACACAAAGTCGGCTTCCGTCGCTTTCGACATGGAAGGAAACTTCCTCCGGTCCCGAAACCGGTCTCATGTCTCCGGATACCTGCACCGTAGTAATATCAAAGGGCAGGGTCACGTCTTTTTCAAAGGCCCCCTTCTGGAGGTCCAGAGACAAATCCAGCTTCATGGCAGTATTTCTCCAAAACCACAACAAATAGCATTATACGCTCGATACGGGGTGCGTGTCAAGGATATTTTCGATAATAATGTAAAGAAATTTTTCTTGACAGGTCCGTCCATTTTACGGCATTCCTACGGCAATTCAGCCGGCGAGGGCGAACGTCGCAGCCGTATTTTTCCCCTGCTCAGCCAACCAGTGCGACTGTCTCGCGAGCGATAGCGAGCTCTTCATTTGTAGGAATGACGTATACAAGGGCCTTCGATGCGGGAGTGGAAATCTTCTGCTCTACCCCGTGGCAGTCATTGGCTTTTTTGTCGATCTCAATGCCGAGAACGGAGAGGTAATCGCAGACCTCACTGCGGACGTAGCCGTTGTTCTCGCCGACGCCGGCCGTGAAGGCGATGCAGTCAACGCCCTTCATGGCTACGGTATAGGCACCGATGTACTTTGCCACCCGATAGACGAACATGTCGACAGCGAGCCTTGCGCGAGCGTCGCCCTTGTCCATTGCGTCCAGGAGGTCGCGGAAGTCGCTCGATACGCCCGAAACGCCGAGGACGCCGGACTTCTTATTGAGGACATTCAGGACCTCTGAAACGGACATGTTTTCCTTATTGGCCAGGAACTCAACGACGGAAGCGTCCACATCGCCGGACCGGGTGCCCATGACAAGGCCCTCGAGAGGGGTGAGACCCATGGAGGTATCGACGGACTTTCCGCAGTCGACAGCTGTGATGGATGCCCCGTTGCCCAGGTGGCAGACGATGGTCTTTAAGGAGTCATAGGGCTTTCCGATGAGCTCGGCCGCCCGCTTGGATACATAAGAGTGGGATGTGCCATGGAAGCCGTACTTGCGGACCCCGTACTTCTGATAGTATTCATAAGGAACCGCGTACATATAGGCTTTCTCGGGCATGGTCTGATGGAAGGCCGTGTCGAATACGCCGACCATGGGAACAGAAGGCATCAGTTCCCGGCAGGCATTGATTCCGATGATATTGGCGGGATTATGCAGGGGCGCAAGGTCGTTGCACTCCTCTACGGTCTTGATGACATCATCCGTGATGACGCAGGAAGACGTGAACTTCTCGCCCCCGTGAACGATGCGGTGGCCGACAGCCCCGATTTCAGCAAGGTCCTTGAGGGCTCCGGTCTTCTCATTCGTGATAGCCTTGAGGACGAGGGAGATAGCCTCCTTGTGGGTGGGCATGGCGGCGTCTGTAATCTCCTTCTCACCGCCGACCTTCTGGTAGGTCAGTCTTCCGTCGATGCCGATCCGCTCGCAGAGGCCCTTGCAGAGTACCTGCTCGGAGTCGGAATCGATGACCTGGTACTTGAGCGATGAAGAACCGCAGTTGATGACGAGTACGTTCATTTCTTGTTTTCTCCTTTATGAAATGTAATATAATGTAAAAAACAGCGCATAATATTATAGATAATTTGCTTTTGCTTCTCAAGAGGGACATCAGATGAAAGTCGCCGGAATTGTCGCGGAATTCAACCCCCTTCATACGGGGCACGAAAGAATAATGAACTACTGCCGGAAGGAACTCGGGGCAGATGCTGTCATTGTCTGCATGAGCGGGGACTTCGTCCAGCGGGGCGAGCCCGCCATCATAAATAAATACGTGCGGGCAGGGGCAGCCATCGGATCGGTCTCCGAAGAAAACTCCGCCATTGAAAGTCTGCCTGTCCCCGAAGGAAAGTCTGCGACCGCCCGGATTCGTTCCGGCGCAGACTTATGTATTGAGCTCCCGGTCATCGGCGCCACGGCCAACGCGGAAGTCTTTGCCCGGACCGGGGTCAATACCCTGCTTTCCACCGGCATCGTGACAGACCTGGTCTTCGGCTCCGAAAGCGGGGACGAAGGCGCCATTGAAAACGCTGCCCGCCTCCTTCTTGACGAACCGCCCGAATTCAAGGCTTCCCTGAATGAATGTATGAAATCCGGTCTCTCCTACCCGGCCGCCATGGCAAAAGCAGCCGCAGCCTGCGGGACAGATGCCGCTATCTTCAACAATCCCAATGATCTCCTCGGCCTCCTCTATGTGAAAGCCCTGCTGGAATATGAAAAGGCCCACGGGACATCGCAGGTTTCCTTCCATGCGTATAAGCGTGAAGGAGCCGGCCACGATGAAAGCGCTTGCACAGGAGATGAATACGCCTCCTCTTCTGCCCTCCGCAAGACCATCGGGATCCTGTACGGACCCTTGGAAACTGCCCTCGCCACTCCGGATGCTGACGAAATAGATCTCGAGGAGCTCGAAAAAAATGAGAAGGATTTTCTGAAGCAGAATCTTTCCCCCGCCGGTCTTTCTGTCATAAATACAGCCATCAAAGACTGCTCCTTCGTTTTTCCCGATGACATTTCCCTGCTTCTCCATGAGAAGCTGTATTCCGTGAACGGGCCGGAGAGCACTTCCGGCAATACTTCTGCCGGCCTATTCCCAAAAACGGATCTCACGATATTTTCCGATATCGACGAAGACCTTACTAACCGCATCCTGAGGAGGCGTGAGGATTTCACGACCTTTACCGAATTTGCCGAAGCGCTGGATGCGAGAAATTACACCCGGGCCCGCCTGCGGCGCGCCCTTCTCCACATCGTGCTCGGCATCACGGATGAAGCTGCCGCAAGTCTTCAGAAATGTAACTATGCTCCCTACATCCATGTCCTGGCCATGAACGAGGTCGGCACAAAACTGCTCGGAGAAATGAAGGCGGGCAGAAACGCACATCTGCATGAAGGAGAACAGCCTTCAAAAACGAATAGCGCAGGCCAGACCCCCGTCTTCTGCGCCCTCTCCGAGCCGGCTGCAAGAGAGCTCTCAGAAGACGCCGCAATCTGCATGCAAAAGGATATTTTTGCGGATGAGCTCTACAATATCATTCTGACCGGGAAAACCGGAATGGCACACAAGAACGAATTCTCCAAAAAAGTCATCCGGGTCTGAAAAAATCTTTCGCCATCACAAACCGCCCGGAACAGCTGTCGCTTGGGCTCGCAGTATCGAGTAGGAGGATTTCATCCTCCTACTCGATGCAGCAACGCTGCAACCAGCTCACAGCCTTCGGCTGTTTCGCTGATTGCAGTCGCCAAAGAGGTTCCTTCACATGCGAGCATGTACGGAACCTCCTTGGCTCGTTGCCTAACACAAAAAAACACTCCTTCCGCCGAAAAAGCGAAAGGAGTGTTCTCGTTTTACATTATTCCCGATATCAATGGTGGAACAGGCGGATTCC
>CAZOYS010000095.1:0-4069 GCA_964584155.1 uncultured Lachnospiraceae bacterium
TCGCCTCCATCAACGCCGAAGGCCGCCCCATCTGGAAGCCCATGCATATGCAGCCCATCTACCGCATGAACCCCTTCGTCACGGTCCGGGGCAGCGGCCGGGGCCAGTCGAATGCCTACATTGACGAAGGCCTTGCCACCGACGTCGGCGCCGACATCTTCGCCCGCGGCCTCTGCCTGCCATCTGACAACAAGATGACACCTGAGGAGCAGGATGTTATAATACAGGTAATTAAGGCTTGCTTTGCGTGATGTACTTAATAGCGAGTGCCTACGGAGGTGATAGATATGAGTATTCCACAGGCAACAATCAGACAAATGGAAGGGCTTTCTCAGACACAATTGGAAGTCGTAATTGAACTTGTGAATGTTTTAAGTCATTCTTCTATTGAGCCTGGCACTTCTGTTGAAAAACAGAAAAATAAGTCAAAGGGGCGCCCTATAGGCTTGCTTAAAGGCCAGGATCTCTATGATGATGATTGGGATTTTGATGAAGACAATGAGATGATTGCAAAAATGTTTGAGGGCGATAGCAATGAAGATTGGCAATAGAACCTCCCTCGTGGAGGTTTGTTTTTTACCCAAATACACCAAAATTACACCAAATATTATTCATAAATAATGAAAATACGCCAAAAACTTCTTGTCAAATGCGGGCAGGGCGGCTATACTATATGCGTTGCATTTCGGACTTACAGGAGTGGAAGCTTGGCCAGACTCGTCTATCAGCGGAAAAACGGAAAATGGGAAGCCCGCTACCGCAAGGGAAAGAACGCGGCGGGGAAGGTCCTCTACGGGACCGTGTACGGGGACTCCGAGTCCGAGGCCATCGCCCGGCGGATTGAGATTCTGGGCTACGACCCCGAGGCCGACCGGCGGCAGGCGGAGATGAACCTTTTGATCCTTGGCGCCGGCGTGCACGGGCATGACTGTGCCGAAATCGCCCGGTCCCTGCGGATTTTCAAGCGGATCTCCTTCCTCGACGACCGGGCCAAAGGGGCGGACGTCCTCGGCACCACAGAAGACCTTGCAAAGGCAAGGCACAATTATCCATGCGCTTTCGTGGCCATCGGGGACAATGGGGCCCGGAAACGCCTCGTGGCGCGGCTCCGGGAACTGAACTTCCTCCTGCCGAGCATCATATCCCCGGACGCCAATATTTCACCAAACGCTCAGCTGGGCGACGGGGTTGTGGCCTTTCCCCGCTGCAGCATCCTGGAGGCGGAGGTCGGCGACTTTTCCATTATTGATACCGGGGCCGTCATCAATTCCGGGGCCGCGCTCGGGGCCTACACCCGGGTCGACTGCGGCGGCATCGTCCTGAAGGGGACTATTGTTCCGGACGGGACCCTCGTGAAGAGCGGGGAGATTTTCGGGGACAGGGGTTGAAATGACCCTGGCCCGGGCGAACGACTGCAATACCCTGCCCGGTTAGAAAGTTTGCCCCGGACAAGCAGGGACTATAAGGGAATCTTGAACTATGAATAATGTAGAGAAATTCACTCTGGGTGTCCTCGGCACTTCGGCTGTCGTGGCCGGGGTCCTGGCCGCCCGGGGGAAAAAGCGGCGGGCTGGTGACCACCAGAAGCCCTATTACAAAAACTATCACAAGCCGGCGGGCTTCTACGAGGCCCACGTGAAGCGGCCCCTGGACTGTTACCTCGCTTCGCTCGGCCTTGTCGTCCTGTCTCCTGTCCTCGGCATAACCGCCCTCCTCGTGAAGAAGAACCTGGGCTCGCCGGTGCTCTTCGAGCAGGCTCGCCCCGGCAAGGACGGGAAGATTTTCAAACTATATAAATTCCGGACAATGACAGATGAGAAAGGCACTGATGGTCAGCTCCTCTCCGACGCCGACCGCCTGACGCCTTTCGGGGAGAAACTCAGAAGCACTTCCATTGACGAACTTCCGGAGCTCATAAACATCGCGGAAGGGGATATGGCGATTGTAGGGCCGAGACCGCTGCTGGTCGAGTACCTGCCCCGCTACAGCAATGAAGAACTCCACCGTCACGACGTCCTGCCCGGCCTCACGGGCCTGGCTCAGGCCAATGGCCGCAACGGCATTTCCTGGCAGGAAAAGTTCCGGATGGACAATGAGTATGTGAAGAGCATTACTTTCAAGGGGGATGTGAAGATCCTCCTCGAGACCGTTAAGAGCGTGCTGGGTCATGAGGGGATCAACAGCGGGACAAGCAAGACGATGGAAATCTTCATGGGGGATGAAAGCGAAACATAATTAGAAAATATGAAGATACTTTTTACTTCCGTCGGGCGGCGGGTGGAGCTCATGCAGGCTTTCCGTGCCGCGGCCGATCGGCTGAATGAGAATGTAACAATCATCGGGGCAGACATTACGGATACCGCGCCTGCCCTTTATTTCTGCGATGAAAGGGTCCGGGTTCCGAGGATTTCCGAACCCGGCTATATCCCTTTTCTGCAGGACTACTGCAAAAATCATGCTGTGGACTGCCTGATTCCCACGATTGACACGGATCTTCTGGCGTTGGCCCGGGCAAAGGGAGATTTTGAAAAGAACGGGACGAAGGTCCTCATCAGCGCATTTGAGAAGGTGGTCCTTTGCCGGGACAAGAATCTGACAGCGGATTATTTCATTTCTTTGGGCCTGAAGTCTCCACGGCCGGTTCATGATGTAACGGCTTACAAAGGCGGATTTCCGGCTTTTATCAAGCCAAAGGACGGGAGCAGCTCCATCGACGCCTATCGGGCGGACTGCCGGGAAGATCTGCAGGTCTATGCTGAAAAGATCGGGGATTATATCATTCAGCCCTTCATTGAGGGAACTGAATACACTATAGATATTTTCTGCGACTATGAAGGAAATCCGGTTTATATCACGCCGAGGGAGAGAATCGCTGTTCGGGCCGGAGAAGTTCTGAAGACGAAAATGGTTCAGAATCAGCGTATGATAGAAGAAATGCAGACGCTGATTGCCGATTTCCATCCCTGCGGGCAGATTACCGTGCAGCTGATTCGGGAGAAGAACACCGGAGAAGATTATTATATAGAAATGAATCCCCGCTTTGGCGGCGGGGCGCCGGAGAGCATCAAATCCGGGGCCGACAGCGCAGAGGCTGTCATCCGCATGCTGCGGGGAGAGTCCCTGTCCTATGTTCCCGGAGCGGCTGAAGACGGAGCCATATACAGCCGTTTTGACCAGAGCATACGGGTAGAGGCCTGACCGAATGATTGAAATTTCAGAAGTGACAGAGGTCATGGACCATCTGCAGGGCCTTTCTGCGGTAATTTTTGACCTGGATGATACCCTGTATCCGGAGAAAGATTACGTCCGTTCCGGCTATCATGAGGCAGCAAAGCTGCTTTTGCAGATTCCGGATGCGGAAGAGAGGCTCTGGAGGGCATTTGAAGCCGGCGAGAATGCATTTGACAAGGTGCTCATGGATGCCGGGATCTTCAGCCCGGAGCTGAAAGACCGCTGTCTGCAGGCCTATCGCAGTAATCCGAGCCCCGACATTCATCTGTATAGTGGCGTCAGAGAGATGCTGCAGAGCCTGAGGAATCAGGGCCTGAAAACCGGTATTATCACGGATGGGCGGTCGGAAGGGCAGCGGGCGAAGCTCAACGTCCTGGGCTTGCCGAATCTGGTGGACCATATTATCATAACGGATGAACTCGGCGGACCGGAATTCCGTAAGCCGTGCCCCAAAGCCTTTGAACTCATGCAGGAGAAACTGGCGGTACCATTTGAACAGATGGCGTATGTGGGCGACAACCCCGCCAAGGATTTCAAGGCTCCGGAGCAGCTGGGGATGCGGAGTGTGTGGTTCCGTAATGAGGGAGGACTATATAATCAGGAATAGCGGCATTAAGTCAGGTTTGGACACTTTGTGCCAATATTGGCCTATGATATGTTGAAAATAACACATGATTGTAAATCTTTGGTTCTATGAATATACTTTTTATCTCTTTGGTAAACATCCCCTCTCTCCAGGAACATGGCATATATCCTGACCTGCTCCGGCAGTTCGTGAAACACGGCCACCGGGTCGTGGTCATGAGCCCGGTCGAGCGGCTGGCCCCGCATGAGAGCC
>CAZOYS010000096.1:0-3887 GCA_964584155.1 uncultured Lachnospiraceae bacterium
CAAGGGGGCGGCCTATGTGTACGCGGCCCAGGCCCAGCGGAGCCCGGTGCTCTATATTACTTCCTCTATGGACATCGGAGAGCATCCGGCTTCCGTCCGGGGGGATATCTACATCATCACGAACGCCGATTCCGTCCGCATGTACAAAAACGACCGCCTGATCAAGGAGTACTTCCCGACGGATTCGCCCTATAAGAGCCTGAAACACGGGCCAATTCCGGTGGACGACCTCATAGGGGACGAGATGATGGAAAAGGAGGGCTTCTCGAAGCGGCAGAACGACCTCGTCAAGGCCTGTCTCAACGAGACGGCCATCCACGGCTACGGGGTGACGCCGAAGCTCGCAGCCATGGCGGCCCAGCTCATGACTATCTATCACATGAAGATTTCCGATGCGACGGACCTCTACCAGAAGTACATCGGGGACTGGGGCGGCAAATCCAAGGTCTACCGCTTCGATGCCGTGAAAAACGGCCGGGTCGTTAAATCTGTGACGAAGACCCCCATGACCTGCATTCATCTGGAGGCGGAGCAGAGTGCGGAAGGCCTTGCTGAGGGCAGGACCTATGATGTCATGGAGGTCCGGGTCAAAGCCTGCGACGAGTATGGAAATGTCCTTCCCTTCATGAATGATGCCTTAAAAATTTCCTGTGACGGGCCGGTGGAACTCATAGGGCCCCATATCACATCTTTCTCCGGGGGAATGACGGGCTTCTATGTAAAATCCGCCGGAATGGAAGGAAAGGCAAAAATCACGCTTTCCGCGGAAAACGTTCAGGATATGGTTCTGGAATTTGATGTAAAGAGGAGTTGAAAAAATGGGTGAGATGGAAGACAAGTCAAAGGTGATTTTCGGCAACGTGATGCCGGACAAGGTATACCGGAAGGCGGTTAAGTCCAAGGAGAAGTACTTAAAGAAGTATCCGGATGATCCGGACGTTTCGTATAATGCCCGCATCCGGAAGAACCCCGTCATCGGGGACTCCCTCGGCGTCATGGATATCCGCCTGGAGGAAGGGGAGAGCGAGGCCTCCTTCGACGAGGAGAAGGGCATCATCGTCGGCAATATCCGTATGGGCTTCGGCCACTACCGGATTTCCATGGCCATGGCCTCCTGTGCCAGGGCCTTAGGCTACACTCCCTACTGGCTGGATTTGAACTCATTCCCCAAGACGACCTGCACGAAGGTCATCTCGGCCCAGAACGACCTCTATTCCCTGGGGTCCCGCATGTCGAAGAACCCCATTTTCAATAAGCTCGTCTGGGAACCCGTGAACTACGAAGGCTTCCGGGCCCTTTCCTATAATGCTTCCGATCAGAAGAACGCCGAGCTCATGGCGCCTGTATACCAGAATATCCCCAAGGATATTCCCGTCATCGGCACCCACGTATGGCCGGCCCAGGCTGCCGTTCATGCCGGCATGAAATATGTCGTAAACGCGATTCCGGACAACTGGCCCATGGCCCTGCATTTTGCCGAGGGGGCTGTCCACACGATCCAGTGTCACAACGCCTATCAGGGCTACCGGATCTTAAACGGCATGATGAAGAGTGAGGTCTGCAAGCCCATGCCGAATGACTCCCTCATCTACACCGGCCACTATATCGATGATGAGCTTGTGAAGAATATCGACGCCGACTGCGCCCGCCGGATGGCCAGGAAAGAGAAGGGCGCTCCCATGCGCTTCCTCCTCACTATTGGCGGCGCCGGGGCCCAGAAGGAAATCTTCGCCGCCATCATCAAGTACATGCTGCCCCTGATCCGGTCCAACAAGGCCGCTCTCTACGTCAATGTCGGCGACTACAAGAATGTATGGGATGAGCTTACAAGTGAAATTTCCGGAATGAAAGAGGTTTCCACTGAGCACTTCGAAAACTTTGCCGAGGCATCGAAATTTGCTGCCGATGCTTTGGACGGGGAGGTCTCCGGCATCCACGGCTTCTACCACAGCGACATCTTTGAGGCCGTCTATATTACGAATCTTCTCATGCGCTCCGCTGACGTCCTTGTCACGAAGCCTTCGGAGCTGGCCTTCTATCCCGTGCCCAAGCTCTTCATCCGCCGGGTCGGAAAGCACGAGATGTGGGGCGCCATTCATTCGGCAGAAGTCGGGGATGGCACGCTCGAGTGCCGGGACATCCCTCATATTCTGCAGATGGTGGACATCTTTCTGAAAGACGACCGCCTGCTTTCTGATATGTGTGAGGCCATCAAGGTCAACAATTCCATCGGTCTTTATAACGGGGCCTACAAGGTCGTAGAGACGGCCTTCGGACTCCGGGGCTGATTTCATCAGAATAATGGTGTAAAATTAAATCCGGACAGCGTTTTCATCTGCTGCCCGGATTCTTTTTAAAACGCTACAGGGGGAAACCGATATGATTGCAAAACTTGCGGACGGGAAGACATTCGTTCTTTCCACGGAGCATACGACCTATGCCTTCCGGATCCTTCCGACGGGCCAGCTCGAGCACCTCTACTACGGGAAGCATATTACACTCGATGATAATGAGGCCCTCACGGAAAAGCACGCGTTCGGGCCCGGCAATTCCATCGCCTACGACAATGACCATCCCAATATCTGCCTGGAGGATATCCGCCTGGAGACCTCTGCCATAGGCAAGGGAGATATCCGGGAGCCCATGATCGAGGTCTCCTGCGCTGACGGATCCACGACCCTGGACTTCGTCTATTCCCATGACATGATCGAGAAGGGGAAGAAGCCCATGAAGACGCTTCCCTCCTCCTATGGGGCTGACGATGAGACCGAGACCCTGACCATATTTATGTCAGACAAAAATCATGGCTTCTCTCTGGAGCTTCATTACTCTGTATTTGCCGACAGCGACGTCATTGTCCGCTCGGCCCGCTTCGTAAACCAGACAGGGGAGCCGGTACGTCTCCGCCGCATGCTGTCCGCGCTTTTGGACTTCAATGAAAAGGGCTTTGTCATCAGCAATTTCACCGGGGCATGGACCCGGGAGATGAGCCGGAACTCCGTTACGCTCAATGCGGGCACATTTGTGAATTCCTCCTTTACCGGCACGTCCTCGAACCGGGCCAACCCCTTTACCATGTTCGCCCGGGAGGGGGCAACGGAGAATGCCGGAGATGTCTACGGCATGAACCTCGTCTATTCCGGCAACCACTATACGGCCTATGAGGTATCGGCCTTTGCTAAGACCCGGGTTGTGTGCGGCATCAATCCCCGGAACTTTGAATTTCTGCTCGAGCCGGCCAGTGACTTCGAGGCGCCGGAAGCTGTTCTTGCCTATTCGGACAGGGGCTATACCGGTATGAGTCAGGCCATGCAGGACTTCGTAAAGAGCCATATCGTCCGGGGCAAGTGGGCGGACCGGGAACGGCCCGTTCTCTTGAACAGCTGGGAAGCCAATTACTTCGACATCAATGAGAACAGCCTTGTGGCCCTGGCGAAGAAGGCCAAAGAGGTGGGCTGTGAGCTCTTCGTCATGGATGACGGCTGGTTCGGGACCCGTGATGATGACAAGCAGGCCCTCGGGGACTGGCAGGTCAATGTGAAGAAGCTTCCCCACGGCCTTTCCGTCCTTGCGGACAAGATCAATGCCCTGGGCCTCGATTTCGGTATATGGATAGAGCCTGAGATGGTAAATGTGGATTCGGACCTCTACCGGGCCCATCCCGACTGGTCCATAGATATTCCCGGGAAAGATCATTCCGAGGGACGGACCCAGCGGATACTGGACTTCGCCAACCCGGAAGTCGTGGACCATATGATAAAGGCCATGACGGATGTCCTGTCTTCAGCTCATATCTCCTATGTCAAGTGGGACATGAACCGGATCTTCTCCGACTACTATTCGAAGTACCTTCCTGCAGAGAGGCAGCAGGAGGTGGCACACCGCTA
>CAZOYS010000097.1:0-3866 GCA_964584155.1 uncultured Lachnospiraceae bacterium
CCCCCTTCTGCTTCATCATGAGGCGGAAGACTTCCTTTGAAAGCAGGTAAGCCCCGCGAAGATTGACGTCCAGCGTCCGGTCAAAGTCCTCTGCCTTCGTCGCAATTAATAATGCGTCGCGTGATATTCCGGCGCAGTTGACAAGGGTGTCGATGCGGCCGAATGTATCTATTACCTTTGCAGCCGCCTCATGCACTTCCTCCTCAGAAGAGACATCTGCCTTGATGGCCAGAAAGCCCGGAACACCATCTCCTGCCTTTCCGGCTGTCGAATCAGAGTCATTTACCACTTCAGGCGCGGCAGCCAGTACGTGCTTCTCATCTGCCGCAAGCTGCCGCACCTCTATCCCGGTATCTTCGGCAGCCTTCTCATTTCCTGCATATATAATGGCGACATCGTACCCGGCCCGGGCAAAGCGCAGAGCCGCCGCCCGGCCTATACCTCTGCTTCCACCCGATATTAAGACCGTTTTTCTCTCATTCATCTCGTTTGCCTGTTAAATCGATACAATCAAATACAATTTTTCGTGCCGAAAGCCTCTGCTTCTGTGCCTGCCAGGAAACTCAAAAAACAGGTTTGACAGGCAAATCGATACAATCAAATACAATTTCGTACGTTGAAAGTCTCTGTTCCCATGGCTTTCAGGAAACTGAAAATTCGGGTTTGCCTGTCAAATCAATACAATCCTGTACAATTTTTGAGATCTTCCGGGCTTTCAACCGTGAAGGTCTGCACGGATTTTCCGGCTGCCTTGGCGCATTTCTTCACAAAGCCCGTGAGCGTGTGGCCGGGACCGACTTCAAGGAAGGTATCCACGCCCTGTTCAAGGAGCCAGACGATGGTCTCCCGCATGCGGACCCCGTGCTGGACCTGCTGCACCAGAAGATCCGAAAGAGATTCACCTGCGGCCTGCGGCCTGGCCGTGAAATTGTGGACGACCGGGATTTTTTCCTCCCCGAAAGCCCGGCCGTCGAAAAGGCTCCGCAGGGCCTCTCCGGCCGGTGCCATCCAGGGAGTATGAAAGGGCCCGGATACATGAAGAGACATTACTCTGGCCCCAAGGCTCTTTGCCTTCTCTCCTGCTGCCGCCACGGATGCCGAATCCCCGGAAATGACGACCTGCCCGGGACAGTTGTCATTTGTCAACCAGACTCCGTTTTTTAGTTGACGATTGTCAACTTGCTCCGCAAACTCCCCTGCATCCGGTCCCAGTCCGTTCCTGAAGTCCTTCCCGCTCACGGAATCTGCAGCAGCACCTTTCCTCCCGCTCGTCCCGATGTTTCTCATTATATCGGTACAGATATCTTCCACCTGCTTCTTTTCAAGCCCTATGACGGCGGACATGGCACAGTCGATGCCTTCAGCCGCCTCTGCCATGACCTTTCCCCGGAAGGCGGCGATCTTCACGGCTTCTTCCGCGTCCCAGACGCCGGCCGCCTCAAGCGCCGTATATTCCCCGAGAGAAAGACCGAAGACGTAGTCCGTCTTCTCAAGAATTCCTTTTTCTTCAAGCACGGCCGAGACAGCGGAGCCGAAGGCCACGAGGGCAGGCTGGGTGACTGCCGTCTGCATGAGGGTGTCTCCCGGGTTTTCAAAGCAGGCCTGCTTCAGATCAAAGGGCAGGGCTGCAGCCGCCCGGTCAAAGGTAGAGCGGAAGGCTTCATTATTCTCATAAAAATCCTTCCCCATGCCCGTCTTCTGTGCGCCCTGGCCGACGTAGCAAATCGCGAGTTTCATTTTTCGACTCCTTCCATCAGACCGGCGAGAATGTCCGCAACAGGGCGGATTTTCGTAAGCTGACCTACGACCTGGCCGGCCATCATGGAACCCGTCTTCGTATCGCCGTCAAACACGGCCTTCCGGAGGGAGCCCAGTGTGAACTTTTCGAGCTCATCCCGGCCGGCCCCGGCCTTTTCGGCCTTGATATAGTCCCGGGTCATGGTATTTCGGAGCAGGCGCACGGGTGTGCCGCCAATCCGGCCCGTCACAACGGCGTCCGTACCCTTGGCCCTGATGAGGGCCTGCTTGTAGTTTTCATGAATCGGACACTCCTCGCTCACAAGGAGGCAGGTCCCGACCTGAATGCCGCAGGCGCCAAGGGCAAAAGCCGCCCTGACCTGCCGGGGATCCGCAATACCACCGGCCGCAATGACCGGAATATGTACAGCGTCTGAAACCTGGGGAACGAGGGTCATCGTGGACATCTCACCGATGTGGCCCCCGCTCTCGCTTCCCTCGGCGATGACGACATCGGCCCCTTCCTTTTCGAGCTTCTGTGCCAGAATCGGAGCGGCCACGACAGGAATCACTCTGCAGCCGGCCCCCTTCAGGGCCTCCATGTATTTTCCCGGATCGCCGGCCCCGGTCGTCACAACGGGGACGCGCTCTTCTATGACTATCTTCACAAACTCCTCTGTGGCCGGGTGCATGAGCATGAGGTTGACGCCGAAAGGCTTATCCGTGCGGCTTCGAAGGTCCGCAATCTCCCGTCTCAATCCGTCCGGGTCCAGGCCCCCGGTAGCGATAAGGCCTAAAGCCCCTGCATTGCACACAGCCGCTGCAAAGGCGCCTGTTGCAATATTTGCCATGCCGCCCTGTATAACGGGGTACTTGATTCCGAAAATCTTATCTAATGTCTCCATCTGCGTTTGCCTGTTAAATAAATACAATCAAATACAATTTTTAGCTCTCAAAGTCACTATTCATGCGTGTCCCAGGAAACTCATTTTTGTCCTTTGACAGGCAAATAAATACAATCCTGTACAATTTTCAGTTCTCAAAGTCGCTATTCATGCGGGTCTCAGGAAACTCATTTTTTGCTGTTGACAGGCAAATAAATACAATCAAATGCAATTTTGTGAACTGAAAGTCCCTGTTTCTGTACCTGCCAGGAAACTCAAAAAACCGGTTTGACAGGCAAATCGATACAATCCTGTACAATTTTCTCTTCTCAAAGCCAGTATTCATGCGGGCTTCAGAAATTGTACTTTTCGTGTGTACCTGTCAAGCATGTGGACCGGCGTAGGTCAGCGCCGCTCCGGCCCAGGTCAGGCCGGAGCCGAATCCCGCAAGAATAATTTTGTCGCCCGGGGCGAGGCGGCCTTTTTCTTCCAGTTCATTTAAGGCAATGGGAATCGAGGCCCCGCTCGTGTTGCCGTGCCGGTCCATGTCCATATAAAACTGCTCCGGGGCAGCGCCGAGCTTCTTCACGACGAAGTCGATGATGCGGGCATTAGCCTGGTGGCAGACGACATGGCGGAAGGAATCAAGAGGCTCCCCCGTCTTTTCAAGAAGGCGGCCGATAGTGGCCGGCAGGGCAGAGACGGCAAAGCGGAAGACTTCCTTCCCTTCCATAGCGATGAGGCTCTTTTCAGGTCCCGGGCCGCCGGCCGTTATGGCAAGGCCGCCCCTGGCCCCGAGATCCGAAGCATAGAGGACGGCATCTTCCGCCTTCACAAGAGCCGCCCCGGCCCCGTCACCGAAGAGGACGCAGGTCGTCCGGTCGGACATATTCAGCATTTTCGAAAGCTGCTCCGTCCCGATGACGAGGGCATAGGTGCCGCCCGTGCATTCAAGAAGGCCCCTTGCCGTCTCGAGGGCGTAGACAAAGCCGCTGCAGGCAGCGTTTACGTCGAGAACGGGAATATCGTCCCGAAGGCCCAGTTCCTTCTGCACCATGCAGGCCACGGAAGGGGTGGCGTAGCGGCCTGATATCGTCGCAACGACAACGCAGTCCACGGCTTCCGGGTCAAGTCCGCTGCGATGAAGGGCTGCAGCGCCCGCGTCTATTGCCAGAGTGTCCGCATCCTGTCCTTCCCCGCAGAAATAGCGGCTTTCAATCCCTGTCCGGGTCCGGATCCACTCGT
>CAZOYS010000098.1:0-3739 GCA_964584155.1 uncultured Lachnospiraceae bacterium
CAGGCTTCCGCAATGCCATTATGGAAGGTATTGGGGCAGCCATCGAGAAGTCGGAGTCAATGGAATAAATAGACTTGCCTGTCAAACCGATATATTGTTAAACAAAAAGGAGCCCTCCGCCCGGGGGACTCCTTTTTACAAATTTAAAGGCCGGAGCAGGCTTGGCGGACTTTTGTCTTGAAACAAGCCATAGGGCCAAGGGCAGAAGGCACCTTGGCGGACTTTTGTCTTGAAACAAGCTATAGGGCCAAGACCCACGGTCGATTTGGCGGACTCTTGTCCAAACGCAGGCTAAAAGGCCCAACTACACTGGCGAAAACAGGCCGTACCTGTTACGGGAAGGAGGAGTGTTACGCCAGAAAAGTGGAATTGATGTGGTCAATCAAGGCTTGCTGATCCGTCTTCGGGACGGTGAAGGTCTTGATGCCCAGGGCTTCGGCGGCGGCCGTGTTCTCGGGCCGGTCGTCGTAAAAGAAGGACTCTTCGGGCTTCAGATCATACTTGTCCAGCAGATACTGATAGATGTAGGAATCCGGCTTGGTCCGGTGAATCATGTAGGAAACGACCATCCCGTCCATGTCTTCCATGAAGGGGCGCCCGTCCGTGTGGTGGGAGAAGAGGTAGTGGGAGTAGTTGGAAAGAATATAGAGGCGGTAGCCCTTCTCCTTCAGCCGATGGACGGCCTCCCAGACGGCAGGCCGCGGGACGGGCATGAGGTCGCAGTGCTCGATGAACCAGCGCATGTCGTCAATTTCATCCGGAAAGGACTGGCCCCAGTGGTAGAGGACTTCTTCTTCGGTCTCGGTCCCCAGGTCCATGATGCCCCAGTAGGGGGAGGAAAACATGTGGCCTGCAATCAGATGCGCCCGCTCTCTGGAAATCCCGTGGTCCTTCGTCAGCATATCTTCCCAGCGGTAGGACAGGAGGACATCTCCGACGTCGAAAATAATATTTTTGATCAAAGTTCTTCCTTTCCGTTTTTCAGCATGGCCTTAAAGACATTCTGTCCGGCGGCCAGGCGCTGCAGGTGCTTGAGATCGGCCTTCATGTAGGTCTTGAGGCCCGCCAGCTCTTCTTCGGAAAAGCCTGTGGAGCGGATAATCTCGCAGGAGGGGATTTTCGCTTCGGCCGTCTTCGCCCCTTCCGTGAAGGTCACGAAGGCGTAGCGGCCCTCTCCGGTCCCGCAGACCGGGGAAACCTCCATGGTCATCTCGCTCCGGTCCGGCCCGCTTTCCGGGCTTTCATCGCTTTTCATTGTAAAGTTCAGTTCGAAGTTTTCACCCATATTTTCCCTTCGCAGGCACAGGGCCTGTCAGCTCGCGTATTCGAATACAAGATTTTCTGCTGCGGAAGTCCTGCAGTATCTTGGGGCTCTTACATTCAGCCGGTTCTGTCGGTTGTTTACAGTTTTTTTACTGCCACTTTCGGACAGTGGTGGTATAATCTTTCTGTAGTATACACATTATCCCGCTTCCATGCAAAGACGCCCCGGGGGAGGAAGCCTATGGAAACCATCGGTTCATACAACGTCGAAACCCAGTTCTGCGGCCTTGTCATCGTGATGATTGTCATGATGCTGTCCTTCAGCCGCAATAGTCTGGCCCTTGAAAGCAGGCGCCGCTTCAACCGCTTCGTCATCTCCGCTTTCCTGTGCATTCTTCTGGACATCCTGTCCGTCTTTCTCATTATCTTCTGGTCGGACGGAGCCCCGATTCTTCTCCTTACAGAACTTGAGGGCAAGGCCTATATCGGCATGCTGGTGGTCAACGCCTTTTACGGCCTCTCGTATGCCGTCGGCACCCAGGGACCAGAATGGTCACAGAAGTTCGTCCACTACTGCCGCTACACCCTGCCGGTCCAGTATATTATCATTCTGCTTCTCCCGATTTCCTTCTATAGAAAAGGCCGGGTTGTCTATTCCTACGGTCCCGCCTGCACATTGGTATACGCATTGTGTGTGGGCTATATTCTCCTTTCTTACGTGGTCCTCGGGATGTCGCGGAGGACCATGTCCCGCAAACGGCGGGGCTCCCTCTACACCTGGATGGGCCTGTGGATTGTGGCGGCCGGCACCCAGTTCCTCTTCCCCGAACTGCTGGTGGTCGGCTTCGCGTCGTCCCTCGGCGTCCTGATTCTCTATGCGGAGCTTGAAAACCCCAAAGAGGACTTCGACAAGCGCTACGGCATCTACACGCTGAACGCTTTCCGCGAATACGTGGATGAGCTCTACGCGAAGAAGAAGCCCTTCCAGTTCGTCAGCATCAATATCTACTACGGGGGCTCGGATTATTCGCCCATCCTCAAGGACGAGATCATCCGGCGGGCTTCTATTATTCTCAATGATAATGATTACGATGCCTTCATGACGAACCGGAATGATCTCCGGGTCGTCCTGGATGAACATCAGGACCTGGCCGAATTCATCGAACTGGTGGAAAACAGCATATCGAAGGTCAACGAAGGCTATGAGGACCTGGGCCTCAACTACTACCTGATCGTGGCGGAGGACCCCTATCTGGTTTCTTCCGAAAACGAGCTCATGTATTATGTGGACTACACCCGTCGGCATTCGGACCACGAGGGGGTCATTTACCTGGACGAGACAGCCATTGCCAGCGTCAAGCGCTTCCTCTATGTCCGGGACCTCATCACGGTGGCCCTGGTTCGGGACCGGGTCGTGCCCTTTTTCCAGCCTATTTATAATATAGAGACAGGGAAATTCACGGCGGCCGAGGCCCTGGCCCGCATTGAAATTACGGACGCAGAGGCCGCGACGCTCGGGGTCAGGGGAAATATCCTTCCGCCCGGCATTTTCATTCCGGTTGCTGAAGAGACCGGGCAGATTCAGGAGGTCGGCGCAAGGATTCTCGAAAAGTCCTGCCAGGTCTTCAAAGAGCGGAAGCTGTCGGACCTGGGCCTTTCCTATATCGAAGTGAACCTCTCCGTCCGCCAGTGCGAGTCGGACAACCTGGTGCCTTCAGTGCGCCGGATTATGGACTCCTACGGCCTGGCCCCGAACCGGATCAATTTCGAAATCACCGAATCAGCCATCGCCGAAAACCAGGACCAGATGGTGGAGAATATTACAACCCTCCGGGAATGGGGAACTTCCTTCTCCCTCGACGACTTCGGGACCGGGGCCTCCAACCTCGACTACTTCGTCCGCATGCCGGTTTCCACGATCAAATACGACTTCAAGTTCACCCAAATGGCCTGCAAAGACGTTCGCATGGAGCGCATGCTGGTCCATATCACGAAGATGATTTCCGAGACCGGCGGAAAAATTGTCTCCGAGGGCGTCGAAACCGAAGACCAGCTTGAACTCATGACCTCCATGGGTGTCGACTACATCCAGGGCTACTACTTCTCGAAGCCCCTGCCTGAAGACGAATTCGTGGCCTTCCTCAAAGAAAAAAATGCTGCTTGACAGGCACGGCCTGTTTTTCGGTTTTCTGAGAGTGCTGAAAACAGGCCTTTTTCATGCCCAAAATTGTACTGGATTGTATCGATTTGCCTGTCAACGCCCATTTTTCAGTTTCCTGGAAGACGCGGAAATACTGGATCGTGGAGGCCGAAATTGTATTTGATTGTATTGACTTGACAGGCAAGCCAATGGAATGTGTTGCTTGCGCAACGTATTTCCACCGCCTTCTCATCTACTATACAGCTCAGGAGGTAAAAATTATGATCAATCCCAGAAAAGCAGCCATAGTCGGTCTCGGCAACGTCGGCGCGTCGA
>CAZOYS010000099.1:0-3689 GCA_964584155.1 uncultured Lachnospiraceae bacterium
AAGCAGGAATCAACTGCGTGACGCTCGGCGTATTTGCCTGGGCGGCGGAAGAGCCTACGGAAGACGATTTCCAGCTGGACTGGCTGGCCCAAATCATGGACAGGCTGTATCAGAACGGAATTTACATTATTCTCGCGACACCCACCGGGGCGCGGCCTGCGTGGCTGGACGAGAAATACCCCGAGGCCATGCGCTGCGACGAGCGCGGGGTCCGGAACCACCACGGACTGCGGCACAATCACTGCATGTCGTCGCCCGCCTTCCGCGACCGGGTGCGAGCAATCGACACGGCCCTGGCTGAGCGCTTCGCCGACCATCCGGGGCTTCTGATGTGGCACATCAGCAACGAGCTGGGGGGCTACTGCTACTGCGAGCATTGCAAATATGCCTGGCAGGAATGGCTGCGCGGGCGCTATCATGATGATATCGAAGAATTGAACAAGGCCTGGTGGACCGGCTTCTGGTCCCACCGCTTCAACGATTTTTCGCAGATTGAGCCGCCCTACGCCAACGGGGAGACGGCCCTGCTCGGCATGAACGTGGACTGGCGCCGCTTTGAGACCTTTCTCGCCACGGACTTCATGCGCTTCGAAATCGACACGCTGCACGCGGTAAAGCCCGACGTGCCCGTAACGACGAACTTCATGGAGCTCTTCTACGACTACGACTACAATTACATGAAGGAATTCGTCGACTATATTTCGTGGGACAATTATCCTGAAATGCACCAAACAGAGGTTTCCGACAGTCGGACCATGATCGAGCGCAGCTTCATGCATTCGATGTCCCGCTCGATGAAGCCCGACCGCCCCTTCATGATGATGGAGTCGGCGCCCGGCCTCGTGAACTGGAAGCCTTACAACAAATACCGTCGACCCGGCGTCCACGAGCTGATCTCCATGCAGGCCGTCGCCGACGGAAGCGACACGGTCCAGTACTTCCAGCTGCGGAAAAGCCGCGGGGCTTCGGAACAGTGGCACGGGGCCGTCATCGACCACATCGGGACCGACGACACGCGGATTTTCAAGGAAGTCGCAAAGACCGGCGCCGACCTTGCCGCCATCGCTGAAGTGACCGGCAGCGTCGCGAAGAACGAGGCCGCCATCCTCTACGACTGGGACAACCGCTGGGCCCTCGACGACGCCCAGATGCTCTCGAACGAGACAAAGAATTTTGACGAAACCTGCACCAATATCTACGAAGAATTCATGCGCCTGGGCGTCTGCCCCGACATCATAAGCTCCGACGCCGATTGGTCAGGATACAGAATAATATGCGCCCCCATGCTTTACCTCCTCCACGACGGAATCGGGCGCAAAATCGCGGACTTCGTGAAAAATGGCGGCCAGTTCCTGGCGACCTACTGCATGGGCTATGTCGACAAGACAACCCTGGCCAACCTCGGCGGCTTCCCGGGCCAGGGGCTTTATGAAGTGTTTGGGATGAAGAGTGAGGAGATCGATACCCTGTATCCGGAGGATTCAATCGATATTTCGTTCAACAAGAATAAGATAAAAGCCCACGATTACCAGGAGCTTTTGCGGGACGTGACCGCCGAAGTTTTGGCGACCTATGAAAGCGATTACATGGCCGGGACCCCGGCAATTACTAGAAATGCGTACGGAAAAGGGCATGCTTACTACGTCGCAGCCCGGGTGGACCAGGACGATATCCGCAGCCTGTACGAGGAAATGCTGGATAATGCAGGAATTGAGCATACTCTCCTGCCTAAAGGCATAGAAAAATACAGCCGGTACGGAGACGGCTGCAGGTATGACTTTTATTTGAATTGCACGGCGGAGGCGCTGCAGGTGGAAGGCGTAAGCGGAAACGCCCTGCTCGGCCCGGCCGCCGAAGGCGGCCGCCTGACCCTGCCGGGGTACGGCGCAGCCGTCTACTCTAACTAGGGGGACAGGAACCCTATCAGCCACTGTTGGTGCGGATCCCAGAGGTTATCGACAGAGGGGTCAGGAACTCCGTCTGACAATTTCTCTCTGCCTTACCAGTGCTGGTTTTGAGAGGGTCAGGTACCACTCCAGGCCAGCAGCAGTGCGGCTCACAGGAGTTATCAACAGCGGTACCTGTCCCCTGGAATTCCTGCTTGTCAGGCCGCGAAATCGCCTCTATAATTACTCGTGAAGGAGGTACACACTTATGAGCACACTTGAAGCGACTGTATCTATGCTTGAAACAATGCCAGAAGAAGCACAGAAAAAGGTCTTTACATACACCCAGACTCTCTTTTCTGCTGAACGCCCGGCCAATCCTTTTACACCGAAATCTGAGGTCCAAATTCTTGCTGACCTGGATAAATCCGAACAAGAAATCGCTGAGGGCAAATGTCAGGAAGCCACATCTGCTGTCATGGAGTTAAGAAGAGCGCATGGATTCATATAAAGTCATTCTGTCGGATTCTGCCAAAAAGCAGCTCAATGAATAATTGAATTATATTCAGTACACCTTGTTCAATGATCAAGCCGCAAACGCTGTTTCATTGGATGCTTTAGATACAATCGAGCAATTGAAGTCGGTCGCAGGCAGTCTCAAACTGTGCGACAATCCAAAGCTGAAGAAACGAGGCTACCGAAAAATCAATTTCCTTCGGCACGATTATGTAATGCTCTATAAGCTTGTCGCTGATACCGCTTACGTCAATGCAATATATCATCAGCTTCAAGATTACGAAAACACCTTTGCCAAAACATTGGGTTAATATAAAGTTTCTGAACTCAAGTAAGGGGCGGCACGCATTGCGTGCCGCCCCTGCTCTTGCTCTATTCTATGAATTGCTTATTCAAAATACGCCGGGTTTCCTACTCCCGCCATGACCTCCTGCGGAATCACAAACTCCTGCACACCCATGTACATGGGCGCTACCTGGCCCTCGTCAAAGACAATGACAAGATTCCCGTCCGAATTGATATAGAAGGATTGGTCTGCTGCCAATTCCGTGAAATCATCCTCCGGCATGTCGGAATCCAGGAAATATACGGAATTGTCCGGATCCGCCGCCATCTTCTCCCGCATCTGCTTCTGAATCTCAGCTGTGAGAAGGCTTTGATAGTCGGTTCCCGCCGCAAACATATCCGACAGATTGATAATGTTTCCCGTCACTTTCTCAATCGCATATGTCTTCACAAAGGTCCCCGAATCGGCCGCCGTCTCAGTGGTTGAGAGCTTGAGAATCAGAAGCTTGTCCGTATCCGTCACCGTCTCTGAACTTACTTCCACGGAAGCCTTGGCCTGGCCGGATGTCTCGGCCACAAGCGCCTTGTAGTCCTCAACGACCTTGTCCGTATAGGCCTTAAACTCGGCATTGGCCTCCGCAGCCGTTCCGTCCGTATTGCCCTCTTCATCAGTAATGACTGGTGTTTCCACAGTGGCGGACATGTCATTTGTCTGGTCTTCAAACGACCGGAACGTCATAACCTTCGCAATGGGGCCTAAAACCGGGATCCGACTCACTGCATAGCTTGTGGTCGCAGACGCATTTGCCAGCATCGCTGTGAAGACCAGCACAAAGGCCGCTGCTATGCCCGCCCACTTGAGTGCCCGCGCGGGACGGAAGCGTACTACATTAGTATCATCGGGAAATGCAGCGGTCAGACGCCCCCTGAGTTCGGGCGGCACTTCTATCGCCTGATACTCTCTTTTCAGTTCAACAATATCCATATCGACTCCTTTTGCTG
>CAZOYS010000100.1:0-3553 GCA_964584155.1 uncultured Lachnospiraceae bacterium
TGGAAATGAAGAAGAAGAGGAAGCGCTTGTTGATGAATTCGAGCCGCTTCTCGGGCTTTGCCTTGCCGTAGATCTTTACATTATCCACGCCGACAGACAGGAAGGCCTGCATGAGAAGGCGGGTGATGATGAGGGCAGTGAACATGGAGAGAACGACACCGAGGGCCAGGGTAATGGCGAAGCCCTTGACGGTACCGGTGCCCATGATGCCGAGGACGGCGGCCGCGATCAGGGTCGTGACATTTCCGTCGATGATGGCGGACATAGCCCGGTGGAAACCGGAGCCGCAGGCCGAGAGAAGGGACTTGCCGTCACGGAGTTCCTCACGGATACGGGAGAAGACGATAACGTTCGCATCGACGGCCATACCGATGGAAAGGATGATACCTGCAATACCGGGCAGGGTCAGGGTGATATCAAAGAGATAGAGGATTGAAACAATCAGTTCCGTATAGAGAATCAGGGCAAGGGATGCGATGAAGCCGGGGAACTGGTATACGATGATCATGAAGACAAAGACCAGAAGGAGGCCGATGCCGGCTGCCATGTAGGACGTGGACAGGGCATTGGAACCCAGCTGGGCGCCAACGACCTCGGACTGCAGTTCCTTGAGCTCCAGGTTCAGACCGCCGATCCGGATATAGGAGGCCAGATTCTCGGCTTCGGAGAAATCTTCCATGCCGTTGATGACAGCGTTTCCATCCGTGATGGATGCCTGTACGGCGGGAACGGATACGAAACGGTCGTCATAGTAGATACCGATGGTGTCGTTGCCGTCGGCATAGGCCTCAGCCGTAGCGTCCGCAAAAGCCGTCGTTCCTTCGTCATTCAGGGAAATCTCTACGACAGGCTCGGAAGCCTTCGTAGTCTCCGCATTCTGGTAGCCGGCCGTAGCAGACTTGACCTCGGAGCCCGTAAGGACGATGGAGCCGTCCTCTTCGAGTTCTTCAATCGTCTTGTTCAGGACATATTCGCCCTTCGTGGAATCGTAAGAGTAGTTCTCGTTTCCGTCGGAATCCTTGTGCTTGATGAAGTAGAGCTTGCCGGGGGTGCCGAGCTCCTCGAGAATGGCGTTCGCATCGGAAACGCCGGGAATCTCGACCGTAATCCGGTTGTCGCCGACCTGGTATACGGAAGCCTCCGTGGTCTTCGTATCCTGACCCAGGTCGTTTTCGATACGCTTCTGCAGCTTGTAAATCGTGTCCTTCATATCCTCGGCCGAAGGGGTCTCCCCGACGACTTCATATGTGATGGACACACCGCCGGCCAGATCCAGGCCGAGCTTCAGGTTTCTGTCCTTGCCGATGCCGGTCGATTTCAGAATCGACAGCGCATAATAGCCAAGGGCGACGAGAACGGCAAGGAAAATCACCAGAACGATGACCCCTGTTCTCTTCTTCATGCGTTTCATTGTTTACTACTCTCCTATTAAAAAATTTTTATGTTAAAGCCGCATCGGCTTTTAACGCAATCGCACACTCCACCCGCTTTTTCTGCAGCTCGCAGCCGATTTCATAGGGCATGTGGATGTCACCGTTCGCGTGATAGGCATTTGCCGCACAGCCGCCGCTGCAGTAGTAGCGGGCAAAGCAGGTCCGGCACTCCGGCTTTTCGTAGACATTGCACTTCTTGAAGGATTCTACGAGGTCCGTCTTCTCGACGCCCCGCCATACGTCTCCGAGCAGGAACTCGGGCTCGCCGACGAACTGGTGGCAGGGGTAGAGGTCGCCTTCGGGCGTGACCGCCAGGTACTCGCTTCCCGAGCCGCAGCCGGACAGGCGCTTATAGACGCAGGGGCCGCCTTCGAGGTCAATCATGAAGTGGTAGAAATTGAAGTCCTTCTTCGTCCCTCTCCGCTTCTGCATCTCTGCAGTCAGTATGTCGTACTGCTCGAGAAGGATAGGGATGTCTTCCTTTCGGATAGCGTAGTCATTCGAAGGGTCCGCAACGACAGGCTCGACGGATATCTCGTGGAAGCCCTGATCAGCCAGCCAGAGGACGTCCTTCGCGAAGTCGAGATTGTAGTGGGTGTAGGTCCCGCGGACATAGTACTCTTTCCCGAGGGCTTCCCGGGAAGCCGCGAATTTCTTCAGTTTCGGGAGAATGATGTCGAGGGAGCCGGTCCCCGTCTTCGTGGGCCGCATACGGTCGTGAATCTCGGGGCGGCCGTCAATCGAGAGGACGACATTGTCCATCTCCCGGTTGCAGAAGTCGATGACTTCATCCGTAATCAGAACCCCGTTCGTCGTGATTGTGAAGCGGAAGTGCTTGCCGGTCTTCTTTTCGAGATTGCGGCCATAAGCCACAAGGCGTTTCACCACGTCCCAGTTCATGAGGGGCTCACCGCCGAAGAAGTCAACTTCGATATTCGTCCGCCCGCCGCAGTGGGACGCAACGAAATCCAGGGCCCGGCAGCCGGTCTCGTAGGACATAAGGCCCTTCGGTCCGTGGTACTCTCCCTGGCCCGCGAAGCAGTAGCGGCAGTTCAGATTGCAGTCATGGGCGACGTGCAGGCAGAGGGCCTTGACAACGGTCGGATGCTTGGCAAAGCGCCCGATGCTGTCCTCGTATGGGTCCTCCGTGAAAAGGTCGCCGTTGTCCGAAAGCTCTTTGATCTCTTCGCAGGCCTCGGCGATGTCTTTGTCCGAAGCCTTGGGAAAATCCTTCTTCACGGCGGAGAGAATCTTCTTCGATGTCGTCTTCCCGGCCGCGATCCGCCCGATCAGGTCGTATGAGAGGTCGTCCACGACATGTACGGCCCCGCTGTTCTCATCGAGAACGATATTGAGGCCGCACTGCTTGTACTGATGAATCAAAATAAAAACCCGTTTCCATAAGATAGGGACATGCGCGGCAGGCACATGTCCCTACTGAATACATGATACTGTAAAGCGCTTACTGAGCGTTCTTCAGAAGTTTTTCGCAGGACTGGTTGCCTACGGTGCAGCTGGTCTTGCAGGCGCTCTGGCAGGAAGTACGGCACTCGCCGCAGCCGCCGGTCTTTACGGTGTTCGTGAGCTTTCTCGTGTTCAGAGTCTGGATGTGTCTCATAACAGGTCTCCCTTCATATAAATAATGTAAATCTCCGCCTCAAGGGCTGATTTTCAACTCGTTCGGCGCGTCAAAGCAAAACACGCGGAAGATATTATAGCATACTGTCCGGAAATTACAAACAAAAGTCATGGACAGGTTCAGACAAATGCTGCCCGAAGTCTATGCATTACATTAGTCATGACTAATGTAGAGCACCGGGTCAGTCGAGGCCGTTTACGACGGCATTGTCCATGCACCACTGCAGGGCTTTGGAGGCGAGGTAGTAATCCTTGATGGTCTCCTGCCCGCCCATATTTGTGTACAGGGTGTCCTTGTCCGTCACACCGAGCTGGGACATCATCATCGATACGTACTGGTCATAGCCTTCGGAATCGATTGTGAGGCCTTCCTTCACGGCAACGGCCAGGAAGACGTACTCTTCCCGGGCATTTTCATCGACGGAATCGTCGACCGTGGCATTGCCCGTGACCTTGTTGATGACGATTTCCTGCTTGAGGTC
>CAZOYS010000101.1:0-3414 GCA_964584155.1 uncultured Lachnospiraceae bacterium
AGGAGGATCCTTCCATTCTGGCGGATGTCCGGGAAGCGGGCTACGTGACGACCGCTCCGGCCGCCCGCCTCATCGGCATGTACATGAAGGCCATGGAAGAAGGCTGTGACGCCATCTTAAATGTCTGCTCCTCCGTAGGGGAAGTGGCGGACAGCGCCCAGGATGTGGCCCGCTACACGGGCGTTCCCATCGTCCGGATCGACCTTGAGATGTGCAGAGAAGCCGTCCGGAAGGGAAGCCGCATCGGCGTCATGGCGACCCTGCCCACGACCATGAACCCGACGTGCAATACCATCCGCCGCGTGGCCAGGGAATTCGGGAAGCACGTGGATATCATAGAATGCCTCGTGGACGGGGCGTTCGGCCTCAACCAGGACGACTTCAAAAAGCGGATGGCCGAGTGCGCCGGAAAGATTGCATCTGACGTCGACGTCATCGTATTTGCCCAGGGCAGCATGGCCTACTGCGAAGACTATATTGCGAAGATGTACGGAAAAATCGTCCTTTCGAGTCCCCGCTTCGGAGCGGCTGCCCTGAAGCAGGCCCTTATTGAGAAAGGCTGCATGGAGGCTTGACATAATATGAGAAAAGTACTGCTTTCTGTCGCTCCTGTGGAAGCGGCGCCCCATGAAATAATTCCGGAGGCCATTGCCTCCGATGTCTATGACTGCTATCAGGCCGGGGCCTGCATGGTCCACCTGCATGTCCGGGACAGGATGGCGGCCCTGACGCCGGACCTTTCCCTCCTTCAGGAGACTGTGGAAGCCATAAGGAAGCGCTGCGACATCGTCGTGGAAATCTCCACTGGCGGGGTTTCGGACCTTACAATAGAAGAGCGCTGCCATCCCTGCACGCCTGCCTGGGTCGAAGCCAATTCCCTGAACGTGGGCTCCGTGAACTTAGGCGCCAGCGTATACAGAAATCCCATAGACGAAGTGAAGTACTGCGTGGAGCAGATCCTCTCAAACGGAAAAGTGCCGGAAACAGAGGTCTTTGAGCTCGGCATGATCCACACCCTGCGCCTTCTTACGGAAGAGTTTCCCTTCAGGGATCCCCTTCTCCTTGCCCTGGTCTTCGGCCACGGGGGAGAGATGCCGGCCACAAGGACAGCCCTTCACCACATGCTGGCCTGTCTCGACGAGGAATTCGGCTCCCGTGTCTGCGACCGGGCGCCGGCCCTTCAGAAAATAAGTCCTGATCTGGAACGGCCGGAAAGAGCCCGCCGGGTTCTCTGGGGCTACACCCAGGCCGGGCGGAATGACTGGGACATGATGGCCTATGCCCTGAGCCAGGGGGCCAACTCCCTCCGGGTCGGCTTCGAGGATTCGGCCTATCTCGACCCTCAGACACAGGTACAGACGAATGCCCCCCTGATTGAGAAGGCGGCATCCCTCATCCGGGAATCCGGCGCGGAACCCATGACACCGAACGAAGCCCGGGCCCTGCTCGGAATCGGAGCCTGATATGGAAAGACATTTAAGCTTTGAAGAAGTAGAGAGGCAGTGGGGAGCGGCGCAGTACGACATCGGCCGCATCGTCTCCTCCGTTCAGAATAATGTAAAGCGCGCCCCCTTCACCTGGGCCGTTCTCGACGACGACCCGACCGGGGTCCAGTCCGTCCACGATATTCCCGTCTACACCCGCTGGGACCGGGAGAGCCTCAAGGAGGCCCTTTCCGGGGACGGGAAAATGTTTTATATCCTGACAAATTCCAGGGGCCTGACGAAAGAGGAGACAACAGCCCTCCATAAGGAGCTCATGGAAAACCTCCTGGCGGAAGCGAAAGGCCTGGGCCGGGAAATTCAGGTCATAAGCCGCAGCGACTCCACCCTCAGAGGCCACTTTCCCCTGGAGACAGACATTATAGGCTATGCTTATGAAGCCCATACAGGAAAGGCTGCGGACGGCCTCATCATGGCGCCCTTCTTTGAAGCCGGCGGCCGCTACACCATTGACAATGTTCACTATGTGCGGATGGGAGACGACCTCATACCGGCGGCTGAGACGGAATTCGCAAAAGACGCAACATTCGGCTACAGCCATTCCGACCTGCCCTCCTACGTGGAGGAGAAGACCGACGGCCGCGTCCGCAAAAAGGATGTGGTCTCCATTCCCCTGGCCCTGCTGCGGGCAGGAGATACAGACGCTGTCACAGCCATCCTGAAAAAGGCCAAAAAAGGACAGGTCATTATTATTAATGCTTTGGAAAGCAGCGACCTCGACGTATTTGCGGCGGCCCTGTATCCGGCCCTCGCAGCGGGAAAGCGCTTTCTCTACCGGACGGCGGCCGACTTCGTCCGGGCCGTGGGCGGAATTTCCGTCCGCCCCCTGCTTACGAGGGAAGAGCTGCTGCCCGGCGTTCCGGCAGGCGCCCCCGGCGTCATCGTTGTCGGAAGCCATACGAAAAAGACGACGGCCCAGCTTGAAAAGCTAAAAGATGTGCCGGGCCTTGATTTCATTCCCTTTGATTCGGATAAAATACTGACGGACGGACTTTCTGCCGAAGCCGACCGGGTGGCGGCCGAAGTGGAGAGGGACCTTGCCTGCGGACGTACGGCTGTATTCTTCACGAAGCGGCAGGAATTAATCCTCCATGACGACACGCCGGAGGAAGCCCTCCGCCGGTCCGTGGCCATATCCGAGGCCCTTGTGTCCGTCATTTCAAAGCTTACTATGAAGCCGGCCTACATCGTAGCCAAAGGCGGCATCACGTCAAGCGATGTGGGGACAAAGGCCCTGGGCGTCCGCCGGGCCCTGGTCCTGGGCCAGGCAGGCCCGGGCATTCCCGTCTGGCGCTGCGGGGAGGAGAGCCGCTTCCCCGGAATACCCTACATTATTTTCCCCGGAAATGTGGGCTCGGAAGAGTCCCTGGCTGACGTCGTCCGCTGCCTGCAGGGCGGAAGAAAGGACTGAATTATACCATGCTTACAGATACGGGAAAATCCCCCTATGCAAAGGCCGTACCGCTTTCCAGCACGGCGGCCCGCTGGACCGGGGGCTTCTGGAAGGCGGTGGAAGATACGGTATTCTTCGCCACGGTGCCGGAACTTAAAAGTATGTTTGACTCCCCGGATATCAGCCACGTCGTTGAAAACTTCCGCATAGCCGCGGGAGAGAAGGACGGGGAGTTCGCCGGAACGGTCTTCGGGGACGGGGACTTTTATAAGTGGCTGGAAGCCGCCATGTACCGGGCTGTAAAGACAGGCGATGAAAAGCTCCTTAATGAAATCGACTCCTACATTGACCTCATCGGCCGGGCCCAGCAGGACGACGGCTACCTCTCCACGAAACAGATCATCGGAGAAAGAAGTCAAAACGGTGTCCGCCGCATGGGGGACATCAATGACTTCGAGGTCTATAATTTCGGCCACCTCTTCACGGCGGCTGCCCTCTACTTCCGGCTGACGGGGAAGA
>CAZOYS010000102.1:0-3396 GCA_964584155.1 uncultured Lachnospiraceae bacterium
GACAGACATCGAGATCGCACAGGCCTGCAAAATGAAGCACATCACGGAGATTGCGAAGACTGCGGGCGTCGACGAAAAGTACCTCGAGCAGTACGGAAATTATAAGGCCAAGGTCGATTACCGCATGCTGAAGGACATGAGCGGGCACCCGGACGGCAAGCTCATTCTCGTGACTGCCATCACCCCGACCCCGGCCGGCGAAGGAAAGACCACGACGTCCGTGGGCCTCGCAGACGGGCTCCGGAAGATCGGGAAGAAGTCCATCGCGGCCCTTAGAGAGCCCTCGCTCGGCCCTGTCTTCGGCATCAAGGGAGGAGCGGCCGGCGGCGGTTATGCCCAGGTCGTTCCGATGGAGGACATCAATCTCCACTTCACGGGCGACTTCCACGCCATCGGGGCTGCGAACAACCTCCTTGCCGCCATGCTGGATAATCACATTCAGCAGGGCAATGCCTTGGGAATCGACCCCAAGCGCATCACCTGGAAGCGGGCCGTCGACATGAACGACCGGCAGCTTCGGAACATTGTGGACGGGCTCGGCGGCCGCATGAACGGCGTGCCCCGGGAAGACGGCTTCGATATCACCGTGGCGTCCGAGGTCATGGCGGTCCTCTGCCTGTCCTCCGACATTCCCGACCTGAAGAAGCGGCTGGCCTCCATCGTCGTCGGCTACACCTATGAGGGCAAGCCCGTGACGGCCCATGACCTCAAAGTCGAGGGTGCCATGGCAGCCCTTCTGAAGGATGCATTAAAGCCCAACCTCGTGCAGACCCTCGAAGGCACGCCGGCCTTTATCCACGGCGGCCCGTTCGCAAACATAGCTCACGGCTGCAACTCCATCACGGCGACCCGCATGGCCCTGAAGCTTTCGGACTACACGGTTACAGAGGCCGGCTTCGCTGCGGACCTCGGGGCCGAGAAGTTCCTCGACATCAAGTGCCGGATTGCCGGTCTGCACCCGGCTGCCGTCGTCATGGTGGCAACGGTAAGGGCCCTCAAGTACCACGGCGGCGTTGCCAAGGAGAATCTCAATGAAGAGAATCTCGAAGCGCTGGAAAAGGGCCTGCCCAACCTCCTTCAGCATGTGGGAAATATCAAAAATGTATACAAACTTCCCTGCGTCGTAGCCATCAATGCCTTCCCTACGGATACGAAGGCGGAACTCGACCTCGTGCAGAAGAAGTGCAATGAGCTCGGCGTCAATGCCGTACTTTCCGAAGTCTGGGCCAAGGGCGGCGAAGGCGGCAGGGCCCTGGCCGAGGAAGTTGTCCGCCTCTGCGAGGAGCCGAATGACTTCACATATTCCTATGAGCTCGAGCAGCCCATTGAGGACAAGATCAACGATATCGCGACGAAGATCTATCACGCCGACGGCGTCGACTTCACGACGAATGCGAAGAAGCAGATTGCTGAGATTGAAGCGAACGGCTATCGCGACCTTCCCGTCTGCATGGCAAAGACCCAGTACTCCTTCTCCGATGACCCGACGCTTAAGGGCGCGCCGAAGGGCTTCCGCATCACGGTCCGGAACGTCAAGGTCAATGCCGGGGCCGGCTTCATCGTAGCCCTGACCGGAGACATCATGACCATGCCCGGCCTGCCGAAGGTACCTGCGGCAGAAAAGATTGACGTCGATGAGAACGGGGTTATTTCCGGCCTGTTCTGATATCATGAGAATAATATAGTACACGCAATGCGTACTGACTTTTTTGGAGGAACGGTTTGCCTGAAAAACTGACGGACTTAAGTGTAAGCGCTTTCACGGACCGCCTGGCGGGGCGTACTGCCGTGCCGGGCGGCGGCGGAGCCGCCGCCCTGACCGGGGCCAACGGCATCGCCCTCGTCCTGATGGCGGGGCAGTTCACGCTGGGAAAGAAGAAGTATGCGGAGTTTGAGGATGACATCCGCCGCATGCTCTCGGACGGCAACTGGATGGTCCACGGCCTTCTGTCCCTTGTGGACGAGGACGCCGCCGCTTTCGAGCCGCTTTCAAAGGCCTATGCCATTCCCAGGGAGGATCCGACCCGGGAGGCGGTTCTTGAGCAGGCGACGAAGGACGCCATAGAAGCCCCCTCGAAGATGCTCAGCATCCTCTGTGACGCCGTGGATCTGACGGAAGAGATGGCGGACCGATGCTCTGTCCTTATGATTTCCGACGTGGGCTGCGGGGCGGACCTTCTCTCGGCTGCCCTGAAGGCCGCTGCCAAGAATATCTTCATCAATACGAAGACCCTCAAAGACCGGGCCTTTGCCGAAGAGACGGATGCCCATGTCGACGCCCTTCTCGCCGAATTCGTACCCAGGGCGGATGCGGTGGCCCGTAAGGTGGAAGAGAAGATTCGAGGATAGAATTGCTGTAAAAAAATATTGTCTTGCGGCGCCCGGATGGGCGCCGTTTCTACTGAAATGGAGGAAATATGGCTGAGATTCTGAAAGGCGCCCCCTGCGCGAAAGCGCTTACAGAAGAACTGGCCGGGCGGGCAGACGCCCTGAAGGCAAAAGGCATCTCCCCCTGCCTGGCCCTCCTGCGCCTCGGGGAGCGGGCGGACGACATCGCCTACGAAAACGCGGCTGTGAAGCGCTGTGAAAAGGTCGGCATTGAGGTACGGAAATTTCTTCTTCCGGCAGACGCAAAGAAAGAAGAGGTCCTCTCTGCTGTCCGCACCATAAATAAGGACGAGAGTATCCACGGCTGCCTCATGTTCCGGCCTCTTGCAGACAAGGAGTCGGAAAACGCGGCGGCCCGCCTTCTTCTCCCTGAAAAGGACATAGACTGTATGACAGCGGGCTCTCTGGCCAGAGTCTTCTCCGGTACCGGGGCCGGCTTTCCGCCCTGCACGGCGGAGGCAGTGGTGCGGCTTCTGAAATTTTATGAAGTCCCTCTTGCGGGCCGGCGCGTGACGGTGGCAGGCAGAAGCCTTGTCATCGGAAAGCCGGTTTCCATGCTGCTCCTCAATGAAAACGCCACGGTGACCGTATGTCATAGCCGCACCGCAGACCTCGCTGCCGAGTGCCGGGACGCGGACATCGTCGTGGCCGCCATCGGAAGGGCCAGGCTCCTTTCGAAGGAATTTTTCAAGAAGGGCCAGGTCGTCATCGACGTGGGCATCAATGTGGACGAAAACGGCAATATGTGCGGGGACTGTGACTTCGATGCCGCAGAGCCTGTTGTATCGGCGATTACTCCGGTTCCCGGCGGCGTCGGGGCTGTGACGACGGCCGTTCTCTGTGAGCATGTGATCGAGGCGGCGGAGAAAGCAGCTGGTCGGGCTTGAATAGAGGAGGAACAATCCGGGTCGGATACCGGTGGTACCCCGCCTGGTTTTTGAGAGGGTGAAAAAATTGACTTACGAAGAAGCGGTATCCTACATAGAAACCCAGGGGTGGTCGAAAACC
>CAZOYS010000103.1:0-3266 GCA_964584155.1 uncultured Lachnospiraceae bacterium
AGTCTTATATCGATCCCTCGGGCTGGCAGGCCGGCAGTGATTACGACCCGACGGCATCGAAGTGGTACCAGCAGGGTATCGCCTATACGGACAGTTATTTTTATTATTATGATCAGCCCTATTTTGATGAGGACACCAAGCAGCTCTGCGCCACGGTTATTCGCCACGTGACCCTGAAGGACGGGCGGGAAGGCGTGTTTGCCGCCGACCTCATGATGCAGACGGCCCAGGATTACCTGAACAGCGTACAGATATATAATTCCGGCCATGCCATCATGGCGACGGCTGCCGGCCAGGTCCTGAGCAGTCCCGATGCCGATGAGTGCGGACAGAACCTCGCGGACCTCAAGGATGACAAGCTGATGAAGAATCTCGTCGGCCTTCTGACGAAGGATGACCAGAAGCTTACGGTGGTGAACGGAAAAGACGGAAAGTATCTCGCCATTGCCCAGACCGTGAACGGGACGGACTGGAAGGTCATTGACTACGCCAAGGAAAGCGAAGTCATGAGCGGAATGTATCAGATGATCATTCTGATTATCGCCATTTCTGTTGTAGCACTCGTCCTGATTCTCATTATTATCATGCGGGCCCTGAGCCGTATGATCCGGAAGCCTGTTCAGGAGTTGACCGGAAATATCGAGAAAATCACCCAGGGCGACTTCACCGTCCACATCGAGGAATCCGGAAACGATGAGATTTCCTACATGAACTCCACGATGAAGACCTTCATTAAGGACATGAGGGGAACGCTCCGGAATATTCAGGGCATAGCTGCCCAGCTTTCCACGGACGCAGCGAATTCCAAGAGTTCCGCTGCGACAATGAAGACGGAAGCCGATGAGCAGTCCATGTCCATGGAGCAGATCAAGGATAATATGAACAATATGGCTCTCTCGGTTACCGAGGTGGCGAACAACGCCACGACCCTGGCCCAGACCGTATCCGATCTGAATCAGGCCGAGCAGGAGATCGAGACCACGATGACAGCCCTTGTGGAGAAGGCGGACGCCGGCCAGAAGGATATGACTGAAGTGTCCGACGGCATGAGCAATGTCGTTTCCTCCATGGAGGATATGAATGAGGCAGTTGCCGCAGTCAATGAGGCAGCGAGCCAGATTACGGAAATCGTGGACATGATCAGCAGCATCGCTTCCCAGACGAACCTCCTGTCCCTGAATGCTTCTATTGAAGCGGCCCGGGCGGGTGAAGCCGGCAAGGGCTTTGCCGTAGTCGCTACTGAAATCGGGAAACTCGCTAACGATTCGGATGACGCTACGAAGCAGATTTCCGAAATCATTGAACAGATGAGCCGGAAGGTGGAGGACCTGGCCGAGAAGTCCGGATCTAATACGGAACTTATCAACAACAGCGTCAGCGCGGTTTCCAGTGCGGCCGAGACATTCTCCCGCATCACGGAAGAGCTCGGTGAGGCCAACAAGACCCTGCAGCGCATGTCCGAGCGGATGAACAGCGTAAACGACGTTGCAAGCAATGTGGCCTCTGTTTCCGAAGAGCAGTCGGCTTCGACCCAGGAGATTACGGCGACGGTTGAGAATCTGGCCGAAAGCTCGAAGAAGGTGGCGGAATCCAGCGGTACCGTGGCAGATGCAGCGGCTTCCGTTGCTGAGGCAGTCGAGTCCATCAACGATTCCGTGAAGAAGTTCACGATTCGGGAAGACCGGCCTTCGGCATGAGATTTCTTTCATGAAATTTCCGGCCCCGGACCTGCAAGGCAGCAGGCGTCCGGGGCCTTTTCGTATGTATCAGGGGAGGAATAGTTGAAAAGGAAACATAGGTATGCCCTGTCCATAGGCCTCACTATTACGGCGGCTGTCCTGATTTTTTTCTGCTTCGGCTTCGGAGTTATCGGGGAAGGTTTTCTGCCGGGAGCGGACAAAGTACGCTCTGCCCTTGGCTATGTACAGGGGGAAGAGGCTCCGGCGGCTGAAGAAGATGCGGCAGCTGACGGCAAAGAGGGGGCTATTCCCTCAGGGACGGCAGTCAGCGGCCCCGCGCTTGCAGTCACGTCCGGAGCCCTTTCCGGCGGGACCGTTGAAAAGGAACCTGCGGAGCCGGTCCCGGAGACGAAGACCGTCACGATTTCCGCTGTCGGGGACTGCTCCTTGGGAAAACTGCAGATTCACGGTTACAGCGGCTCCTTCCTGTCCTATTATGACAAGTACGGGGCGGATTACTTCTTTAAAAATGTAAAACAGTATTTCGAGACTGACGACCTGACCCTGGCCAACCTCGAGGGGGTGCTGTCCACATCGGATCAGAGGGTGGAGAAGAAGTACAATATCGAAGGCCCGCCGGAATACGTGGGAATCCTGACAGGTGCCGGCATTGATGCCGTCGGCACGGGAAATAATCACATCATGGACTTCGGAAAGCAGGGGGCCGAAGACACCTGGGCGGCCCTCGATTCCGCAGGCATTCCCTATGCCTATGAGAGCAAAACGACATTGATTACGACAGACAACGGCCTCAAGGTCGGCCTTGCAGCCGCCATGTGCTTTAATATGGAATCCGATAAGGAAGCTGCCGTGAAGAAGGTCATGGATGAGCTTCGAAGTCAGGGGGCCGATCTCGTCGTATTCATGTGTCACTGGGGAATCGAAGGAAACTATACCCCGGAAGCGGCCCAGACGGATTTTGCCCACCGGATTATCGACGACGGGGCCGACCTCTTCATCGGGGCCCATCCCCATGTCCTGCAGGGTCTGGAAGAGTATCACGGGAAGATGATTCTATACAGTGAGGGAAATTTCTGCTTCGGGGGCAATCGGAATCCGGATGACAAGGACACGATGATCTATCAGCAGACGTTCACGTTTACGGACGGACATCTGCAGGAAGGCGTTGACGCGAAGGTCATTCCCTGCCGCTTAAGTTCCCGGAAGGACACGAACGACTTCTGCCCGACGCCCCTTGACGGGACGGAAGGCCAGGCCGTCCTCGACAAGCTGAACGGTATCAGCAAGGGTCTGGGGGAGGTGCCGGTACAGCTTTCTTCCGATGGCCAAGTCAGGGCAAATGGGCTATAATACATTGTAATTTTTGCGTAAAGAGGTATTTTCCAGATGTCTGCTGCTTCCAATTTTCCGATTCTTCTGTCCACAAACCTTGTGGCCCTGCTGCTCTGCGCCACGATGGGACTGAACGGACTCTGGAAGTGGCGGAGCGGCGATACTGAACAGAAGCTTTTGACATTCATGTTTCTGGCTTCCGGGGCCTGCTGCATTTTCGACCCCATGACATTT
>CAZOYS010000104.1:0-3261 GCA_964584155.1 uncultured Lachnospiraceae bacterium
GTGCCGCGGAGCTTTTCGGTCACTGCCGTCGTATTCGTCATGAGCTCGCCCAGCTCGTCGTTTCGGCTGGCCACCTTCTTGGCAACGGCCTGGCCGCCCTCCGGAAGGATTTCCTGGGCCAGACGGCCTTCGGACAGGGAGTTCGAAGCTTCCTTGATGCGGTCTATAAACCTCGTAATGCTGTTTGCGATGAAGAAGGCGATGATATCGATGACCAGAATAATGACAAGCATTATTATGATATTGATAATGAATGTTCTCGTGGCCGCCTTCTTGATGGAAGCGTCGGACACGCCGGCGAATACGGAACCTATGATGCCATTGCTCTTGGACTTCAGGGGCACATAAGCTACAGCGTAGGACGTCCCGTCAATATTGAGGTTGTAGGCACTGTGGTTCTGCCCGGACTGGATTGTCGACCAGACGCCGGCGTCGAGAGGGGCATCGAGGAGGCGGTTGCCCTTGTCATCCATGAGGGACGTATATATGGAGTCGTCCCCGTAGAAAATCGTCATGATGACGCCCGTCTGGGCCTTGATGTCGTCAAAGACGTCCGAAATATAGGTCGAATCCTCTCCGTCCACGAGCATCTGCCCGTCCTCCATCGTGATGGAGTCCTCTGTCCCGGCGCTCGAGAGCTCGGAAGCCATGGCCTCGGCTATGGATACGAGCTGGGTGTTCGTGGCCTCCTTCAGGGAGTTGTACTGCTCCATAGATGAAATGATCGTGATGAGCAGGGCCCCGATGGCAAGCGGCGCGCTGGCCAGCATGATAATGGTCAGGCGGAACTTGTGGTTCTGCTTCGTATTTTTCTTTGTTTCACTTTCTGCCATGAATGCATCTCCTTTGAAGCTTCTATGGTTTTCACACTGCTTCAGTATAGCACGAAGAGACGCCGGTTGCGACGTCTCTTCATTATTTATGACTAATATTTTTACTTTCGTTTCGTGACAATCTTCACAGCCCGGGCAGCCGCGTACTTTCCGACTTCCTTCATGCGGTCCTCGCAGGGTACCATCTTCGAGCGCTGAGGATTCGTCCGGTGCAGGTGAATGGCATCGAACTCGCAGCGGGTCGTGCAGAGACCGCAGCCGATGCACTTGCCCTCGTCGACGTTTGAAGCTCCGCAGGAAAGGCAGCGGGCCGTCTCTTTTTTGACCTGCTCCTCCGTGAAGGTAAGGCTCGCGTCCCGGAAGGACTTCTTACCGATGGACGTATCTACGCCGCCGACCTGTCTCGGGGTCTTGTCATATTCAGGCAGAGAAATATTGTCCTTATCGAGCTCCTTGAAGAAGCGCTTGTCCCGGCCGATGGTGAGGGACGAAGCGTGGGGCCGTACATAGAGGTGGATGGACTCCGCCGCCGCATGGCCGGCCGCAATGGCATCTATGGCGAATTTCGGTCCGGTCACAACGTCGCCGCCGGCGAAGATAGCTTCGTCGTCGGACTGATACGTGAAGGAGTCGACAAGGATGCCGTTTCCTCTTCCGGTCTTTGCGCCTGTGCCTTTGAGCATATCGCCCCAGACGATGGACTGGCCGATGGAGGTATATACATGAGAGCACTCGACAGTCACGGTGTCGTTCTCATCATAGACGGGATTGAAGCGGTGCTGGTCGTCAAAGACCTTGGTGCAGCGCTTGAGGACAATGCCCTTTACCTTTCCGTTTTCGTCCGTCAGGACTTCCTTCGGGCCCCAGCCGCAGCTAATGGTCACGCCGTCGTTTTCAGCGTCTTCCACTTCGTCGTCGGCCGCCGGCATGATGTCCCGGGACTCAAGGCAGTACATGGAAACCTTCGAAGCCCCGCAGCGGACAGCGGATCTCGCCACATCGATAGCCACATTGCCGCCACCGATCACGACGACGTCACCGCTCACTTCATACGTGGACTTCTCTCCGTCTTCCGTGATGTGACCGCCGACCTCCCGGAGGAAATCAACAGCGCTCATGACGCCGTCTGCGTCCTCGCCGGGGATATTGGCCTTGCGGCTTCCCTGGCAGCCGATGGCTACGTAGAAGGCCTTGTAGCCTTCCTTCTTGAGACCCTCAATCGTGACATCCTTTCCGACTTCCACATTGCAGCGGATGTCAACGCCGAGCTCTCTCAGGACTTCAATCTCAGCATCTACGATCTTCTTCTCCAGCTTGAAGGAAGGGATGCCGTAGACCAGCATTCCGCCGGGCTTTTCATTCTTTTCAAATACGGTAGGCTTATAGCCCTTCGTTGCAAGATAGTAGGCGCAGGAAAGTCCCGCAGGGCCGGCCCCGAAGATGGCAATCTTTTCAGGGTAGGAATCCCGCTCGGTGGAAGGAAGAATGACTTCCGGAATGTAGCGGGTCTCGGCTTTGAGGTCCTGGTCCGCCACGAAGCGCTTGATTGCCTCGATGGCGATGGCCTGGTCAACCGTCGCTCTCGTGCAGGCCTCCTCGCACTTGTGGTTGCAGACTCTGCCGCAGACAGCCGGGAAAGGATTCTCCCGCTTGATGAGGCGGAGGGCCTCCATATACTTGCCCTGGCGGGCGAGCTTCAGGTAGCCCTGGATAGCGATATGGGCCGGGCAGGCTGTCTTGCAGGGAGCGGTACCGGTATCATAGGTATTGATGCGGTTGTCATCCCGGTAGTTGTAATTCCACTTGTCCTTGCCCCATACGGTGTTTGCGGGGTCCTCGGCCTTGGGATACTGGCGCTCGCTGCCGTCCTTGAGGCAGAGCTTCTGGCCGAGCTTCACGGCACCGGCCGGGCAGACCTCTTCGCAGCGGCCGCAGGCCACGCAGTTTTCCTTGTCGACGCGGGCCGTATAGGCCGATGCCGACATATTCGGGGTGTTGTAGAGCTGACTCGTACGGAGGGCGTAGCAGATCTTCGGGTCGCAGTTGCAGATGCCGAAAATCTTATTTTCCCCGTCTATATTCGTGATCTGGTGGACGAAGCCGTTCTGCTCGGCCTTTTTCAGGACCTCGAGGACCTCGTCGTACGTGATGTAGCGGCCCTTCTTCGTCTCCACAAGATAGTCCGCGTACTGGCCGACGCCGATACACCACTCCCAGTCGTCCTCGCAGCCGCAGCCCCGGACGGTCGTGGACATCCGGCACGTGCAGGCGCCGATGCTGAAATTATTATACTTCTTCAGCCAGTGGGAAAGGTGTTCAACAGAAACGGACTGGCTCTCGGACTCTATGGCCTTCTCGACCGGGATGACATGCATGCCCGTGCCGGCCCCGCCCATGGGAACGAGCTGGGTGATGCCGTCCATGGGAA
>CAZOYS010000105.1:0-3193 GCA_964584155.1 uncultured Lachnospiraceae bacterium
TTGAGCCTGTTTTTCTCAGGCTCCGGGTTTTCATAAATCAGTTGACACTATCTTCTGCTGTCCGTCCGCGGGATACAAACCGCGGAAACAGTACAAGCAACTTCTTGCCGTAGGTTACTATAGTGCTTTTCCGGGATTTTTCAAACGACAAGATGTGCCAAATGTTCACGCATTTTTGACAACTTTTTTGACAGATGGACAGAACTTGCCTCACGCGCGCGATACTGCTAGAATAGGGCGTAATTACGATGTATCCAAGGAGAGAAAGAAATGGGAACTCGTGAAAACGAAGAGGTGGATGCCCTGGTCACGGAGATCCTAAAGGACTACGACCTGGGACGGGACATTGACAAGACGGACTTCTACGACCGGCCCGAACGGGAAGAGGTACGGAAGATCACGGACAGCCTGCTCAAAATCATGTACCCGGGCTACTACAGGGACCGGACATTCAAGTCCTATAACGCTTACGGAAATCTGACCGTCCTGATTGAGGACGTTCTCTACAATCTCTCGAAGCAGATCGGGAAGGTCCTGGCCTATCTTTCCGAGGAGGAGCACCCGGACCGGGAAAAGATTGACGCCCAGGCCTACTGCCTGGCCCTGACCTTCTGCCACAGGATTCCCCACGTCCGGGCCCTCGTCGACACGGATATCGAAGCCACGTATAACGGCGACCCCGCCGCCTACAATAAGGACGAAATCGTCCTGTCCTACCCGGGCCTTCTGGCCACGACCATCAACCGCCTGGCCCACGAGCTCTTCCTTTTAAACGTACCCCTGATCCCCCGGATCATGACGGAATACGCCCACTCCCGGACCGGCATCGACATTCATCCCGGCGCCACCATCGGAGAATACTTCTTCATCGACCACGGAACCGGCGTCGTTGTGGGCTCGACCACGACCATCGGAAACCACGTGAAGGTCTACCAGGGAGTCACCCTGGGCGCCCTTTCGACAAGCGAAGGCCACGCCCTGCACGGCCATAAGCGGCACCCCACCATCGAGGACAATGTCACCATCTACTCCGGTGCCTCGATTCTGGGCGGGCAGACCGTCATCGGCGAAAACTGCGTGATCGGCTCCAACGCCTTCATCACCCATTCGATTCCGAAGAACACGAGGGTCACCATCAAGAATCAGGAGCAGACCTATAAAACCATGGAATGAAAAAGAGGACAGCCAGACCTGTGACTAACAGGCCCGACTGTCCTCTTTTCTATCATATACTTGACTGAAGAGAATGGCACGCAATGCGTGCTTTTATTTTTTGTAATAAAATCTTACAGCGAATTCCCGCTCCAGTGCTCTACGAAGCCTTCACCCATGGCCTCGCTGATATTGGCGACGATGAAGAAGGCCTTCTTGTCGTACTCCTTCACGATGTCCTTGACGTCGGGCAGGTCGTTTTTACTGCAGACGCACATGAGGACGGTCTTGTCCTCCTTCGAGTACATACCCGTGCCCTTGAGGCCGGTGCAGCCCCGGTTCAGTTCCTCGAGGATGGCCGACGAAATGTCGTCCGTCGCCTTCGAAAAGATCAGACACATCTTCGCCTTCTTGCCCCTGTCGATGACGTAGTCCGTCACAGCCCCCATTACGAATACGGAGAAAATCGCATACAATGTCCTCTCGACGCCGAAGGTCAGAAGGCCGACAATGACGATGATTCCGTCAAGGATCTGTATGATCGTTCCCATGGAAAGACTGCGGAAGGTCCGGTGCAGGGCCTTTCCAAGGAGGTCCGTACCGCCGGACGTGGCCCGGACCGTGAGCAGGAGGCCGGAAGACAGGCCGAAGAGCACCCCGCCGAACAGGGAAACGAGAAAGAGATTGTCCGTCGGGAAGATATTCGCATCCGGGAAAATATAGAGCTCTGCCGAGTTGAAGACGAAGCAGAGGAATGTCCTAAGCAGGCTCCTCTTCCCGTCCACGGCCATGGCGTAGAGGAAAATAGGAATATTTACGACGACGTTCGTGACCCAGAGGGGGATCTCGAAGGGCAGGGACTGATCCGACAAATACTTTATGACGATGGAAAGGCCGGACACGCCTCCGGTGACAAGCCCGGACGGGTCGAAAATATACTTGACGTCCAGAGTCAGGATCGTCGCCCCGATCAGAATAATGAAAGCGTCCCGCACCCTGAGCTTTGTCACGATGCCGTGATGGGTTTCATTTGCAGGGCCTGCTGCCGAGATGACTGTTTTTTCCTTACTGTTCGTTCTGTCTGCCATATCTTTTTCTCTGCTATATGTGACACGCATTGCGTGTGCTACCTAATCGGTTATTTCCAAAAATGAGCAAAAATAAAGACCTGCCCGCCGTTTTCCGCCGGCAGGCAAGCCTTATAAATATAGCATATGTGTCAAGCCCTGTCACACATTTTCGGAGCGGGCCTGCTTCTTATATTCCGAAGGGGCCATGTGGTAGGTCTCCCGGAAGACCCGGTTGAAAGTCCGCTGGCTCTCGAAGCCGGCCTCCGTCCAGGCCTCGGTCACATTGACGTCATCAAGGGCCAGAAGGCGGGCCGCATACTCGACCCTGGCGTGATTCAGATAGCCGTTGAAATTCGTATGGAATGTCGACGAAAAAATCCGGGACACCGTATAAGGCGAGACATAGAGGTCCGAAGCCATCTTCGTAAGCGACACGGGCTCCTGAAAATTCTTCGCGATATAGGAGACAACCCGGTCGATGATGTCGTTTGAAATGAAGGCTTCCTTGTCCGTGAAGGTCAGGACGTCAAAGGCCCGGGTCAGGATGACTTCGAGGTAGCCCTGAACAAGGGTGGCTGAGGCGCTCTTCCCTTCCTGCAAGAGTGCACGCATAGCGTATCCAATGTCGGCGTGCACATTATTCTTGTCGATCACGGGGTTCTCAGGCGCCTGGGTCGCCATGCGCTTCTGAAAGGCCGGCACGATGTCCGGGCTGGCGGTCAGGTAGATGCCGGTCGTCTTCCCGCCGAAGACCTGGGCGTGACGGATGAGGTCCGGAAATACGACAACGAGGTCCCCCTCGGAAGCCGCGAAAAGACTGGTCCCGACGCCCGCCGCGTAAGTCCCTTCCGTCACGAGGACCAGCTCCACGGCGTCTATGACGTGAGGCCCCTTGTGGACGACGTCCCGCTTATCGATGCGAAATTCGATTTCCGTGTTTTCATAATAGGTATGCATGAGCCTATTATAGC
>CAZOYS010000106.1:0-3188 GCA_964584155.1 uncultured Lachnospiraceae bacterium
CGGCAGCAGGCGACACCGCGACGAGTGATTCTTCTTCGGGCGGCGATGACAAGATTGTCGTATGGACCCTGGCAAAGGACCTGGAGCAGTTCGCTGACCACTACAAGGAAAAGACCGGCAAAGAAGTCGAGACCGTAGTTATAGAGCCTGCCGACTATCCGACAAAGGTTCAGACAGCCCTGATGGGCGGCGAGTCCGAGCCCGATATCATTGTCGGTGAGCCCCAGATGCTGCAGGACTTCTATGACAACGGCTTCTTCGAGGACCTTGACCAGTTTGGAGCGCAGGACTATGCGGATCAGATCGTCGACTATGTATGGAAGGTCGGTCAGGATGCGGACGGCGTGCAGCGGGCTATTTCCTATCAGATCACACCGGCGGGCATATACTACCGGAGAGATATAGCAAAGAAGGTCTTCGGAACGGATGACCCGGAAGAAATCGGCAAACTTTTCAAAGATTACAATACGATTCTTTCGACGGCCCAGACACTTAAGGATGCCGGCTACCGCATATTTGCTTCCGACGGTGAAATGAATTACTTCTCGGGCGACTCCGCCTGGGTCGTTGACAACAAACTCAACGTCGACCAGTCGAGATATGATTACATGGACCTCGCCGTCAAGCTGTATCAGGACGACTATACGGCCTATGCTGCCCAGTGGTCCACACCCTGGTATCAGGCTATGAGCGGTCCCATCCCCATCCTTTCCCAGGATATTCAGTCCGGTTCCGACGATTCCGTAAACGTATGGGATTCCGAGAACTTTGAAGAGCAGACGAAGGACCTTCCCAAGACTGAGGTCTTTGCTTACGGCCTTCCTTCCTGGGGCGTTCTGACCCTTCGTGACAATGTAAAGGATACGTCCGGTTCCTGGGGCGTCTGCGCAGGCCCTTCCTACGGCTTCGGCGGCGGTACCTATATCGGTATCTCTTCTCAGTCCAAGAAGAAGGAAGCTGCCTGGGACTTCGTAAAGTTCTGCACCCTTGACGAAGACACGGCGGACTGGTGGATCACCCAGTCCGAAGGTGATGTCGTTTCCCTGAAGAGTGTCATTGAAAAGCACAAGGACGACGAGAACGCTGTATACGGCAACGAAAAGCTCTATGCTTTCTGGCTCCAGCAGGCCGAGGGCATCGATTACTCCAAGGTAACGAAGTACGACAAGGTCATCGGCGATGCCTGGGGTGAAGCGATTTCCTCCATCAAGACGGGCGCTTCCGACAAGGATACGGCGATCAACAACTTCTACGATACGGTGGCATCCACGTATCCGGACATTGAGATTCAGAGATAATTCTTTCGGGACTGGCGGGCGAAAGACGGCCGGCAGTCCCGTTTCTTTTCAAAGGGGAAAATAATGAAGACCCAAAAATCCAGCCGTCTGAGCCGGTACAACCGCTGGGGCTATGCCTTCGTGGCACCCTTCTCGGTTGTCTTCCTCATATTCAGCGTGTACCCTGTGCTCAGGACCCTCTACCTTTCTTTTACCGACCTCAAAGTCATGGGAACAGCGCACTTCATCGGTTTTGCCAATTATGCCCGGGTTTTTACGGACAAGTTTTTCTGGCGGGCCCTCGGCAATACGGTGCGCATCTGGGGCGTGAATATCGTCCTGCAGCTCGGCCTGGCCTTTTTGCTTACGATTGTCTTCTCCGACATGAAGTACAAGATGAAGGGCCTTCCTGTTTTCCGGATTGTCTACTTTCTGCCGAATCTCATAGCAGCGACTTCCGTGGCCTTTCTCTTTAAGACGCTTCTGGACTGGCGGTACGGGACGTTCAATATTATCATCCATAATATTGCCCAGGTCTTTCACAAGAACTATGTGCCGATTGACTGGCTCGGAACTTCAAATCATGCAGGCTATGTCATTGCCGTGATTTCCGCCTGGATGTGGTTCGGAAATTCCTTCATCATGCTGATGGCAGGCGTTCAGGGCATCTCCACGGATTACTTCGAGGCCGCCCGGATAGACGGGGCCGGCCGGTGGACCATTTTCGGGAAGATTACCCTTCCCCTGATCCGGCCCATACTGGAGTATGTCGCAATTACATCCCTGATCGGGGGCTTACAGATGTTTGATCTGCCTTTCCTCATGAGCTCGCCGTCTTCGGCGTCTTATGGTTCCGTTCAGACCGTGATGATGTATCTTTACAAGTTTGCATTTACATCGGGAACCGTCCAGACCGGCTATGCTTCAGCTATTGCGTATTCCCTTTTCATGATTATCCTGCTCGTATCCGTACTTGAACTCGTTCTCTTCCGAAAAGATGATTGGAAGGAAGCAAAAGCGGAAAGGAGGGCATGAAGATGAAACAGTACAAAAAACCTGCCGGCTTTGTCATAAACAAGTCGCTTCTTTATTTCCTTCTCCTTCTGCTTGCCGTGCTCTGCATCATGCCCTTTCTCCTGATGATGGTCAACGCGACGAGAAGCGGTGTCGAGATTTCCCACTCCTTCTCCTTTGTACCCGGAAAGAGTCTGGGTGATAACTACCGGCAGCTGGCGGAATATTTCAATATCTACCGGGGCATGCTGAACAGTGTGATTGTGGCTCTTCCTGCCACATTCCTGACAGCATACTTTTCGGCCATGACAGCCTATGGCCTGGCCTTCTACAAGTTCAAGACAAACAGGCTGATCTTTGTATCCATCCTGATTTTCATGATGATTCCCGGTCAGCTTTCCCTCATCGGTTTTTATCAGCTGTGCACAAAGCTCCATATGGTCAATAGCTACCTGCCCCTCATCCTCCCGGCGATAGCCTCTCCCGGAACCGTATACTTCCTTCGGCAGTATGCCATTTCCGTGGTACCCAGATCCCTCATGGAAGCAGCCAGACTGGACGGAGCTTCGGAACTTTATATCTTTCACCGCATCGTTCTCCCCCTGATGCAGCCCGGTGTAGCTACCATGGCCATCATGTGCTTCATCGGCAACTGGAATAATTATCTTCTCCCGATGATTATTCTGAATAAGAAAGAGAAGTTCACCCTGCCCGTCCTCATTACGACACTGAATGCGGCAACTGACCTGCAGGCCAACCAGGGGGCAATATACCTGGCGGTCGCTATTTCAGTCATACCCATTCTCATCGTCTTCTGTATCTTCTCGAGACAGATTATCGGTTCTATTGCATCCGGTGCGGTAAAAGAGTAGATTTGATGTGTACAGACTGATATGA
>CAZOYS010000107.1:0-3124 GCA_964584155.1 uncultured Lachnospiraceae bacterium
TCCCGCCCCCGATGTAGACGGTCGTGATGTCACAGTCGTCCATCCGCTCGGCCTGATAGAGGAGCTCCCGCATGAGGGCCTTCGTATAGCGCCGCCGTATCTCACTCCCGTAGGCTCCCGAAGGGAAGTCGCAGTAGAGGCACTTCTTCATGCAGAAGGGAATGTGGATGTAGAGCTCCGTCTCTGTTCGTTTGTTTTCTGTCGTCTCTTCCATTTTTTATGACTAATATAAAACCCTGTAGCTGTTCGCTTTCAGTCCTTCGCAGAGCAGCAGGGAATGTGCTGCCGTTAGTTTCCTGCCCTAAGTGAAAAAGCAGGGAATGTTTGCGCTTTATATTATTCTCATTCTTCATCCAGCTTCAGGACACTCATGAAAGCCTCCTGGGGAATCTCCACGTTCCCGACCTGGCGCATCCGCTTCTTGCCCTCTTTCTGTTTTTCGAGGAGCTTCTTTTTCCGCGTGATGTCGCCGCCGTAGCACTTGGCCAGGACATCCTTGCGGTAGGCCTTCACGGTCTCTCTTGCGATGACCTTGCCGCCGATCGCCGCCTGGATAGGGATTTCGAAGAGATGCCTCGGGATCTCCTCCTTCAGCTTCTCACACATCTTCCGCCCCCGGTCGTAGGCTGTCCCTTCAAAGACAATGAAAGACAGGGCGTCGACCTGCTCACGGTTTATGAGGATATCGAGCTTCACAAGATCTGATTTTTCGTAGCCACGGAGTTCGTAGTCAAATGACGCATAGCCCCTCGACCGGGATTTCAGCGCGTCGAAGAAGTCGTAGATGATTTCATTCAGGGGCATGATGTACTTGATGACGGCCCGGGTCTTTTCGACATACTCCATGGAAACGTACTGGCCCCGCCGCTCCTGGCAGAGCTTCATGATATCGCCGACGAATTCGCTTGTCACCATGATTTCCGCGTCCACCATGGGCTCTTCCATGTGGTCGATTTCAGCCGGGTCCGGCAGGTTCGACGGGTTTGTAAGGTCTATGACCTCCCCGTCCGTCTTATAGACCTTATAGACAACGGAAGGGGCCGTTGTGACGAGGTCGAGGTCGTACTCCCGCTCGAGCCGCTCCTGTATGACGTCGAGATGGAGAAGACCCAGGAAACCGCAGCGGAAACCGAAGCCCAGGGCCTGGGACGTCTCGGGCTCAAACTGCAGAGCAGCGTCATTAAGCTGCAGCTTTTCAAGGGCATCCCTAAGGTCCGGGTACTTGGCCCCGTCCGCCGGATAAAGGCCGCAGTAGACCATGGGGTGGACCTGCTTATAGCCCGGGCAGGCCTCTTCGCAGGGCGTTTCGTCCAGGGTGATCGTATCGCCGACCCGGGTCTCCTTCACGTCCTTTATGGAAGCCGTGAGGTAGCCCACCATGCCGGTCTCAAGGACATCGCAGGGGATGAAACGGCCTGGACCGAAGTAGCCGACCTCGACAACGTCAAAGACCGCCCCTGTCGCCATCATGCGGATGCGGTCACCGGCCTTCACGGAGCCGTCGAAGACCCGGAAAAAGACGATGACACCCCGGTATGAGTCATAGAGTGAATCAAATATAAGGGCCTTCAGAGGCCTGTCCGGATTTCCCGAGGGGCCGGGCAGGTATTTGATGATAGCTTCAAGGACGTCCCGGACATTCTCCCCGGTCTTTGCCGAAATACGGGGGGCGTATTCGCAGTCAAGGCCGATGACGTCCTCTATTTCCCGGCAGGCCTCATCCGGGTCCGCAGAAGGCAGATCGATTTTATTTATGACCGGAAGGACTTCAAGGTCGTGGTCGAGCGCCAGATAGACATTGGCCAGGGTCTGGGCCTCAACGCCCTGGGCCGCATCGACAATGAGGACAGCCCCGTCACAGGCAGCCAGCGCCCGGGATACCTCGTAATTAAAATCCACATGCCCCGGGGTATCTATGAGGTTAAAAATATACTCCTCCCCGTCGTCGGCCTTATATATGAGGCGGACAGCCTGGGACTTGATCGTAATACCCCGCTCCCGCTCGAGATCCATATTGTCGAGGACCTGGTCCTGCATCTCGCGTTCCGTCAGGACCCCGGTCATCTCGATCATGCGGTCTGCAAGCGTCGACTTTCCATGGTCTATGTGGGCGATAATGCAGAAATTCCGTATATGCTTTTCATCAAATGCCATGAATAATAAACCTTTCACTTGTCCGGCGGAGGAAATCTCCGTCGGCTGCCGCTGTCCGGGCAGATTATTACTGATATCTGTGCGCAGAATAAATCAAGATATTTTATCATAAAAAGAAATATCCCGGAAGGCTTATCTTTTAAGCATTCCGGGATTCACACGGTATCGGTATTCAATTTTTCTTTCCTCCGAAAATTTTTTGTTTTCCCCTTATGTTTCCCTGCCCTCTCACCTGCTGCCGGGCCTTCTATAGGTAGCTTCCATGGGCGGGCTCTCTTCTCCGCGCTCATAGACGACCGCAAACTGTTCGGCAAAAGTATCCGAGGGCTTCCGTTTTCGGGAAAGACTCTTGAACTCCGGTCGGCCCCTGCGGCTGTCGGGCTTCAGGGACCCCGTTGCAATGACCGGGGCGATGGAGTAGAATGTGGCATCCATCGTATTCACCTCCTTCTGTTTGAATTCGGAACTTTTTGTTCCTACCCTTGTTATCGGCAGGCGGGATTGAAAATTGTATAGGCAAAATAATATTTTTTTATTATTTTTCTGAAATTGCTCATGCCGGCCCGGACAGGACAGAATGAAAATCCCCGGAAATCCAAAAATAATTGTTGACAAGCAGACCCCTTTTCCCTAATATATACAGGTATGCGTGAAAGCGTCTCCACCGTGTCTTGAGATGCTTTTACATTTGTCCCGGCGACAGCTTCCCGCGAATGCGGCTGTTTGTGAGAAGACCGTCCCAAGTTCGTTTTTTATTATTCATGTAAAACACATCCCTTCGGATGTGCCCGATGTTTTGGAGGTATTCCGATGGCAAACATCAAGTCCGCAAAGAAGCGCGTCGTTACCCAGGCAAAGCGTGCCGAGAGAAATCAGGCAGTCAAGAGCCGGGTCAAGACTGAGGTCAAGAAGGTAGAGGCCGCTGCCGCTGCCGGAAACAAGGAAGAGGCTGCAAAGGTTCTCGCCGGCG
>CAZOYS010000108.1:0-3059 GCA_964584155.1 uncultured Lachnospiraceae bacterium
CATGAAGACAGCAGAGCTTGGCTATGCGAGCGTGGATCTGGACAGGAAGAAGCGGACCGGGGTCCCGGAGGTCATATACGGGGCGGGGAAGAATGCGGACGAAATCATAGGCATCGCATCAGCCCTCCGGGAGGCAGGCCAGGAGCCGGTTCTCATTACAAGAATTGATGGGGAAAAGGCCGGGGCCTGCGCCGGAGCCTTCGGGGAAGACTTCACATATCATAAGAATGCCCGGATCGGCATCCTCGGAAGCATTCCTCCTGCGGACGGGGTCGGAAAGATTGTGGTCCTGACCGGCGGCACGAGTGACATTCCGGTCGCGGAGGAAGCGGCCCTTACGGCAGAAGCCATGGGAAATGAGGTCATCCGCCACTTCGACGTCGGAGTGGCCGGTCTGCACCGCCTGCTTGCATGTAAAGACGACATCACATCCGCAGCGGTCATCATTGCGGTCGCCGGGATGGAGGGGGCGCTCGCGTCCGTCGTTGCCGGGCTCGCGCCCTGCCCCGTCATCGCCGTGCCCACCTCAGTCGGCTACGGGGCCTCCTTCGGGGGGCTTAGCGCTCTTCTTTCCATGCTGAATTCCTGCGCCTCAGGAGTTTCCGTTGTCAATATAGACAACGGCTTCGGCGCAGGCTTCCAGGCCAGTCTCATAAATCATGTGGGAAAGGAAAAATAGATGTCAAAAATATTATTTCTCGACCTTTCAAGCGGCGTCTCCGGCGACATGTTCGCCGGGGCCCTGTACGGTCTCCTGGATGAAGACGGGCAGCAGGAGTTCCTGCGCCTGGTGAACGGGGCCGGTTTGCCCGGCGTGCGGATAGAAGCGGAAACTGTCACAAGAAACGGGATTTCCGCAACGAAGATGCATGTCCGGATCGACGGGGCGGAAGAAGGACATGCGGATGCCGGACATCCCCATCACCACGGTCACGGCATGGCGGATATAGGAAGCACAATAGACGGGCTTTCTCTCGATATGGATATCAAAGAGACAATGAAGGAAATCTATTCTTCCATTGCCGCAGCTGAGAGCAGGGTCCACGGGAAGCCGGTGACGGACATTCATTTCCATGAAGTCGGTACCCGGGATGCGATTGCGGACGTCATGAATGCAGCCGTTCTGATGAAGCTTCTTTCTTCGGACGAAGTGTACGCGACACCCGTGAATGTCGGGAACGGTACCGTCCACTGCGCCCACGGCGTCCTGCCCGTGCCGGCTCCGGCCGCTGCAGACCTTCTCACGGGGCTTCCTGTCCGGCGGACCGGAGAGGAAACGCCTGTCGGGGAACTGACGACGCCGACCGGAGCGGCTCTGGTGAAGCGTTTTGTCACGGCATTCGGTCCCGGCCCTGAAATGGTTCTTCAGGCTTCCGCCTACGGGGCCGGTACGAAGGAACTGGCCGGTCAGGCCAATGTCCTTTTTGCCATTCTGGGAGAAGCGGCAGATTCAGAAAATCCGAAGGCAGCAGGCAATCTGCAGGCACCCGCTGCAGAAAAAAATTCAGCTGCGGCAGCAGGCGATGCGGATAGCACTGCTTCCACAATCTGCGAGCTGGTCTTCAACGTCGACGACATGACCGGGGAGGATCTTTCTTTCGCCATGGACTGCCTGCGGGACGGGGGAGCAACGGAAGCCTATTTCACACCGATTTTCATGAAGAAGGGAAGACCCGGCTACCAGGTCACGGTCCTGTGTCCGTCCGAAGCCCGGGAAGATATTATTCATCTCATATTCCTTCATACGACCACAGTAGGTCTGAGGGAGTATGAGACCCGGCGGGCCGTCCTGACCCGCCATTACGAGAAACGGCATACGAGCTACGGAGACGTGACGGTGAAGGTCAGTGAGGGCTACGGGGTCCGCAAGGAAAAGCCGGAGTACGAGGACCTGGCCACTCTGGCCGCCGAACACGACATGGGCATCCGGGAGCTCCGGGAGGCTCTGAAGAAGGAACTCTGAAAAACCAAGGTAAACAGGAAAACGGGACAGTACGCAATGCGTGCTGCCCCGCTTTTTTCTATCAGTTCTTGTAATTTTTCTTCCGCCCCGGTTTTTTCTGTCTTATATTATTCTGCCGTTCCGCATTTCAATCAGGGCTTTTTCAATCCTTCCGCACAGCTTTCCGGAGCTTAGCAATCCGCTTCCGTCTGGAGGCCCTTGAATCCATGACGAAATCCTTCCAGATGACGGGGTCGAAGAAGAGGATGAGGGGATAGAGCTCGAGACGGCCGGCCAGCATGTCCAGAATCAGGACGAATTTGGACAGGGTCGTGAGCTCGCCGAAATTCTCCATGGGGCCGACCTCGTTCAGGCCGGGGCCGATATTGTTCATGGCGGAGGCGACGGCCGTGAAGTTCGTCGTGAAATCCCGGCCCTCTATGGAAACGAGAAGGACGGAGATCGTAAAGAGCAATATGAAGGTGGAAATGTAGACGTTTGTGGCCCGGACCGTGTCCTTGCCCACGGGCTCCCCGTCCATCTTGACCTGCTTGAAGCTCTTGGGGTGGATGTAGGAATCCACTTCCCGGATGAAGGACTTGAAGACGATGATGATTCGACTTACCTTGATGCCGCCGCCCGTGGAACCCGCGCAGGCCCCGATGAACATGAGAAGGACGAGAATGGACTTGGAAAGGGCCGGCCAGAGGTTGAAGTCCGTCGTGGCGTAGCCTGTCGTCGTGATGATAGAACCCACCTGGAAGGCGGCCTTTGTGAGCGTCATTCCGATATTTCCGTAGAGGCGGTAGGTGTTCAGGCAGATGATGGCTGTGGCCGCCCCGATGATGCCGAAGTAGGTCCGGACCTCTTCACTTCGGAAGGCTTTTTTTATATTTCCGGCCAGAAGGAAGTAGTAGGAGTTGAAGTTCACGCCGAATAGGATCATGAAGATCGTGATGACCCACTGCTGGAAGACCGTGTAATCGGCGCAGCCGGAATTCCGGATGGCAAAGCCGCCCGTACCGGCTGTGCCGAACGTGATGCAGAGGTTGTCGAAGACCGGCATTTTTCCCATGGCCAGAATGATGAATTCCGCCACGGTCATGAAGATATAGAT
>CAZOYS010000109.1:0-3045 GCA_964584155.1 uncultured Lachnospiraceae bacterium
AAGCTATCCGGCCCGTGAATATCGGCCAGGCTTCAAGAATCGGAGGCGTTTCGCCTGCGGATATTTCGGTGCTGCTTGTTTACCTGAAGTCGGGTAAGTACCTCAACGATTTTCAGGAATAGAAAATGACATTTGTTTTATGTGCTGCAATAGTGCTTTGACTTTTTGGGAATGATTTTTTCGTTTACGTTCCTGATAATAGTTTTATCCCGTTTTCGTGACTGAATTTTTGGAGTATATTTGTATGGCTTTGTCTGCAACTGTCTTGGATGAATTAAAACTGAATATCGAGTTCCTGGGCTTGTCTGCAGATGAAGATGTCCTGCAGAAATTTTCATCGCTTTATGATCTGCTCATAGCAAAGAATGAGGTCATGAACCTTACCGCAATCACGGATGAGGAAGAGGTGGCGGTCAAGCACTTCTATGATTCCCTGACTCTGGTGAAAGACCGTAAGGTCCTGGAAATCTTACAGGCCGGAGCACAAATCTGCGACCTGGGAACAGGGGCCGGCTTCCCGGGAATTCCGATGAAGATTTTGTTTCCCCAGGCAAAGATCACCTTCGTGGATTCCGTGCAGAAGAAACTCACTTATATAGATGAGACTCTGACCTCCCTCGGCATTCATGAGGGCTGCGCCTTCTGTCACTCCCGGGCCGAGGACCTGGGTCATGATCCGGCTTCACGTGAAACTTTTGATCTGGTCACCTCCCGGGCCGTGGCCAATCTCTCCACCCTTTCCGAATACTGTCTTCCCCTGGTGAAGACCGGCGGATATTTTCTGGCCATGAAAGGGGATAAGGCCCAGACGGACACGGAAATTTCCGCAGCCCATAAGGCTGTCTCTCTCCTGGGCGGGAAGATTGTTTTCAATGAAAGCTTTAATCTTCCGGATGACATGGGGGAGCGGACCCTGGTCACGGTCCGGAAGATCAAGCCCTCTCCCAAGAAGTTTCCGAGAAAGGCCGGCCTGCCTTCGAAGGAACCAATCAGTTGAGTAGTCAGGCGGGCTGCCTGGAAACTCTTTTTTGCAATCTTTGAATTTTGCCCTGTCTCCTTATTCCAAATCGGAGGTCTCCTATGCTGGACGACATCATAAAAAAACTGAGTGACACGTATACCTCTGACCTCCTTTCTGCGGAAGAGGAGAAGGAGATGGTCACGACCCAGCTGCGGGAGGAACGGAAATTCTTAAAGCTGATCCTCTCTGAAGAGGGGGAGGCTTTCAATGAATTTTCTCCCCGTACCCGAAAGGACGGGGACGGAAAGATTGCCGAGACCCGGAAGAAAATTGAAGATTTGGAGAAGAGACAAGAAGACCTGGCCCTCTCCATCGAGCTTTCCAAACAGAAACTTTCCGATATGAAGGCGGCCAAAGAAGAACTGGCCGACCTGCGGGAAAGACATAATTCTCCGAAAAATACCTCTGCTTCAGAGAATATGCCTTCTGCTGCAGGTGAGACTATCTCTTTAAATTCTGATGAAAGTTCGGGCAGCGATGCGTCGACATCCGAACTGTTACAGAAATCCTCAGATTCTCCTTTGACGGATGACAATCTGATCTTCCGCTTAAATAATATTATCTCCTTCCTGCCTGCTGACCCCATGCGGGCAAAGGTAGAACTGCAGGATATTGTGGATGATTTCTCAAAAAATACTTCACAAAAAATCGACGCCGAGGGCGATTGATTTTCTACCGGACTAGATATTGTGGGCATGTTTCACGTGAAACATTTCAATAGATGTAAAACAGCAAACTACATTTAGTCATCATTCAAAAATATAAATACTAAAAGTAGTGGTTTTTGAATCGAAAATGTTCCACGTGGAACACAAAGCGTGCTCCCCAACATCTGGAATTCAACCACAATCTGTAGAAAATAGGACCAAATCTGCATTAGGAAAGAAAAGTTCAAAGTGCTATAATACCTCCCATGGTGCCTGTGGAAGGGACGGCCAAAAAAGAACTCGGGCAAAGAATGAGGAAGCAGGCCAAGTGAAAACATGCGAAATCATTATTTGCCGGGTAAAACATTACATATAATTAAGCAGAATTTATAGGGAGAACTGCATGGGAACAGTACTGGCAATAGCAAATCAGAAGGGCGGGGTCGGGAAGACTACGACCACAATCAATCTTTCGGCCTGCCTGGCGGAAAAAGGAAAGTCGGTTCTGGTCATCGACACGGATCCCCAGGGCAATACGACATCCGGCTTCGGCCTGAACAAGAACGAGCTGGAAACCTCCATCTACGACCTGATGCTGGGTGAGAACTCGGCCAAGGAGTGCATGTGCGCTGTGGAAGGAATAGAGAATCTGAAACTCATCCCTTCGAATATCGATCTGTCCGGGGCCGAGATTCAGCTCATTGATGAGAATAATAAAGAGTATATTCTCCGGGACGCCATCGACTATGTGAAGGACGACTTCGACTTCGTGATTATCGACTGCCCGCCGTCTCTCAATATGCTGACCATCAATGCCATGACGACAGCAGACAGTGTCCTGGTTCCGATCCAGTGCGAGTACTACGCCCTCGAAGGTATCGCCCAGCTCATGATGACGATCGATCTGGTCCACGACCGCCTGAACGACAAGCTGACCATGGACGGAGTCGTCTTCACAATGTTTGACGGCCGGACGAATCTCTCGAATGAAGTTGTCGAGTCCGTGAAGAAGTCCATCCAGGCCCATGTCTACGAGACCATTATTCCCCGGAATGTCCGCCTGGCCGAAGCGCCTTCCCACGGCCTGCCCATCAATCTCTACGACAGCCGGTCCGCAGGAACCGAAAGCTACCGCAAACTGGCTGACGAGATCATCGCCCGCCATTGAAAATATAAGCGCAAAAAAGAAACAGCTGCAGAAGGCGGATTGAAATACGCATGGGAAATGCAAAATGTCTCACATGAAAAAACCGTGCAAAGACCGGATGTCGGCAGATGTTTCACATGAAAACAGGCCATAAACAAATAGAAGGTAGAAAGAAAAATGCCTGAAACAAGTACGAAGAAGAAAAAACATTCAGCATTGGGCGCGGGACT
>CAZOYS010000110.1:0-3009 GCA_964584155.1 uncultured Lachnospiraceae bacterium
ACGCGGAGCCGGTGAAAGAAGCCCTGAAGGTGGCCGAGCCTTTGCGCGAGGCCTTTTCCCAGGCGGCCAGGAGCGATGACCGGGGCCCCATGATGTCAAATACGGAGTCAACCCTGACGGGCCTTACCTACGGGAGGGCCGGTCTGTCCGAGTACGGCAGTTCCGACCCCAACCGGGGATTTTTCGTCTGAGGCCGGAAAGAGGCACTTTCAGGTGACACCATTTGCAGGAAAAATTTTTTGCCTGCTGTTTTTTGAAATGCAGTGATTTCAAGGTTTTCGCCGCTTTATGCAGAAATGACAAATAGCAGATTGCACAATCGATGAAAAACATTTCGGTACTCCGAAAAGTTTCCGCCGGGACGGCCGCCCGGAATTTTTGTTTTTCGACAAGCTGTAAAAATCTGCCGGTCTGAAACGCAGGTCGGTTTATCCACATTTACAAAAAATCATGTTTGTAAAACCTGTCAGGTATTGACAGGTCTGTTCATAACTTCCCCGGATCCGGGGAAGTTTTTTTGGGTAGATTTTTCCGGGGCACATGGCGTATTATTCGGCTCATCAAAAACACAGCACATTTTTCCGTCAGGAGGTGATTGTCGGTTTTGTACGCCTACCTTGCCGGGGCAGCCATCTGTGCCTGCGCCTGTGCAGGGGACATCAGGGATTATAAGATCCCCAACGGTCTCATTCTCTTAGGTTATGCGGTCGGAAGTTTCTACACATATCTTTCCCAGGGAAGCAGATTTTTCCCGGCGTTCGCATGGAACGCGCTCTGGCCGCTTCTTCTCCTCTATTTTCTGTTTTACATAGGCGCTCTCGGGGCTTCAGATGTCAAACTGTATTCCTGTTTGACATCAATAGTTTTCAACAGCAAGGCAGCCCTGGCCATGATCGCCCTGTCCTTTTTCATAGGCGGTGTCTTCGCCCTTGTGAAAATGCTTTCCGCAGGGGACCTTCTCTTTCGTCTCTCCCACCTTTTCGCCCATGTAAGACTCTGCATTCTGAAGAAGAAACCCCTTCCCTATGTCCCCGTCGGACGGTGCAGGGAACTGCACTTCGCCATATCCATCAGCATTTCTTACATCACAGTCATTATCTTTCTTTCTCTTTTCCGGAGGTGAATCATGAAACAGCAATCCGTACTTCTCTGCGACACCGATGCCGCCTATCTGCAGTCCGCATCCCGCTATCTGGCCCTGCAGGGCTACGGGGTGACGACCTACTCCGAGACCGCGATCTACGCCGATGACTTCTGCCATTACGATGTGGCGGTCATGACCCCTGAATTTCTGGAGGCAGGGGACCCTTACCGCCACGGAGGCCGCCTCCTCTGCCTACTGAGCGAGCGCGGGGGCGGGCCCGAGGGCATCGAGTCCATCTACAAGTTCCAGGACATGGATGCCTTCACGGCCCGGATTGAAGGCCGCCGCAGCGATGAGGAAGGCATCCCCGACCTCCACTTCGTCTGCTCCCCCATCTACCACGAGCTCCGCCTTCCCTTTGCGCTGGCACTCGCAAGGATTTATGCAGAGTCGGGGCGCACATTATTCATAGACCTGTCCGAGGCTTCCATCCTGACGGAGCTCATGCAGCAGACTCTTGACGAGGAAAATATCCCCTACGAGCTGGGCGGGCCGGACCTCATTGACCTGATCTACAGTCTGGAGAGCCGGGAGGTTTTCGACCGGGAAGAGGCGGAACAGAGCCTGCCGGAGGAGTTTGTGATGCTTTACGACGGCTTCTACTACCTGCCGCCTGCTGCCGATGCCAAAGCCCTTTCGGACGTGACGAAGGCCCAGTGGAGCCACCTGATGAAGGCCGTGCTTTCGTCGGCCTTTTCCACGGTCGTGATTCTCTCCGACCGCCTGCCCATCCACCTGGCCGAGTGGTGCGGGGAGAATTCCGAGGTCATCCTGCTTTCGAAGCGGGGGGACTACTACCGGAAGAGCGAGAAGAAGTTCGAGGACTATTTCGAGGAGCGGCTGCCTTCCGTGAAGCGGCGGGAAATCGACCTGCCCATGTCGGCGGCCGGGCTTTCGGACGGGACCTGGTACCTGCCCAGCCTTCTGGAGGGGAACCTGGGGAATTTCGTGAGGGAATGCGTTGGATCGGCAGCAAATTGAAGACGCCGTAAAGAACGGCGCAAATGCGTTGGATAGGCAGCGTATTGAGGATGCCGTTCGTAAAGGCGTCATAGAAAATCTGAATATGGACCGGACGGTCTCGGACGAGGATATCCGCGAGCAGATTCGCAAGCAGATATTTATCACGGCCAAGGAAAATCCCCTCTCGGTCAACGAGCGCCTGACCTTAGAGCACAATGTCTTCAATGCCCTAAGGCGGCTCGACGTCCTCTCGGATCTTCTTGCCGATGACGACGTGACGGAGATCATGATCAACGGCCCCGACAATATCTTCATCGAGAAGGCCGGCAAGCTCATGAAGCTCGACCGCCATTTCTCCTCGGCCGACAAGCTTTCGGACATCATCCAGACCATCGTCGCTGCCAACAACCAGATGGTAAACGAGAGCTCGCCGATTGTGGACACCCGGCTTGCCGACGGCTCGCGGGTTTCCATCGTCCTCCCGCCCGTGTCCGTGGACCGGGCCACGGTCACCATCCGCCGCTTCCCCAAGGAACCCTACACCATGGACATGCTGGTGGCGAACGGGACCATGACGCAGGAAATTGCAGACTTCCTGAAAAAGCTGGTCGTGGCCCGCTATACGATTCTCGTGGGCGGCGGGACGGGTTCCGGCAAGACGACCCTTTTAAACGCCCTGACGGGCTTCATTCCCAGTGACGAGCGCGTGATCACCATAGAAGACTCCGCAGAACTGAAAGTAATGGGGATTCCCAACCTCGTCACCCTGGAAGCCCGGGCGGCCACCCTGGAGGGAAAGCTGGCCGTGACCATACGGGACCTCCTCAAAGCCACCCTCCGAATGCGGCCGGACCGGATCATCGTCGGCGAGTGCCGCGGGGAGGAGACGCTGGAGATGCTGC
>CAZOYS010000111.1:0-2980 GCA_964584155.1 uncultured Lachnospiraceae bacterium
CACTTGGATGTTCTCTTTTTTGATGGATTTTTCCTACGTAAATTTTACACTAGCAAGTCCGCCCCGGGTGCACCTTGCAAAGCGAGAATTCGCCTCGCAGGGTCTGACCACTGAGGAACAAGAATAAATCACACCCAGTTCTCAACAGTCAACCCGTCCACCCGGTCAAATTCCCGGGTATTGTTTGTGACCAATATAAGGCCCCGGGACTTCGCATGAGCTGCAATCAGCAGGTCATTCGGTCCGATCGGCGTACCGCTCTTTTCCAGATCTGCCCGAATCAGCCCGTACTCCTCTGCGGCCGCATCATCAAATGGCAGAACGTCAATGCCGGAAATGAAAAGATTAAAAGCAATCCGGTTTTGCTCCGGCCGACCACTCTTGCTGATTCCGTATTCCATTTCGGCCATCGTAATAGAAGATATGCCGAAATCGGAAGGTGACAGTTCCTGAAACCGTCGAAAAACTGCCGCCGGACGATGCTTGATGACATAAATAATAATATTTGTATCAAGCATGTACTTCATAGCTCTTCCCGCCTGTCCATTTCAATGAGGTCTCCCCGCTCCGTCATGAAGTCATCAGTGAAAAGATCCAGAGACCGGAGCATACTTTCCCATTTCGCTTCCTTCGGAATGATCAGAGTGATACTGCCAACCCTCTGAACGTTCACCTCGTCTCCAGGCACCCGGCAGGACTTGGGAAGCCGTACTGCCTGACTTCCGCCGTTCATAAAAACTTTTGCTGTTTCAACCATGGGAATCACCTCCTGCAGAAAGTATATATTAAAATATATACTCTGTAAAGAAAATAATTCCCGCCAACCCAGAACGATTGGCGGGAACCCCGCGTCTCCGGAATCCTGTGTCCTCGAGCGCAGCGAGATTCGCCTCGCGGAATGGAGCTAATTCAAAGCTGCCGATGAGCGGAACCCTAAGGATAATGATAATCCAAGTGTACCGCCTGGAATTCCAATTGAAGAAATCACTTGCCGGATTTATAATAATATCGATTATTGGAGGGCGTTTATGATTTTCGAATGGGATGAGGACAAGAATAGACTTAATATTGAGAAACACAAGATTTCTTTTGAGACTGCTTCTCATGTTTTCGATGACCCGTCCTATGTAGAAATGTATGACTTCGAACACAGCATTGATGAAGACCGTTACATAGCTATCGGTCTTGTAGGCAGTGTACTGTTTGTCGTTTTTACTGAACGAAGAAACAGAATCCGCCTTATATCCGCCAGACGCGCTACAGAGAAAGAAAGGAGCCTGTATTATGATCAAAACATACGTTAGCGATGGAAAAGGCCCGACAAAAGCCCAATTAGATGAAGTGAAAGAATCTGAAAAATCCCCTATCGTTTTTGACGAAGATTGCCCGGAACTTTCTCCGGCTATGGAGAAAGCGTTTAAGAGCGCTGTCGTCCAAAGAAACAGAAGGCAAAATAGAAAAGAAGCCTAAGAATGTAAAGCTCTCGGTTTACCGGGAGCTTTTTTATCTGCTATAAAAAAGCATTCTCCGGTTCCGGAACCCTGTGTTCTCGAGCGAAGCGAGAGTGGCCTCGCGGGGTCTGACCTCGACGGAAGGTGCCTGAAAGCTTGTCCGCTCGGGGCCCGAGGAGCGGGTCAGACCCCCGAGGAACGGAACTAATCCAAACTGGCCGATGAGCTGGAAGCTTTCATGTGAGGATCAGGAACCGTTCCTCAAAGCCTCTCTCCACTGCGCCCCTGCTTGCTTATAGAGGGACTATCCCCCTGAAAGCCACACCGGAAGTGGCCGATAGGGTTGTCAAGGTGATGGTACCTGTCCCCCCTATATACACAGAAGGCGGACCTGCCACCTATCTAAATAATACCAAAAACACAGATAAAAGGATAACCAGGCCAACTTCAAGGACACGCTTTTTCATTGCATGGCCCGGAAATAATGCCTTCATCATCTTACAAAACTCAAATAGACGCACTTTCTTCTTACTTTTAGAAGAACGCTTCGGTCCGACTTTCTGACCGCTAAGGAACAGCCTGAGTCCAGACTTCCTCTTCCCGGCCTCTACGAAACGCCGTATCAGAAGGAGATCGTCCCGATAGGCGACCACGCAGGACATATTCTCGTCAGCAGATTCAATAACATAAGGGAAACCGACACGCAGACCGATGATGAGGACGACGATATACAGTGCAATCATCAAAAGTTCCTGTGTGATATCAGAAAACTTCACCTTGACTGTCATCATATTTGTGATGAGCGTCACAACAGCAGGAGCCACCACTGACTGCATCAGTACGGAGAACAAGTCGTCCTGTCTTAAGGAGGGTTCCTGAGAAGCCTCCAGAAGATATCCGATACCCGTTTCAGTCAGCAGATGTTCATCATCGAGCGTATCCCAGAACAATTCGAGCCGGTCCTTCATGCCCCGATGGCCCCTGTACTCCTTTTCACTTAAGAAGAGGTAGAGCATCAGAACAAACAGGGCAAGAAAGATTACGGATGCAATGGCTACCGCAGCAGCTTCCAAACCAGTCCTATCTGGGTGTTCTTTATGTGAATCCAACCATGAGGAGCCCCCAAAGATTACAGCCAACCACAGGGAGACCATCATAAGCAGTCCGAATACAGAGATCTTCTTTCTGCATTCCTTCACGTCCTGATAAAAATGCAATCGATAAGCTCGATATACGGAAGCGGACTTTGTGTCCGCTTCATACCATTTCTCTCCAACCATATGGTTTCTCTTTCAGGCAGGGGGCTGCCTCCATATATCCGCTCTCAGGTACAAATTTTCACTTTTTAAAGGAAATTATCAGAAAATAATTCCCTTTAAAAAGAATCCCGACCCACCCGGGCCGGGATCCTTTCAAGCCCATATGCTTTGAAATGTGTTTTTATTTCGGAACTAAGGCCGAACCATTAGCCTTAAGTTCCTTGTGTCACATGATGTGAATTACTTGAATACGTAGAATGCAACGCCCTC
>CAZOYS010000112.1:0-2897 GCA_964584155.1 uncultured Lachnospiraceae bacterium
ACAAGGCAGAACGCGCTGCCTTTTCCGTAGCAATCGACAAGTTCTGGAAGCATCTGGACAGCAAGAAGGAAGACCGTACCGAGACTTATGAGAAGCTCATCGATATGGCCATCAAGTTCTGGGGCAAGGATCATATGACCCAGGAGAATATCGACCATGTCCGGGCTGTCGTTGCGGACCCCAACAACCGCTGGATCCGCATGATCAATGACATCATCGACCACACGGATCCCCATGTGGCGAAGATGACTCTTCTGAACCTTGGCTATGAAGCCTTCCTCGACGGTACGAAGACCATCCGGGCCAACCGCGAGAAGTATCACTGCAATATCCCCTGGCTCATCCTCTTCGATCCGACGCAGGCCTGCAATATGCACTGCACGGGCTGCTGGTCCGGCACCTACGGTCACAAGGCAAACCTGACCTTCGAGGACATGGACAAGATCGTGACCGAGGGCAAGGAACTCGGCGCCCGCCTCTTCATGATGACCGGCGGCGAGCCCACCGTCCGCATGAATGATATCCTGAAGCTTATGGAGAAACATCAGGACTGCCAGTTCGCGGCTTATTCAAACTCCACCCTTATCAATCAGGAAATGTGCGACAAGATCAAGAAGCTCGGCAACCTGATCTTCCTCCTTTCTATTGAAGGTACGCCGGAGTCCAACGATTCCCGCCGCGGAAACGGCCATTATCAGCACGTCATGGATGCCATGGATCTGCTGCGGGAGAACGGCATTCTCTTCGGCACGTCCATTTGCTACACGAGAGCCAATATCGAAGCTGTCACGGATCCCAAGTTCATCCAGATGCTGGCGGATAAGGGCGCCCATTTCGGTTTCTACTTCCACTATATGCCGGTCGGCCAGAACGCAGTCATGGATCTGCTTCCCACCGTTGAGCAGCGGAAGGAGATCATCAGGAAGATCCGCTGGGAGCGGTCGCCTGAATGCGACATTCCCTTCTTCCCTATGGACTTCCAGAACGACGGCGAGTACGTCGGCGGCTGCATTGCCGGAGGCCGGAACTACTTCCACATCAATGCGAACGGCGACGCCGAGCCCTGTGTATTCATCCACTATTCGGATTCGAATATCCACGACAACAGCATTCTCGAGATGCTGCAGTCCCCGCTCTTCATGGAGTACCACAAGGGTCAGCCCTTCAACAGGAACCATCTTCGTCCCTGCCCCATGCTCGAGAATCCCGAGATTCTCTCCGGCATGGTCGAGCGGACCGGCGCCCATCAGACGAACTTCGAAGCGCCTGAGGAGGCCGACGAGCTCTGCGCCAAGAACAAGGATTACGCTGCCGAGTGGGCTCCCGTGGCCGACGAGATCTGGGCTTCCCAGACCCACAAGAAGCAGGCCTACTCGAACTACTCCGAGGAGCATCGCGAGCACCCCGAGCTTGCCGCTTTCCAGACAGAGGCTGACGTTCAGCAGAAGGTCAGCTGAAATACATTTTCATGACTAATATAAAGCCCTGCGGCAGATTCTTCCGGGAGTCTTGCTGCAGGGCTTTTTTCTATGTCCCTTAGGCTGTCACAAGTGCGAAGCACGCAGTGGGAGCCTTAGGGACATTGATGCAGGGAGACTTAGCGACGGCAAGCGCGTACGCGCGCAGGCGGAACTTAGTCGAGTCGAACGGCTACATTTCATCGTATTTATAAATTGTTTATAAACCTCTTTTATGATAAACTGCATCCGTTGCAGGGCGTTTCGCGACTTCCGTCAGGCGGCGGAAGGACGTCCGGCACACTATAGGAGGACCGGCAAAGATGCCGGGAAATGCATGGAAAAAATATTTCATCTGAAAGAGCACGGCACGGACGTCAGGACTGAAGTCCTGGCCGGGCTGACAACCTTCCTGACCATGGCCTATATTCTGGCCGTGAATCCCAACATCCTGGGAACCGTCATGGACAGGAGCGGCGTCTTCGTTGCAACGGCGCTGGCTTCCGCAATTGCCACATTTGTCATGGCCTTCCTGGCCAACTACCCGATTGCCCTTTCCGCAGGGCTCGGCCTCAATGCTTACTTCGCTTACACGGTCTGCCTCGATGAGCTCGGGGGAGAAGCGGATGCCTTCACGATTGCCCTGACGGCAGTCCTGGTCGAGGGTATCATCTTCATTATTCTTTCCCTTTTCAAGGCCCGGGAGAAGATCCTGAACGGCATTCCCATGAACATGAAGAACGGCATCTCGGCCGGCATCGGCCTCTTCGTCGCCTTCATCGGCCTTAAGGGCGCCGGCATCGTCGTAAACCCCGAGGGACTTTCCACTCCCCTGGCTCTCGGCGACTTCTCCCAGCCCCAGGTGGCTCTGGCCCTGATCGGCTTCATCATCACCCTCGTTCTCGTTCATTATAATGTAAAGGGCTCTGTCCTCATCGGCATCATCGTGACCTGGATTATGGGTATGATCGCAGAGAAGACGGGCTGGTATGTCGTAAATCCCGACGCCGGCATCTACTCCGTATTCCCTGACTTCTCCCAGGGCCTGCAGCTTTCAGGCATCACGAAGACAGCCTTCCACTTCAACTTCGTCTGGGCCGGCCAGCACCTTTTACACTTCATCGCCATCGTATTCGCCTTCCTCTATGTCGACCTCTTCGATACGGTCGGCACGGTAGTCGGCGTTGCGGATAAGGCCGGCCTTCTCGATGAGAACGGCAAGCTGCCCCGGGCAGGAAAGGTCCTTCTTTCCGACGCCATCGGTACGGTAGCCGGCGCCTGCCTCGGTACTTCCACCATTACTTCTTTCGTCGAGTCCTCCGCCGGTGTGGCTGAAGGCGGAAAGACGGGCTTGACAGCCTTCACGACGGGCTGCATGTTCATCGTATCCCTGCTCCTGTCCCCCATCTTCCTGGCTATCCCCACATTCGCGACGGCTCC
>CAZOYS010000113.1:0-2830 GCA_964584155.1 uncultured Lachnospiraceae bacterium
CAAAAATCCAACCCCAACTTTCTAAAATGTCCTTGACAAGGGGTACGGTTTAGTAGAAAACAGAAGAAGTTGAACGTTGTCCCCCGTCGGCAGCCACAGAGTGGGTAGAAAACAAAAGAAGCTGAACTTCATCCCCCGTCGGCAGCTACAGAGTGGGTAGAAAACAGAAGAAGTTGAACTTTGTCCCCCGTCTCGAGTAGAACTGTGGGTGTAAGAGAAAAGATTTCAAACTTTATCCCCCGTGAAGTCCCATGGGGTGGGTAGAAGAAAGAAATTTTCAAACTCTGTCCCCCTTTTTAGAGAAAGAAGGATTTTCAATGCATTTCACGAAGATGCACGGCTGCGGCAATGACTATGTCTACTGCGACATTACGAAGGGCAGTGATATAGCAGACCCCGGGGCTGCGTCAATATATGTTTCGGACCGCCACTTCGGAATAGGCTCCGACGGGCTCATTCTGATTGCTCCGTCGAAGACGGCCGATGTCCGCATGATCATGTATAATGCGGACGGGTCGGAAGGGGCCATGTGCGGCAACGGCATCCGCTGCGTCGGCAAGTACGCTTACGACCACGGGCTCGTAAAGAAGACAGAGATTGACGTGGAGACGGCTTCCGGCATCAAGCATCTCGTCCTCGCACCCGGCTCGGACGGCAAAGTCGAGAAGGCGACTGTCGACATGGGTGAGGCCATCCTCGACTGTCGGCAGATTCCGGTCACCCACCCGGACAATGATATGATCAATCAGCCGATAGAAGTTCTCGGCACCATATATAAGGCCACCTGCGTCTCCATGGGAAATCCTCACTGCGTCGTCGTCCGGGACGAGGACGTGCGGCAGATGGATCTCACGAAGATAGGCCCTGCTTTTGAGAATCATCCGATTTTCCCCAAGAGGGTCAATACGGAGTTTGTAAATGTCATCGACCGTCAGCACCTTCGCATGCGGGTCTGGGAGCGGGGGTCCGGCGAGACCCTGGCCTGCGGGACCGGGGCCTGCGCCACGGCCGTGGCCTGCTTCATTAACGGCCTCTGCGACGCGACCGTAGATATAGAGCTTCTCGGCGGCCACCTGCAGATCACCTACAATCAGGAAACGGGCCATGTCATTATGACCGGCCCGGCGACGGAGGTCTTTTCCGGCGACATCGAAATTCCGGAGAATATCACAGAGGACGACGTGAAGATTTACACGCCTGCAAAATGAAACAGGCTGAAAACGCCTGAACCCGCCTGCTGTTCCTGTAGAAAGATGCGCAGAAACAGGGCGCCTGAATGGATGCGCAAAAGATGCGCAGAATTAGGGCTCCCTGAAAGTATGGACGCAAAAGATGTGCAGAAACAGGGCACCTGATGAGCGGATGCAGAAGATGTGCGGGTTTTACATTATTCATAAGAAAACGGACTGGAGGACACGATGACACCTGTCAATGAAAACTATCTGAAGCTGCCCGGCAGCTACCTCTTTTCTACGATTGCGAAGAAAGTCGCAGCCTATCAGGAAGAGCATCCGGACGAGAAAATCATCCGGCTCGGCATCGGGGATGTGACGCAGCCCCTGTGCCCGGCCGTTATAGAGGCCCTGCAGAAGGCTGTCGCAGAGATGGGTACACCTGAGGGCTTCCACGGCTATGCCCCCGACCTCGGCTATTCATTTCTCCGGGAGAAGATGGCGGATGAAGACTATGTAAAGCGCGGCTGTCATATCGAAGCGGACGAGGTCTTCATTTCAGACGGGGCCAAGTCCGACTCCGGAAATATTCAGGAACTCTTTGCGGAGAATGCGGTCATCGCAGTGACGGACCCCGTGTATCCTGTCTATGTGGATTCCAATGTCATGGGGGGCCGGACCGGTACTTATGATGAGAAGACCGGCGTCTGGTCAGACGTCGTCTACATGCCCTGCACGGCGGAGAACGGCTTCATTCCTGCCTTCCCCGAGAAGGTGCCCGACGTCATCTACCTCTGCCTGCCCAATAATCCCACCGGCACGACTCTTACCAGGGACCAGCTGCAGGAGTGGGTGGACTACGCGAACGACCACGGGTCGGTCATCATATTCGACGCGGCCTATGAAGCCTATATCAGCGAGCCTGACGTGCCCCACACGATCTACGAGTGCAAGGGGGCAAGGACATGCGCCATTGAAATCCGCTCCTTCTCAAAGAATGCCGGATTCACGGGTCTCAGGCTCGGGGCGACTGTCATCCCCAAGGACCTGAAGAGAAACGGGGCCTCCCTTCATGACATGTGGGCCCGCCGCCACGGGACCAAGTTCAACGGGGCTCCCTACATCGTGCAGAGGGCCGGCGAAGCCGTATATTCTGCGGAAGGCAAGAAGCAGACGGGTGAGCAGGTAGCCTACTATATGGAAAACGCCCGGATGATTCGGGAAGGCCTGGAGAAGGCCGGCTACACGGTATACGGCGGCGTCAATGCTCCTTACATCTGGCTCAAGACTCCCGGCGTTTCCTCCTGGGACTTCTTCGATTACCTTCTTGACAATGCCCACGTCGTCGGCACGCCGGGATCCGGGTTCGGACCGGCCGGAGAAGGATATTTCCGTTTAACAGCCTTCGGAACCCATGAGAACACGAAGGCGGCTCTGGAGCGGATTGCAAAACTCTGAGACTTTAAGGCAGACAAAGCGCTGTATCTGTTAAGAAACGAATATTTATGATATTGTTTCCGGGAAATGGGTTGAGTTCCGGGTGTATCTTGATTTCATGTAGAAGGAGGAAAGGCCAATGAGTGACGTGACAAGTGAAGAAAAACTGCCCGAAACGGAAGAAGAGGCCCTTTCCTCTTCTCATCTCACGGCATCCGAGG
>CAZOYS010000114.1:0-2717 GCA_964584155.1 uncultured Lachnospiraceae bacterium
TCGCTGGTCGGATAAGCGGAGCAGGAGTGGAACCAGCCCATTTCCTTGTCCTCCCGCCGGCGGCCATCGCCCAGAGGCGATACGAAGATGTCGCCCGAAAGCAGCTGGGCCCGGCAGAAGCCGCACTCGCCGCCCCGGCAGTGGGCATCAATGGGGATGCCGGCCCGCTCGAGGGAAACGGCAACCGGTTCATCGGCCTTGGCATCGACGACGGTCTCATTGATGCCGCGGACTACAGTCATCTTGTAGGTCTTCCCGATTTGATCCTCGGGGAAGCCCGGAATCATCTTCACATTCGCAGGCTGCTGCATGGCCTCATGACGGAAGCGCTTTTCGGGAACGCCCATGTCCTTCATGATGCCCTGCAGCATCGTAAACATGGGAAGGGGCCCGCAGAAGAAGTAGGTCGTATCCTCTTTCGAGTACTTCTCGATGAGCTCCTTTGTGAGAAAGCCTTTCTCTCCGTCCCACTCCTCGTCGTCGCTCATGATATGGGCGATGTGAATCTTGTCGGGGGCTGCTTTCCGTGCGGCTTCCAGCTGCTCGCCGCAGACGATATCCGTGTGCTTGACGGAGCCGTAGAGAATCGTGAGGTCTGCGTCCAGTTTCCCGTGTGCAATCTCCTTCGCCATGGAAGCGAAAGGCGTAATGCCCGAGCCGCCGGCCAGACCCATGAGATTCTTCGAATCCCGCAGGGGCTGGTAGAAAAAGTCTGAGAACGGCAGGTCGCAGATGAACTTCTGCCCGACTGTCGCTTCTTTGAAAAGATAGTCGGGAACGAAGTAAGGACGATTTCCGCGAACCGTGATTTCAAAGTAAGGCTTGTCCGATGTCCCGTTTTCATCAGGTGCGAAGGAGACATGCTTTCCGGGTCTTGCCTCGCAGGGGGCGCTTGAAATGGAATAGGCCCGGGTCAATACGCTCTCTCCGATTTTGAAATGCATGTTTACATACTGGCCTGCCTGAAAGACTGGTACATGGCCGTCAACGGGCTCGAAGCGGAAAGTCTTCGAAGTCGGGGATGCGTCATAGACCTTGGTCAGGGTGTATTCCCGGGGGCCGGGATGGGCAGCATCTGCTAAAGCCCGAATGGGGTCGACAGGGTCTGCCTTCGTAGATGCATTATTTATAGCTGCTTCCCGGGCCTTCGTCACACGGCCGGCGCCGCCTATGTCTGTAAAAAATCCTTTGACTTTCATTTAGAGGGCGCCTCCTTTCTCCATGGCTTCTGCGACGAATTTCGCTGCCGCCCTTCCGTTCGTGACCGCAGGGCCCATGCCGTTGCCGCTCATGCCTGCAGCGCAGGCAAATTCAAGGCCTTCAATGACATGGTCCTCCTCCCGCATCTGCAGGCGGGCAACGGCGTGGTTTTCCATGCTGTGGAGGTTGCCGTAGATAGAGCCCTTCCAGGCTCCTACATAGTGGGAAATCGTGACAGGCGTGGAAACTTCGATCTCGTGGATCTTGTCATGGATGACAATACCGGTCATCCGCTCATAGCCTGTGATCAGCTCCCGCCCGATCTTTTCCTTCAGGGCCGGGTAGTCCTCCTCCTTCACGTCGAGAAAGGCGTTCACAAGAGGCAGGGCCGTGATGGAAAACTGGGTGTAGCCCTCGGGGCAGCAGCCCGGATTGGCCAGGTTCAAGCAGATACTTGTGAGATACTTATAGGGTCCGATGGTCTTCTCGTTCTCCCAGAGGGAAGACATATTCATGTCCTCTGCGGAGAAGATATTGTAATCTTTGATTCCAAGCTCTTCCGGAGTCCCGTCGAGCACCATCATCACGGATACGGGAACGACGGAAAGGGGAAGGCCGTTTATCTGCTTGATGGCTCTTGCAGGCACTTCGGAAGCCGGCTCGATCATCTGGCTATATACCTTGTTGGGATAGGCGCCGGAGATGACGTAGTCGCAATTGATGACATCGCCCCGCTTCGTGCGAACGCCCGTCACATGGCCATTCTTTACGAGAATCTTTTCGACTTCCTGGCGGAACTCAATCTGGGCACCGTTCTCCTCGACCTTCTTCTCCAGTTTCATGGACATCTCATGGGAGAAGTTCTTTGCGACGTAGGAGCCGCCACGCAGGTAATCCGCATAGAGAAAGGCATAGATCGTGAAGGGGAGCTTATCGAGCGGGGATCCGACATAGATCCAGTAGGCAGACAGGATGTCCTTGATCTCATCCGGGAAGTGGTAGGTATCCATGACCTCATAGGCCGTATAGCCTGCGGTCTTCACGAACTGCTCGTGCTCCTTCAGCATCTGCAGTTTGCTCATGGGCGTGACGGAGAGGACGTTCATGGAGTCGTATACCGTATTGCAGAGGAGGAAGAAGTCGTAGACCTTGTCCCCCCAGCCCGGGTACTGGGCATCGATTTCATCCGCAGCCTTGCGGAAGCCCGCATGCAGCGTGATATCAATCTTCTTCGAGGGCTCGACAAAGCGGTAGGCCTCGGGAACCCGCAGCCAGTCGATATCGACTCCCATCTCGTCAAAGAAGGCCCCGACCTTCAGCCGGTCCTCCTTGGGTCCGATGCTCATCATCTCGTGAAGGGTCGCCTCGATCTCGAAGCCGCCCCGGACATAGGACGTGGCCAGACCGCCGGGGAGATTGTGCTTCTCGAGGATGAGGATGTCCTTCACGCCTTTTGCCTGCAGCTGCAAAGCTGCGGACAGGCCGGAAAGCGCTCCTCCGATGATGACCACGTCGTA
>CAZOYS010000115.1:0-2660 GCA_964584155.1 uncultured Lachnospiraceae bacterium
CGCGTAGTTACTGAAGTTGAAGGCATTTCTTACCCACAGTTATGCCCGAAGAGCCTTGTTTGTCGGCAGAAAAGGGGCTCGCCTTAACGAAATTCAGATCAAAAAACCGCCCCGGCATATGCCGGAACGGTTATGGCTTTTCTTCTGAAAACAGTTCCCGGAATTCCTTCCTCCCGGGCACCCAGGCCTTCTCGTAGATGTGGGTCATGTGCTTCTTCACGGTGAGCTCCGAGATGCCGGTCATTTCGGCAATACGGGCGTTCGTGAGGCCGCTCGCCTTCAGCCACCCGAGCTCTAGCTCTCGCCGGGTCAGACCGAATTTCTGCGCCACCTCGAGATAGCGCTCTTTTGTAATGGGACGGCCGTTCATGACAGCCTCACTCGGATTTCTCTTCAGCGGGTGTATTATTTTCGACGGACTCTTTTTCAGCAGTTTTTCCTGTGCATTCAAGTGTCAGTCCGTCTTCATCGAGTTCGCCCAAGTCCATGGCCTTATTGATGGCCCGCTCGGAAGCTATGTAGAGGGGTAGGGTCAGGTATTCAAGGACAGCTCCGTAGAAGGCGGAAAGGAAGGCGACAGCAAGGGCAGGACCGGTGGATGCAGGGTCGGAAAAATTTTGCAGGAATGAAATGACACCAATCACGATGGAAATCAGGCTGGAGCAGACGATGAGCCGCTGGCAGACGGAGACCGCAAGTTTGATATTTTTGAGCTCCAGCAGAGAATAGTTTTTTTCTCCAATGGAAAATGCCTTGTTGAAGTCCTTCTGACAGCCGAAGGCGAACATCCCGCCGATGACAATTGCCAGAATGATAATGATCGTAGTTATGTCGATGAAATATCGAATCGGAGCAGGATAGCCATTGCAAGATCCGACAGCAAAATAGAAAACAGCGACAAAGAGAATCACTTCAAGGAGCAGGGCAAGTTTTACATTATACTTCTTCATAGAAAACACCTCCCGGATATGTGAAATTCTTCAGAAAACAGGAGAAAAAATCCGTTGCGCAGCTTTTTCCCCTTCATAAAAATAATATAGCACCGGGGGAGGGGAGATAAAATACTACCTTTTTGATCTGCGTTCGGTTATGATTTGTCCGGTTGATTTGAACTGAAAGCAGGAACTATATGCGTCTCGATAAATATCTGGCCTCTGCCGGCATCGGCAGCCGGAAGGAAGTGAAACTCCTCTGCCGAAAGGGCAGGGTGACCGTGAATGGGGGAATCATCCGGGATTCCGACACGGACATAGATGAGAATAATGATTCCGTTACTGTGGACGGAGTGCCCGTCGTCTGGAAAGCCCACCACTACTACATGCTGAACAAACCCACTGGAGTTGTTTCTTCAACCAGGGAAGGGACATCGACGACGGTCATCGATCTTCTGGCAGAAGAAAACGTAAAAGGGATTTCTCCGGTCGGCAGGCTCGATAAGGATACGACCGGTCTTCTCATCCTTACGGACGATGGCCCGCTGATCCACGAGCTCCTGTCTCCGAAGAAGCATGTGGAGAAGGAATATATAGCAGGGCTCAGAGACCGAATTTCAGACACCGACATCAAACGTCTGGAAGCAGGTGTGGATATCGGAGATGACGAGTCGACCTTGCCGGCAAAAGTATTTCGTCAGGAAGAGACTTGCGGAACAGTACAGTTATTGGCACAGGCAGCAGCAGAAGCAAATGGAAGCGCTTACATACCTACAGATGAAATTCACATCGTTCTGCATGAAGGCCGCTTCCACCAGGTAAAACGGATGCTCGAAGCCGTCGGAAATGAAGTCGTTGTATTAAAGCGCATCCGTATGGGGAATCTGAAACTGGATGAAAGTTTACGTGAAGGCGAATACCGGGAATTGACGGAGAAAGACTTGGAACTGCTGAAGGGCAGCGGGAGCGACATGAGTGACCTCACAGACCGGCAGGTTTATGAAACACCCATCGGTCCGGTCTGTATGTCGAAAAAAGAGTATGAGGACTATCTGGAAGCCAGAGAAATGAGGGGGCAGAAAGGATAGCAGTCAAGCACTGCCTGGGCGGCATCCTTATACTATGTTTATACGAAGATATAAGCCGTAAGACGTGATTGTCAACAACAATTACGCGAAAGTGCTATAATAGCCACCGGCAAAAAATTCTATGAAAGGATGAAAAATAATGGAATTCGACCAACTGAAAAAAGACATGGTGCAGGCCATGAAGGACCACGACAAGCAGAAGAAGGAAGTGCTCTCCAGCCTTGTATCCGCCGTTAAGATGGCGGGCATCAATGCGGGCGACCGGGAAAATATTCCGTCCGAGCTTGTGGACAAGACGATTCTGAAGGAACTTAAAGGGGCCAAGGAGCAGCTCGATACCTGCCCGGATTCCCGTGCGGACTTAAAGGCCCAGTACCAGTACAATTACGACCTGATTTCTTCCTATGCGCCGAAACTCATGAGCGCGGACGAGGTCAAGTCCTATGTCAATGAGAAGTATGCAGACCTTGTCGCGTCAAAGGACATGGGGAAGATCATGAAGACCGTCATGGCCGACCTCAAAGGCAAGGCCGACGGAAAGACCATCAATGCGGTCATCAAGTCCCTCACAGCGTAAGCGCTTACATGTTACAGTTCACGGGCTGACTTGTAGCTAAAACGCCGGCAGTATAGACTTTTC
>CAZOYS010000116.1:0-2596 GCA_964584155.1 uncultured Lachnospiraceae bacterium
GGAAGGCGGAGGTCCCCCTGAACTGCACCCTGGAGCAGCTCTTCGCCTCCGGCGACAACTATTACTCCATCATGCCCGAGGACTTCCCCGTCCATGACGGCCGCCTGGAAACAGACCTCAAGCCCCACGAGGCCCTGGTGCTGAAGTACGAGATTTCGTGATCCTTGCAATAGCAGCAGGCGCTCCCGGCGCTGCCTACGCCGGCAGCGCCGGGGGCGCCTGTTCTTGCTTTTCCCGGCAAATACCGCCCATACCTGGTGGCCGCAGGTATAAGGCAAGTCGCAGGAACTTGCTTTTAGGGCAAATACCGCCCATTTCCCGGCCCGCCGAGGGTAAAAAAGGCTTGATTTTGAAGTTTGACACCCCTCGCCTGCCCGGCCGGGGGTAAAAAAGGCTTGATTTCGAAGTTTGACACCCCTTTGCGGATCGGCCGAGGGTAAAAAAGGCTTGATTTTGAAGTTTGACACCCCTCGCCTGCCCGGCCGAGGGTAAAAAAGGCTTGATTTCGAAGTTTGACACCCCTGCTGACCGGACTGGAACGCATAGCATGATAGCAATTGACTTCGCCCCCATGGAGGGCATCACGGGCTTCGCCTTCCGGAACGCCCACCACAGGTACTACGGCGGGATTTCCCGCTACTACACGCCATTCCTGAATGTCCAGGCGGAATCCTGCTTCAGCCGGTCGGACGCGCGGGATGTGCTTTTCGAAAATAATAAAGAACTTCTGAAAGACCGGACCTGCACCCTGGTGCCCCAGCTTCTGACAGGTCACAGCGAGACACTCTTTCTTGGAATCCGGACACTGGCTGAGATGGGCTATCGGGAAATCAACTGGAATCTGGGCTGTCCATCTCCGACGGTCACGAGAAGGGGCCGGGGAGCCGGCCTGCTTGCGGAACCTGAGAAGATAGACCGGATTCTTGATGAAACATTTGCAGCCCTTGCAAAAGAAAGTATCGACGTCCGGCTTTCCGTGAAGATGCGTCCGGGGTTAGATTCTACTGAACATTTCTCCGACCTGATTTCCATATTAAACCGCTATCCCCTTTCCGAAATCATCCTGCACCCGCGGCTGGCATCGCAGGGCTATCAGGGGACTGCTGATGAAGAACTTTTTGCGCAGGCTCTTTCCGCATGCCGGCATCCCCTGACCTGGAACGGCGATCTTGTAAGTCAGGAAGACGTGAAAAGAATTCTCGACCGCTTTCCGCAGGTGGAGCGCATCATGATCGGCCGCGGACTTGTCAGCGAGCCGACCCTGGCGGAAGAAATATTGTCAGAAGCCGGAAAACAGGAAGGTTCATCAGCAGACGAGGCTCAGAACACCCCCCTCACTCAGGCACGCCCGACGTCGGAGTCAGACCGCGCCCGTTTCCGTGCCTTTCATGATGAAATTCTGCAGGGCTACCGCTCCTACATTCCCGACGAGAAGGGAGCTTTGGCCCGCATGAAGGAACTGTGGGGCTGGTGGGAGAAGGCGGCCTTATTTTCGGAGTCGAATGTTCCCGCAGACACCCTGGCCCGGGCAATGAAGAAGATTAAGAAAGCGCGGAGCGAAAGTGAATACAAGGCAGAAGTGAAGCGGCTTCTGGACAGCATTTCCGGCTGAACTGCTGAAGAATAGTGCCTTTGAACTCTTTATATCTTCTCTGACTTATGTTATATTTTCGGGCGGACTGAGCACGGCCTCGCTTGTATGGTCGGTTGCGGATCCGGCTTTTGTCAATATGACTGCAAAACCCGGCCTGCAGCTTAGTGCATGATTTATATTATTCTGATGAAAATAATTAACGGAAAGGAATCCCTTCATGAGTGACAATACCGTCAACAACACATCTCCCGCAAAACCCGCGCAGGGCAAGCATAGAAACGTCCACAAGCTCGTTCAGGTGGCCATGCTGTCCGCCGTTGCGACCGTGCTGATGCTGATTGAATTTCCCCTGCCTTTCATCGCGCCGACCTTCTACGAAATCGACCTCTCCGAGGTACCGGTCCTGATTGCCGGTTTTGCCATGGGGCCGGTGGCCGGCATTGTCACTGAGTTCCTGAAGGTCCTGCTCCATGTCCTGATCAAGGGGACGTCAACGGCCTTCGTCGGAGATTTCGCGAATTTCATCATCGGCTGCGCTTTTGTCGTTCCGGCCTCCCTCATCTATAAGCACCACAAGAGCAAGAACTCGGCCCTGCTCGGCATGATTGCCGGCACCGTCATCATGGCTGTCGTCGGCGTCCTCATGAACGCCTACGTTCTCCTGCCCGCCTACGGTAAAGCTTTCAACATGCCGCTTGAGGCCTTCATCGAGATGGGCGCCGCCATTCATCCGTCCGTGAACTCCGTCATGCTCTTCTGCATCCTCCTCGTCGCCCCCTTCAACCTCATCAAGGGCGCGGTGGACACCCTGATCACCATGCTCCTCTACAAGAAGATTTCCATCCTGCTGAAGAGCTTCTGGAACAGATAAATGAAAAAGGCAGACGAAATGTGTTATCATATGGTCAGCAAATGAAGGTTTCCTCTTTTGAACGGAGGTGCGGCCTATGGACGGTCAGGGTTCGGAGAAGAAAAACAAGCCTTCCATCCTGTCTTTAAAGG
>CAZOYS010000117.1:0-2579 GCA_964584155.1 uncultured Lachnospiraceae bacterium
GCTTGCCTGCAGAGGGCCGATGCGGAAATGTTAATGTTTTACATTATTCATAAGACAAAAATATGGAAAATATGATCAATGTAAAGATCGGGAAAGAAGTGCGGACGGTATCCGCCGGCACTCGTCTTCTGGACCTGGCGAAGGAATATAAGGATTCATACGAGGGCGACATCGTCCTGGCCACGATGAACTACAAACTCTCCGAACTTCGGAAGAAGGTCAAGAACGACTGCGTTGTCTCCTTCATCACGACGGCCACGAAGACCGGCCGGCGGGCCTACAGGCGGTCCCTCATCTTCCTCATGGAAAAGGCCCTGGACGACATGATTTCGTCCGGCTATTTCGGGCCGGAAGCCGCCAATTTTTCGGGCGGGGAAGATGCCTTCATTCCGGACATCAATGTCATGTACAGCCTGGGAAACGGCTATTTCTGCAAGGTTTCCGGAGTCGACAAGGTGACGAAGAAATTCCTTTCCGACCTGAAGGGTGAGATGAAGAAGCTTGTCGAGCGGGACTTAAAGCTCAAGAAGCATTCCGTTTCCACGGCCGAGGCCCGGGAAATCTTCCAGGGGCATGGCCTTAAGAGCAAGGACGACCTCCTGAAGTACCGGTCCTCGTCCCTCATGAATGTATACGAAATTGACGGCTCATATGACTATTTCTACGGCTACATGGTGCCTTCGACCGGGTATCTCAAGTACTTCCGCCTGCAGAAATACGAGGACGGCTTCCTCCTTCTTTTCCCGACGAAGCAGCCCCATGCGGTCGAGGATTTCAAGGAATATAAGGATCTGACCCATATCATGCAGACGTCGGCCGACTGGGCGGACCGCCTCCGTATCCGGACCGTAAGCCAGCTGAACGACGCCATCGTGGCCGGCCACAGCAGGGACATCATACTGATGCAGGAAGCCTTCATGGAGGAACGGATCGGGGCCCTTGCGCGGGAAATTGTTTCCGAGCCGGACCGGCACTTCGTTATGATTGCGGGCCCTTCGTCTTCCGGGAAGACGACCTTTTCCCACCGCCTTTCGGTTCAGCTCAGGGCCCTGGGCATGCACCCCCATCCCTTCCCGCTCGACGACTATTACAACGACCACGACAAGATGCCCGTGGACGAGTTCGGAGAGGTGGATTTCGAGGCCCTGGAGTGCCTGGACGTAGAGCTCTTCAACTCCGATATGAAGCGGCTTCTTAAGGGCGAGGACGTTGAGCTTCCTACATTTAATTTCAAGACCGGAAAGCGGGAGTATAAGGGAAGACACATGAAGCTGGATCAGGGAGACATCCTGGTCATCGAGGGCATCCATGGCCTGAACGACAAGCTGTCCTACTCCCTGCCCAAGTCCTCGAAGTTCAAGATTTATATTTCAGCCCTGACCCAGCTTGCCATAGACGAGCACAACCCCCTGTCCACAACGGACGGGAGATTAATTCGGCGGATTGTCCGGGACGCAAGAACCAGGGGGACGACGGCCAAGGAAACCATTGCCATGTGGGACTCTGTCCACCGAGGCGAGGAGAAGAATATCTTCCCCCTGCAGGATTCGGCGGATGCCTTCTTCAATTCGGCCCTCATCTATGAGCTTGCGGTACTGAAGATCTACGCCGTACCGGAGCTCTATTCCGTTCCCCGGGACTGCCCGGAGTACGCCGAGGCCAAGCGGCTCCTGAAACTCTTTGACTACTTCCTTCCCATGGCGCCCGAGGACATAGGAAACAACTCCCTCATCCGCGAGTTCATCGGAGGGTCGATTTTCCCGGTTTGAGAAGTTTGTCCCCCGCTGTCAGGCGTCTGGAGGGTGTAGGCGGCAGGAATTTGAAGTTTGTCCCCCTTTGGCGGACTTTCTGCGGGTACAGACAAAGGAAAATAGAATTTCGTCCCCCCTCAGCACTTTCTGCTTGCGGGAATTTTGGCGCAATGATAATATAGGAAACCGTACAAGAACGGTATTCGGTCGCTGCCGTCGTTTGACGGGAGAGGAAAGTCCGGGCTTCACAGGGCAGGATGCCGGCTAACGGCCGGCCGGGGTGACCTGAGGGAAAGTGCAACAGAAAGTATACCGCACCGCTTGCGGTGTAAGGGTGAAATGGCAGGGTAAGAGCCTACCGCGTCGCCGGTAACGGAGACGGCAGTGTAAACCCCATCCGAAGCAAGACCGAAACGAAGCGCTATGAGGCGGCCCGCCCAGCTTCAGGTAGGTTGCTTGAGGCGGTTGGCAACAATCGTCCTAGACAGATGACCGAACACGACAGAACCCGGCTTACAGCCGTTCTTTACATTAGTGTGCTGAAGGAGTTCCCTAGAGGGGGCTCCTTTTTTGTAAGCAACGAGCCAAGATGACTCCGTACATGCGCGCATGTGAAGGAGCCATCTTGGCGACTGCAACCAGCGAAACAGCCGAAGGCTGTGAGCTGGTTGCAGTGTTGCTGCATCGAGTAGGAGGATGAAATCCTTCTACTCGATTGTTTATCAGTCAGTTCCGGAAAACTCGAATTCCTTCGAAATTCTCTTTGATAAAATAGTTACTGTTCACGGGGTGACTTGACTTTCTGATCCGGATCCCGTAACGATATTT
>CAZOYS010000118.1:0-2460 GCA_964584155.1 uncultured Lachnospiraceae bacterium
TGGCATTGACATTCCCGACCTTGCGGAAATTCATGGCATCGAGCATGAGGAGGGCATCTTCCTTCTTTCCCTCCTTCATCAGGCCTTCAATTTCATCCAGTTTTGTCCGGTATTCGGAACGTTCAGCCAATTTCTTTCACCAAGTAATGATATATGTCCGCAATGCCGGCCCGCCCGTACGGGGCCGCAAAATAGTTATCAGGGTATACTTTTGATTTATTGTACCCCATTTAAGGCGGGGAATAAAGGAATTTTGTCGGCAGGATTTCTGTTTGGCATAAATTCAGACAGATAACGGCCGGGAAATACCGCCAACAGAAATGGGAGCCGGGTGTCCGGCTCCCACATTATTAATGTTTCTTTTTCCTGCCCTTGAAGCGCTCCTTCAGCTTTGCGATGCCGCCGCTCATAAAGGTCTTCTTCACGCCGTCACTGTTTTCAATCTCTTCCGGGGTCTTTTGTATGAGCTCCCGGGTGGCCGGATCCACGGCCTTAAGCTGGGTGTACTGCGTTGAATCCGTCGGCAGGCCCCGCTTCCTTATCGCCCAGTTCGCAATCAGGCTTCCGATATAGTAGAGGACCGCCACGATGGGCACCCCGATGATCATACCCGGGATGCCGAAGAGGCCGCCGCCGATGGTGATGGCGAAAACGACCCAGAAGGAGGACAGGCCCGTGGAGTTGCCCAGAATGGCCGGTCCGATGATGTTTCCGTCAATCTGCTGCAGGACGATGACGAAGATCAGCATGTAGATACCCTGGACGGGATTGTTCATGAAGACCAGGATGACGGTCGGCACGGCTCCGATGTATGGGCCGAAGACAGGGACGATATTCGTCACGCCGATGATGACGGAGCAGAGGACCGGGTAGGGGAAGCGGAGGATCAGCATGCTGAAATAGCAGATGACCCCGATGATCAGGGAGTCAATGATCTTCCCGACAATGAAGCCGTAGAAGACTTCCTTGGTCTTGCGGCCCACGTCCAGGGCCACATTCGCGTGGCTGGTCTTGAAGATGCCGTAGATGAGCTTCTTCGTATGGGCCTTGAAGACGTCCTTTTCCACAAGGACATAGACAGAGACGATGATGCCGAGAATGCCGTTGAAGATGCCCTTCCCGATACTCATGCCCCAGTCGGCCAGGGTATTTACTATGTCGTCATTGGCCCCCAGGTTCAGGTAGTCCCGGACATAGGTAATGGCCTTGTTCAGGGTGTTCGTGATGTTCTTGTCTTCCTTGGCGCTCTGCAGGTCCGCGTGGAAGCGGCCTCCCGTAATCTTGTCCGCCCAGTCTATGACGCCGACGATCTGGTCATTGATATTATTATAAAGATCATTGATGGTCGCGACAATCTGGGGGATGACCGCGGACAGGAAGAATACAATCAGGACGATCAGGATGGCGAGGGAAATCAGGGAGCAGGACACACGGACCCGGTGCCGCGTCTTCGCCTCGTTTTTCGTCCGCCCCAGGAAGTAGGGCAGCATGGCCTTTTCCAGCCCCTTCATGATGGGGTTTATAAGGAAGGCCGTCACGAAGCCGATGATGATGGGGGCCAGGGCGGAATTGATTGTCTTCAGGCCCGCCGCGAGGCCCGCATAGCGCTTGACGCAGAAGTAGAAGATGATGACAACAATAGCTGCGATGACGATGACCGAAGCCCGCACGAGGTAGAAGCGGTACTCCTCCCGCGTCACCCTTTTTTCTTTTTTTGTCTCCTCTTCCTGCATGCTCAATGACTCCGATAATAATTGATGAGGCAGCCGTCTTCTATGATCTCCCGCTCATCGTCCGTCAGCCCCCCGAGGGTCAGTTCGAACTTCTTCAGGCCTGTCGCCTGTACCACATAGGCATCGATGGTTTCCTTCTTCGCCTTCACAGTCTCCAGGATGCCGGGAATCAGGATGTAGTCCCCGTTTGTGAAGGGCAGTTCCGTGTCGGGAACTGCGATGCGGAAGGGCAGCATGCCCCAGTTGATGAGGTTGCTTCTATAGCGCTTCGTCGCGTAGTCGTTGGCGATATTGGCCCAGCCGCCCAGGACCTTCTGGCAGGAAGCCGCCTGTTCCCGGGCGCTGCCGTCTCCGGGTTTCACGGCGAAAATCGTGGAGCCCACGCCGAAGTTCCCGTGCTGCACCTCAGGGAAAGTCTGATGGATGATGCCCATGACTTCCCGGAGTTCGGGCAGGACTTCTCCTGCGCAGCCGCCGCCCATAAGGGCGTCCTCCGCCCTCTTCACTTCCTTGGCCCGGCCCACATAGGCGGGGTCCTTTCTGGAAAGCGCAAACTCGGACAGACGGAGGGGATTCGACCGGTAGGATGAAGTCTCGCCGGAGGGGATCAGCTCGTCCGTCGTTGTGACAGGATCGTGGATTTCGGATACGACCTTCAGGATCAGGTTTTCAGGCAGGGCCGGCATCTCGGGCCAGTCCTTGATATTGGGCCCGAAGGTCAGGGGCT
>CAZOYS010000119.1:0-2364 GCA_964584155.1 uncultured Lachnospiraceae bacterium
CCCGGTCCAAAAAAATGTAACCGCGGGGGGGGGGCCCCCCCCCCCCCAGCGGCGCGCGCGGCCCGGCTGTCTTGCTCAATTGCCAGTGATTCCTAGCTGGTATAGGGAGCCTTGCTCCATCGCCAGTAGTTCCTGGCTGGTGTGGGTTTTCCTGCATCGAAGTCCCCCGTCAGATTTTGTACACACCCATTGCCTGCAGGATGGATGTCACGAAAACCGCCAGCAGGAACCAGGGGGCAACCCACTTGATGACGACAGTGAAAAGCTTCTTTGCCTTAAAGGTCTGCCCTTCGGCTTCCACCTCTTCTATGATGGCTTCCGGCTTGATGACAAAGCCGACAAAGATGCAGGTGACGATGGCAACAGCCGGCATCAGGACGCTGTTAGAAATAAAGTCCATGAAGTCGAGAATCTGCATGCCGAGAATCTTCACATCGGAAAGCGGCCCGTAGCCCAGGGATGCAAGGCTTCCGAGAACCAGGGAATAGGCGGCTGTAATCAGGGTGGCCCGGCGCCGCCCCATATGGAAGGCATCCATGAAGATGGAGACCACAGCCTCCATCAAAGAAATCGAAGAGGTCAGAGCCGCCACCGTAACCATGAGGAAGAAGGCGGCCCCGATGAAGCGGCCGCCGACCATGGTGGCAAAAGCCTTGGGCAGGGTGACGAACATGAGGGAGGGCCCTGCGGTCAGGGCCGTTGCATCGCCGCCGGAAAAGGCAAAGACGGAGGGGATAATCATGAGACCGGCCAGTACCGCTACCAGGGTATCGAAAACTTCAATCTGGCGGACCGAACCCTCAAGGCTGTCTTCCCGGTTCATATAGGAGCCGTAGGTAATCATGATGCCCATGGCCAGGGACAGGGAGTAGAAGAGCTGGCTGATAGCTGCCAGAAAGGTCTTGACCGAAAGGTGTTCCAGACTGGGAACGAAGTAGTAGCGGATTCCGGCTCCCGCCCCGGGCTGGAAGCATATGTAGACGGAAAGGACAATCATCAGGACCAGGAGGACCGGCATCAGGATCTTGCTGATTTTTTCAATGCCTTTGACCACCCCGGCCAGAATGACCACCGTACAGAGGACGAGGCAGATGAGGAACCAGATCAGGGGCTCAACCGGCTTTGAGATGAAGGCGCCGAAGAAACCGTCTTCCGCAGCCGCCTTGTCCTGGCCGATCAGGAAAGCAGCGAAATACTTGATGACCCAGCCGTTTATGATGGCATAGTAGGGGAAAATAATCATGGGAACGGCCGCGGTCAGGATGCCTTCAAACGTAAACCCCTTCGAGAGGCTTCGGTAGGCCCGGATGGCGGACTGGCGGGTCTTGCGGCCCAGGCCGATTTCCGCCATCATCAGGGCAAAACCGAATGTGACCGCGGCGGCAAGATAAATAATGAGAAAGCTTCCGCCCCCGTACTGGGCGGCAAGATACGGAAAGCGCCAGATATTGCCGAGGCCGATGGCCGAGCCGGCCGCCGCCAGAACGAAGCCGATCCGGCTGGAAAACGAAGAACGTTCCTTCTGCATGTAACTCCTCCCCTTGGTTTCTATTTCAATATTTTTCTATACTGGTGCAAGTACGCTTTGCGTGCATGGCTCTACTGCCAGCGGCCCGCCCGCTCAGTCCTTTTTGACCCCTGCAGGCTCCGTCAGGCCGTCCCGCGCCATCATCTGCTTCATGACATTGATGTCGGACGAGACGTCCCAGGCCACATTCTGGAACATGTCATCCAGCACCTTCATGCAGGCCGTATTGATCGTATCCATGGACTCCTCGATGTTCTTCTTTGTGGCATCCACATTCTCACCGGCCGGCTGGTTCATGATAGAAACATAGGCGTTCAGGAGTTTCACCGTCGTGGGCAGGTAGTAGCTCATGAGCATGCCGACATTGTCGGCGGAAGCCGGATCCTTACGCACCTGATCCATGATGCGTTTGACAATATCCTCCAGGGTATAGAGCTTATCAGACATGGCTTCCGTATCGGGAATCTCGTCATTGATGTCCCGGATTGTCCGGATATAATCCCGGCCCTGGGAAAGAATGCTGTCGACCTGGGGATTGCCGGTAGATTCGCTGTCTTCCTTCCCGGCCCGCTCCTTCTCGGCTTTCTTTTCTTTGGCATCGGCCCGGGCAGCGTTTTCCCGCGCGATTCGGCCGTCCTCTGCCTGCCTGTATTCCTTATATGCCCTGTCGGAAAACATCACGGTGGTGGCCTGAGCATCAATCCGGGCCCCGGAAAGCATGCCCTTGCCCATGATTCGGCGCAGGTACTTCTGCACGGTCTTCACCGGCATGGCCAGACGGGCCGCCAGATCATCCACGGAAATATACTCCGCCTCTCCTGCTGCCGTATCCACGA
>CAZOYS010000120.1:0-2347 GCA_964584155.1 uncultured Lachnospiraceae bacterium
TGCCGCGCGGCCTTTCTGAAGACAAGGCAGCGAAGCGTCACTGAAAGGGCCGCCCCGCCTGAAAAGAAGGCAGCGAAGCGTCACGGAAAACGCCGTACTACAAGAAAAGAGGAATGCAATTGCAGCCGGAAATTTTCTCTGTCCTGTCCCAAAATTTCTATTGACTTTCTCCCTGCAATGTAATATTTTCTTAACATCTTCATGGACAGCGTTTCATTGTCCGCTGCGATCGCAGCAAGGCCGGTCCTTTCCGGACGGCTCGGATTTCACATTATTATTCTTCTACTGCTATCTGACGGGTAGGAATAGAAAAGCACTTTGGCAGATGCTATAATTGAAAGGAGAAAACGTTTGGAAACAAAGCGAAAAACCTATGACGAGCCCACCTTTACGGATGATTTCATGTTCTGTGAGGTGCTGCGGAACCACCCGGAAATCTGCCAGGAGCTGGCGGAGCTTTTGACCGGGCGGAAGGTACGGGAGGTCCGGCTCCCGGAGGCGCAGAAAGAGGAGAAGTTTCTCTATGAGGGCCGTGGTGTTCGCTTCGACATCTATTTCGAGGACGAGGCGAACACGGTATATGACATCGAGATGCAGACGGTCGTTCGGACGTCTATCAAAAAACGCAGCCGCTACTACAGCAGCATGCTGGACATGGACCACCTCAGGCAGAATGTGTCATATTCGAAACTGCCAGATACTTATATTGTCTTCATATGTTTGGAAGACCCGTTCCATCGGGATTCTGTCCGATATACCTTCCGGGAAACATGTGAAGAACTGCCGGATCTGAAACTTGAGGACGGCAGCACGATTATTTTCATTAATTCAAAAAGCAAGGGCGGGGCATCTCCGGAGATGCAGGCTTTTCTGGAATATCTGAATGGACGCCGGCCGGAGTCGGATCTGACGGAGGCAATAGACCGGGCCGTGCATGATCAAAAGGAAGATGAGAGAGGAAGGCGAAAGTATATGACATTGCAGGAACATTACGATGAAGAAAGAATAGAAGGAAGAGTTGAGGAAAGACAGGATATTTCCTTTGTGATGAAGCAGCTTCTTAATGCAGGCCGCATCGAGGATGCCAAACGTGCTGCAGACGATTCGAAGTACATGGACCAGCTTCTGGAGGAATTTGGAAGGAAAGAGCCGGTGCATTGAGCGGGTCTGCCCGCAGCTCACGCCCTTCGGGCGTTTCGCTGTGGGCAGTCGCCAAATAAAAAAAAGCGCCGATGGAATGCAAGCATTCCACGGCGCTTTTTTCACTTGGCTCGTTGCTATCAGATCCCGAAGATATCCGCATACGCCTTCAGGGCGCCATCGGTCTCGTGGGCGAGAACCTTCTTGGCAAGGGTCTTGCCCAGCTGAACGCCTTCCTGGTCGAAGGAGTTGACGTTCCAGCAGAAGCCCTGGAACATGACCTTGTTCTCGTAGTGGGCGAGAAGGGCGCCGAGGGTCTCAGGCGTCAGCTGGTCGCCGATGATGATGGACGAAGGCCGGCCGCCGGCGAAATATTTGTTCCGGTTCTCGTCGTCCTTGCCTGTCGCGAAGGCCTGGATCTGGGCGCTGACATTGGCGTCGAGCTTCTTCTGGCTCGTGGAGCCCTGAATCGTGACGTCGTTCTCCAGCTGGCTCTTCTTGAAACCGATGAACTGCAGAGGGATGATGTCTGTGCCCTGGTGCAGGAGCTGGTAGAAGGAGTGCTGGCCGTTGGTGCCGGGCTCACCGAAGATGATGGGACCGGTCTTGTAGTTCACGGGCTCGCCGAAGCGGTTGACGCTCTTGCCGTTACTTTCCATATCCAGCTGCTGCAGGTGGGCAGGGAAGCGGGACATGGCCTGGGAGTAGGGAAGAACGGCCGTTGCGGGATATCCCAAGAAGTTCCGCTCATAGACACCGATCAGGGCATCGAGCATATCCGGATTCTTCAGGGGATCTGTTTCCGTGGCCAGCTTGTCCTCAGCGGCAGCGCCGTCGAGGAAGCGGGCGAAGACGTCCGGTCCGAAGGCCAGGGAAAGAACGGCCCCGCCGACCGTAGAAGTCGAGGAATAGCGGCCGCCGATATAGTCGTCCATGTAGAAGGCGTCGAGATAGTCATCACTGTGGGCCAGAGGAGAAGTCTCGGAAGTAACCGCGATCATATGCTTTGCGGGGTCCAGGCCGGCCTTCTTCAGGGCGTCCATGACAAAGGACTGATTGGTCAGGGTCTCGAGGGTGGTACCGGACTTGGAAACCAGGATGAAGATGGCATGGGCAACGTCCGTACCCGCCAGAACCTGGGAGGCATCATCAGGGTCTACATTACTAATGAATTTCGCGTCCATGAGGAAGGTATTGTTCTTCTTCG
>CAZOYS010000121.1:0-2338 GCA_964584155.1 uncultured Lachnospiraceae bacterium
AGTATAGCATACCGGTAGCACCATGGCGAAAGAAAAAAAGGAGAAAAAGAGAAAGGCCCACCGCGGCGCCTGGATCTTCATCAAGATCCAGTTCGTCCTCATGGGACTCGTCGTTCTGGCCCTGGCCTGGTACTACCTCGGCGGCTCCGCAAAGAAGGTCGCGGCCATGCACGAGGAGGCCGTGCAGTTTGTCGCTGCGTCCACGCCGGAAACCTTCCGCCAGTCCCAGACGTCTCTTGCCTACGACATCAACGGGAACGTGATTTCCGTCCTGAAAGGCGAGAAGGACGTCTATTACCTGACCATTGACGAGATTCCGGAATACGCGAAACAGGCCATTATCAGCATAGAGGACAAGAAGTTCTACACCCATCACGGGGTCGACTACAGGGCCATCCTCCGGGCAATTATAGCTATGGTGCAGAACGGCGAGGTCACCCAGGGGGCGTCCACCATCACCCAGCAGCTGGCCCGGAACGTCTTCCTGACGAACGATAAGACCTGGGAGCGGAAAATCGAGGAAATCTACATAGCCGTCGAGCTCGAGAAGAAGTATTCGAAGGACCAGATTCTCGAGTATTATATGAATAATGTATACTTTGCCAACGGCAACTACGGCATTGAGGCAGCTTCTCTCGGTTATTTCAATACGGAGATCTCAAACTTAAGCCTCTCCCAGATCGCCTTCCTCTGTGCCATTCCCAACCGGCCCAGCCTCTACGACCCCATCCAGCACATGGATAATACTCTGGCCCGCCGCAACCGCATCCTTCGGAACATGCTGGAGGACGGGGTTATCTCCGTCTCTTCCTATGATACGGCCATGGCGGAGGGCATTGCGCTGAATGTGCCGCCGGAAACCACAAACCACACAGACGCCGAGTCCTTCATGATGTACTGCGCCACAAGGGCCCTGATGGCCAGGGACGGCTTCGAGTTCAAAAACGACTTCTCCGGAGAGGCGGAGAAAAGCGTCTACGAGAAGGCCTACCAGGAGGCCTACAATACGGCCAACGCTTCCTTATTTTCGGGCGGCTATCGTATTTATACTTCTCTTGACCTCAATGTTCAGGCGGCCCTTCAGGCGGCCATCGACAAGGAACTCTCTTTTTCCGGTGAGACCGGGGCTGACGGGGTCTATGCCCTGCAGGGGGCCGGGGTCTGCATCGACAATTCTACCGGCTATGTCAAGGCAGCTGTCGGCGGCCGGACCCAGAATAATATCACGGGGACGAAGCTGAACCGGGCCTACCAGGCCCACCGGCAGCCGGGCTCAGCCATCAAGCCTCTCCTTGTCTATACGCCCATGCTGGAGCAGGGCATGACAAAGGACACGATTGTCTACGACGAACCCATAGAAGACGGTCCCCAGAACGCGGACCGCAGCTACGCCGGGGCTATGACCCTGCAGCGGGCCGTTGAGGTTTCGAAGAATACGGTGGCCTGGAATCTTTTTTCCATCCTGACACCGGAAAAAGGTATACAATATCTGAAGAATCTGGGCTTCTACGGCCTTGACCACCTGGACGAAGTGCCGGCGGCCTCCATAGGCGGCTTTGCTCACGGGCCGAGCCCGCTCGAGATGGCGAAGGGCTATGCGGCCATTGAGCACGACGGAGCGGCCCGCGAGGCCACCTGTATCATCAAGATCACGGACGCGGACGGAAATGAGATCATTTCCCCCGATCGGACGGAGACGCAGGTTTACAAGGAATCTGCCGCCAGACAGATGACAGAAATCCTCGAAGGTGTTATGATTAACGGAACGGCCCACGGAAGAGGCATCCCGAATATGCCCACGGCCGGGAAGACCGGAACGACGTCCGACTCCAAGGACGGCTGGTTCTGCGGCTACACGGCCTATTACACGGCGGCCGTCTGGATCGGATATGACACCCCCCGGACCATGAAGGGCCTGTCAGGCTCCACGTATCCCCTCCGGGTCTGGTACAATTTCATGGCTCCCCTCCACAAGGATCTCACGCCGATTGCCTTCCTGAAGCCGGCGGAGGTTTCGGAAAATCCCGGCGAGGCTGCGAACGAAGCGGCGGCGGAAGGGCCGGAGGCAGCAGGAGAAGCCGGAGCGGAAGCAGGCGGGACAGACGAGGCTGGGACTCCGGACGCCGCTGGGGCAGCAGGCGATGCAGCAGCGCCGTGAAATGCGGGCAGACAGGCTCTGCTGGCAGGAAATATTTGTGTTTTACATTATTCATGAATAATATAAAAAGCAGGTAGGAAATGAGCGAAGGAAAGTACGTAATCGGCGCCGATCTCGGCGGAACGACATGCAAACTGGGCATTTTCACGGCTGACGGGGAGGTGCAGGAGAAGTGGCAGG
>CAZOYS010000122.1:0-2315 GCA_964584155.1 uncultured Lachnospiraceae bacterium
CGGAAAAGAGGGCCTTCTTGCAGAGATAGCACCGGTCCGGAGGATTGGCGGAAAGGCCCTCCACGGCAAAGATATCGTGGGAAAGTTCCACATGCTGTATGCCGCGCTCGCAGCAGAAGGCCCGCGGGGCCTTCCGCTCGCGCGAGGGGGAGCCCTGGTCGCATGCTGTCACGGCAAGAACATTCTCCTTCCCGAGCGCCTCCACCGCCGCAGTCAAAAGCAGGGTCGAATCCACTCCGCCGGAGTAAGCAATGGCGGCGCGGCCGAAGGGCCTGAGCACCGCCAAAAGAGTTTCATATTTTTTCTTCAGTTCGTCTGTCATGCTGTCTTCGGCGTCACTTCCGGTTTGAAATCCTCTGTCGCCAGGTGCAGGACCCTGTCTTTAATTTCCTGCGTTCTTCCCTGGTTCCAGAACTGGGTGCCGATGTAGCCGCATGTCCGACGGGCGACGGACATCTTCGACTGGTCACGGTTGCCGCAGTTGGGGCATTCCCAGACGAGCTTGCCGTTGTCGTCGGTCACGATCTTGATTTCCCCGTCGTAACCGCAGACCTCGCAGTAGTCGGACTTGGTATTCAGCTCCGCATACATGATGTTCTCGTAGATGTGGCGCATGATGGCGAGCACGGCTGGAATATTATTCTGCATGTTCGGAACCTCTACGTAGCTTACGGCGCCGCCCGGAGAGAGCTTCTGGAACTCGGACTCAAACTTGAGCTTTGAAAATGCGTCGATATCTTCCGTGACATGCACGTGGTAGGAATTCGTGATGTAGTTCTTGTCCGTGACGCCCTTGATGATGCCGAAGCGCTTCTGCAGGCACTTGGCAAACTTGTAGGTCGTGGACTCCATGGGGGTTCCGTAGAGGGAGTAGGAGATGTTCTCAGCTTCCCGCCACTCCTTGCACTTGTCATTCAGGTGCTGCATGACGGAAAGGGCGAATTCCTTACCCTGGGGGTCCGTATGGGAAACGCCCAGCATCCGGTAGGTCATCTCATTGAGACCCGCATACCCCAACGAAATCGTCGAATAGTTTCCGAAGAGGAGCTTGTCGATCTTCTCCCCCTTCTTCAGGCGGGCCAGAGCCCCGTACTGCCAGAGGATGGGAGCCACGTCGGAAGCCGTGCCCATCAAGCGCTCGTGGCGGCACTGCAGAGCCCGGTGGCAGAGCTCCAGGCGCTCGTCCAGAATTTCCCAGAACTTGTCCATATCCCCGTAGGAGGAGCAGGCCACGTCGACGAGATTGATGGTGCAGACGCCCTGGTTGAAGCGGCCGTAATACTTGTGGCGGCCCTTCTCGAAGTTCAGTTCGCCGGACTTATTGTCCGCATCGCAGAGACCCTCGGGCTGGGATTCATTGTCCGGAGTCAGGAAGGACCGGCAGCCCATGCAGGGATATACGTCGCCCTTGTCCCGCTTCATAATCTTGGCCGAAATGTAATCCGGCACCATGCGCTTGGCCGTACATTCGGCGGCCAGCTCCGTGAGATAATAGTACTTGCTGTCCGGGTTTATATTATCCTCATCAAGCACGTATATGAGCTTGGGGAAAGCCGGGGTGATCCAGACACCCTTCTCGTTCTTGACACCCTGCATACGCTGGCGCATGACTTCTTCGATGACCATGGCAAGGTCATCTCTCGTCCGTCCCTCGGGCACTTCGTCCAGGTACATGAAGACCGTGACGAAGGGGGCCTGGCCGTTGCAGGTCATCAGGGTGATGAGCTGGTACTGAATCGTCTGAACGCCGTCCTTGATCTCTTCCTTCAGGCGCATCTCGGTGACCTTGTCGATTTTCGCGTCGTCAAGGGGCTCGCCGACGGCCTCCATCTCGGAGACGACCTTTTTCCGAAGCTTCTGCCGGGAGATGTCCACGAAGGGGGCCAGATGGGATAATGTAAAGCTCTGCCCTCCGTACTGATTCGAAGCCACCTGGGCCACAATCTGGGTCGTGACGTTGCAGGCAGTGAAGAAGCTGTGGGGCTTCTCGATCATGGTCTCACTGATGACCGTGCCGTTCTGCAGCATGTCCTCGAGGTTGATAAGGTCGCAGTTGTGCTCCCTCTGGGCGAAGTAATCCGAGTCGTGGAAGTGGATGATGCCCTCTTCGTGCGCCTTGATGATTTCGGCCGGAAGGAGGATCCGCTTTGTAAGGTCTTTCGAAACCTCGCCTGCCATGTAGTCGCGCTGGGTGGAATTGATGACGGGGTTCTTATTGCTGTTCTCCTGCTTGACCTCCTCGTTCATCTGGTCGATGAGGGAAAGGATGCCGTCGTCGGTGGTATTGGTCTTGCGGGAGAGCTCCCGCTGGTAGC
>CAZOYS010000123.1:0-2202 GCA_964584155.1 uncultured Lachnospiraceae bacterium
GCGGAGGAGGGGCAGGGGCTCGGCACAGGCCTCGCCCCTGCTGCCGTTTCCGGATCGACAGCTGCCTCCGCTGTAAGAGCGGGCTCGCCAGCTGAAGAGGGCCTTCTGCGTCCCAAGGTTTCCGGAGTCGACGGCTTCTGGTGCGACACACCAGGACTTACCCTGTGTGCTTCATTCGCGGACTGCGTACCGGTCTATCTCGTCGACCCTGTTGGAAAGCGGGTTTCCCTCGCCCACTCCGGCTGGAAGGGAACCGTCGGGCAGATTGCCGGAAAAGCCGTACAAATTCTTACAGAGCTGGGAAGCCGGCCGCAGGATATCGTCGCCGTCATCGGGCCTTCGATCAGTGGAGCCCATTATGAAGTGACGGAGGATGTCATATGCGCTTTTCGGACAGGGCGGATATCCGGAAGTGTCGGCATACAGGATATGGCCGGAGCAGAAGGTACTGGCTTGGAAGCCGGTAATTCTCTGCAGTACCCGGACGGGCATGAGGTTCCGTACTCGGACACCGAACTTTCGGACATCTACATACAGACGGACAAAAGGCACTTCCATCTGGACCTCTGGGCCGCCATATATTACACTCTGATTCATGCAGGGGTGCGGCCGGAAAACATACACTTCTCGGGAATCTGCACCTGGGAAAATGCGGACATCCTCTGGTCCCACCGGCGGTCCGGCGGGAAGCGGGGAAATATGAATGCATTTCTGAAAATTAAAGATTGAAGGAAGCTATATCATGAACGACATCGAATTCAAGCGCAATGAGAATCTGGCCCAGACTGTCATCAAGGGCCTGAAATCCCGGAATATGGAAGGCTTCTATGCCGCTTCAAAGGAAGAGGCCCTGCAAAAGGCCCTGGAACTCATTCCCGAAGGGGCAAGCGTCACCATGGGCGGCTGCCAGACGGCAGCGGACATCGGGCTCACCGAAGCTCTGAAAGACAGCAAATACAACTACCTCGATCGGAACAATGCCCCCGACAAGCGGGCAGCGGAGCTTGCCTCCTACGGGGTCGACTACTTCATCGCCAGCGCCAATGCCATCACCAATGACGGCGTCATCGTAAATATCGACGGAAACTCCAACCGGGTCTCCTGCCTGGCCTACGGGCCCCAGCATGTTCTCTACCTGGTCGGCATGAACAAGGTCTGCCCGGACATTGACTCCGCCATTAAGCGGGCGAGAAACGTAGCTGCCCCCGTCAATGCCACCCGCTTCGGCGTCAACACCCCCTGCACCAAGACCGGAGCCTGTGCCGACTGCAAGTCTCCGGAGACCATCTGCTGCAACTTCCTGATCACCCGCTACGAGCGACACGCAGGACGTGTATCTGTCATTCTCATAAACGACAGTCTCGGATTCTGATTCAGTAGTCAAAAAGAGGGAAAACGTCCCCCCTCAGATAAAGATTATTTCCGCCGCATTTCCGGAAGGGCTGTACCCCCTCTTCCTGAAGGCGGCGGTTTATATACTGGCGGGAAACCCCGAGCTCTGCACATAGGTCAGGGACATCGACGAGACTTCCCTGAAGAAAGGCCCGGGCATCTTCAGGGAGAATACCCGAAAGAGGCATATCATAAAGCTCCCGGCTCATCAGGAAGTGCCCGCTGCCGAAGTCAAGCACGCTTCCTCCGGCAGAAAGCCGGGCAGGCTTCATTTCTACCGGCTTTTTCAGAAGATCCGAAAAAGACTTGTCCTCCTGAAGCTCCTTTGTGAGATCTACTGCGCCGCTCCTTCCGTCCGCAAATGTGAGATAAAAGCGGGCATCCTTGAGATATATAGCCTGGGTCAGATGTCTCTTCTTCCGCTCTTTCAGCCAGTCCGGCTCGAATGAACGGTTCCACAAAACGCCATCCTTTTCAGACGACCAGCTTTCCAGAAACTGCCGACTGCTGACCGGATCCAGCGTAAAAATCTTTTTCTCCAAAAAAGGCCGGAACCAGGCAGGAGCCTCCTCCGCCTTCACCTCCGGAGAAAGCTCGATCACGCAGGTATCACTCTTCTCATAGTAGAACAGGAACCCTACGCACCGGTTCTTTCCCTCATTTCGAATCTCATTCTTCCGCATGGAAAGCACCTCCTGTGCCCATTATAGCATCAAGTTGTCGCCCGTCAATCTCTGCGTGACAGGCAAGCTTTTGTTGTCGCCCGTCAACCCGTTCTTGACAGGCAAGCAGATGTTGACGTATGTCAAC
>CAZOYS010000124.1:0-2196 GCA_964584155.1 uncultured Lachnospiraceae bacterium
AAGGAGGAAGGTACTCTGAAGAGAGCAGCACAGAACTATCGTATCAATGGAAGATCATCCAGCCATTCATCAGGCGGTTCATCGGGCGGCTCATCAGGTAGTGGTTCATCTTATAGCAATTCTCTCTCAAATGGAAATGCAGCAGAAAAGGCTTCTCCGAACACAGTTGGATTTACGCTTATGCCACCGACACCAGGTAACTGGGTAAAGGATAGTAAGACAGGAGCATGGAATTTCATGATGCCAGATAAGACAACAAAGCGTACTGGTTGGATTGTTTACAATCAGCATTGGTACTATCTAAATAAAGATGGTGTTATGCTTACAGGCTGGCAGTTCCTTGGTAATGCATGGTATTGCTTCAGCATGACGAAGGATTCAAAGGAAGGTATGCTTCTTACAAGCTGGCATTTTACAGATAATAAGTGGGTTTACCTCAGTGAAACCGATGATATCTTCATGGGTCAGATGCTGATTAATAGACGTACTCCGGATGGTTATTTCGTCGGTCCAAACGGTGCATGGGACGGTAAGTCAAAGAGCTAAACAAACGCGTTCTAAGTCAAGGAAAAGATAGCCATTTTTAAAGAAGAATCAGTTTTCGTATTGAAAATTGGTTCTTCTTTTTTAGAAACTTTCGGACTTGACTATTTTCTGTTATGATTATTCGGGAAGTTTTAGATTAAAAGATAAAGAAAGAATAGCTAAACACAAATGCAGCGAAGATTACACACTGTCACAATTGAAATAAGCTCGTTCATCCTGCTCTGTGGTATCGATCTGCTGGTTTTCAGTATCACAGGGTATGGAATTCCGTGTGTTTTTCGACTTCTTACAGGATATTTATGTCCGGGCTGCGGGATTACACATGCCTGCATCGCAATCTTGCATGGCGACCTGCAGGGTGCGTTTCAGGACAATGCGCTCTCTGTGACATTGTTGCCGGTGCTTCTGGTATATTCTGCCGTAAAGCTCGCCTTGTATATTAGGACCGGAAGGGTCGAACTCCGTATCATAGAGGACATTTTTCTGCTCTTATGCTTTTTTATTTGTGTTTTATATGCTATTCTTAGGAATGTGAATTTATAAAAATTCCATAAATTCACGTAATTTTAAGAGTGTTGTAAAACACGAAAGGGGTAAGGGTATGTTTTGTCCGAATTGTGGAAGCAAAGTGCCGGATGGCAGTAAATTCTGTCCGAGCTGCGGTGCACCGCTGCCGGCAAATGATACGGTAAAGTCAAGTGCAGATGAAGATCGTGCAGATGCTTCGAAGCAAAGCAGCAAAGACCAGGCAGAGACTACACAGCATAACGATACAAATAATGCAAGTGATGAAAATACACTGGGGAATCTCGGTGATAAGCTGAGCAGCGGCATCGATCATCTCGGTTCTATGATCGGCGATGGGATCGATGCAGCGGCAAAGGACATCAAGAAGGATTTTGAGAAAACCGGCGATGAATTCCAAAAGGATGCGGAAACTGCAAAGGAAAAGCATCAGGAATTTACGGATCAGGTCAATGCTTACAAGACGAACCTGCACGATACATTTGATGAAGGCGGAAAGAAAAACTGGAAGGATTATCTGACACCGGAGAACTTTGAGAAGCTGATGGCAATCAGCCCGTTCCTTCCACTTGCGTTCATGATCGTCGGTGCTGTAGTCATTGGATTCCTGACGAAGCTTTTCTATGTTCCGGGAATCGGCAGGTTTATTCGATTACTTTCCTTTCTGCTGAGAGTTCTGTTTGTAGCAGCATCCGTTGCAGGTGCAGCAGCAGCCTGTTTGACGATCTCCTCGAATCGTGAGAAGCAGTCACAGTGGGGATATATCGGTCTTGCCGGTTCCTGCCTTGCATGTCTTACCTGCATCGGTATCTTCTTCCATTGGAACGGAACGCTGATGTGGATCCTTTCTCTTCTTACCTTCGTGCTTGGACTCGAGGAAACCGCGAGAGTCGTACTCTTAAATCGAGGCATCGAGACAGAGCCGAATATCGAAGAGGATAAGGCAGCTTATCAGGAAGCCATCAAAAGAGCACAGGCGGCAAGACAGAGGGAAGAGGCAGAAAGCGAGAAGCAGGAAGCGGAAGCAAAGGCAGAAGCCCCTGCGACGATGATGGCTACGGGAAATGGCAGTGGTGTAGGCATTGACCAGAAGCTGTCTTATTTCGACGGTTCAGGGTTTACGCT
>CAZOYS010000125.1:0-2183 GCA_964584155.1 uncultured Lachnospiraceae bacterium
CCCTGTCCATGTACGCAGCAAGCGAATTGACCGGCAGCCCCTGCTTCTTCGGGGACCCTGTCTCCATGAACGAGGAAGAAAATACCATCACATTCTGGCACTGCGGGACGGCGGCCTGCTCTCTGGCAAGAGAGGACACAGGGGCCGTCATCGGGGAGCACTGCAACCGCCATATCGGCCCCACCTGCGAGTTCGGCTGCAGGGCCTCGGATGAAGCCACAATCTTCCGTATCGGAAAGGCCCCGGACGGCAGTTTCCGTTTCTTCATCGCGGAAGGAGAAATCCTCGACAAGCCGAAGCAGTTCCTGGGCACCTCCCTTGTCGTCAGGACGAAGGGCTCCGCGGAAGAAATCGTCCACCGCACCGTTGAAGAAGCCTGGGAGCCCCACTACGTCGTGGCTTACGGCGCCATAGGCCGGGCCCTGACCTACCTGGCCAACTATTTGGGAATTGAAGTTGTACGGATGTAACTTATGGCAGACTCACGCTATTCCGGCCTCAATATGACCGGCATCAAAACTGCAAACCGGGCCATGCTCCTCAAGTACATCTTCGAGCACGGCGGGGCCTCGCGAAAGACCCTGGCCGATACCCTGGGTCTGACACCGGCGGCCATCACGCAGATCACGCGTCAAATGACCGAAGCGGAAATCCTGATAGAAAGCGGCAGCAAGGAACCTCTTGAGAAGAGGGCAGGCCGTCATCAGGTTCAATTGGTTTTAAATCCGGAGTATGGCGATGTTCTGTGCGTCAATATAGGCGTGGATGTCACAGTGCTTTCTGTCTGCAATATCTGGGGAGAACTCAGGGGAACGGTGACTTTTGAAACGGCTTCCGATGACAGTCCAAGAGACTTTCTTGCTTTTTTGATTCGGGAAGGACAGAAGCTTCTGAAAGAGGAGCAGAGAAATGCGCTCCGTGCCGTTTCCATCGGCATTGTCGGTGAAGTGGATCGGACCCGTGGCATCAGCCGCCGCGCCTATGGGATATGGGAGGAGGAAGTGGACCTGAGTGGGCCCTTCCGGGAGGCCTTCGGCGTCCCCGTTCTTGTCGAAAATAATGTCCGCTCCTTTGCCATGGCCGAGCTCCTCTTTGACGACTGCCGGACCTTCGACTCCCTCCTTATCGTGAAGTGGGGGCCGGGCGTGGGCTCCACCATTATTCTGAAGAAGGAAATCTACGAAGGGGGCCTTTCGGCTGCCGGCGAAATCGGCCACATGATTGTGGAGCCGAATGGTCGAAAGTGCACCTGCGGGCGGCGGGGCTGCCTTGAGACCATTGTCGGGGCCGCAGCCCTGAAGGAGCATGGCGCGGATGCGGAGGCAGTCAATGGCAGACAGGCGGGACCTCATATCCCGGGGGCCGCAGCTGCAAATCCGACCGATGAACGAAGAGGCGCTGCCTACCTGGACTACGCCTTCGACACCCTGGCCAGGGCCCTTGTGAACGAGATGACAATCCTCGATCCCGACCATGTCATCCTGTATGGCGATTTCTTCAGAAACAAAAAAATGAGAGAGGAGGTCCTCTCTCATCTCGCATCCTATGACAAGTCTTATATATCGCGAATCGCCTATACGGGGCTTTCCGGCCGGGAGGCTTACATAGGCCAGGCTGCCGAGGCTGCATCTGCTTTCATTCGTGGCGACAGCGGACTTTGAAAATCTGTTTGGACATGAAAAAAGCATCTCCTGATTCGGGGATGCTTTTTTTTTCTTTATTCTTTTTTGGCCTTGCTTTTCGCCTTCGGCAGGGTCCCGTTCTTGGCGTGCTTGCACAAAGCGTCGAATGTCTCGTCCGACAGGTCATGCTCGACTTCGCAGGCGTCCTTCAGGGCTGTCTCCGGGCTGACGCCGAGCGAAATAAAGAATTTTGTCAGGGTCTTGTGTCTCGTATAAATCTTCTCCGCAATGGCCATGCCGCTTTCGGTCAGGGTGATGAAGCCGGACTTGTCCATCGTGATGTAGCCGTTCTCTCTGAGGAGTTTGACGGCGTGGCTGACGGACGGCTTCGTGACCTTGAGTTCGTCCGCGATGTCAACGGACCGGATATAGCCCTTCTCCTCCTTCAGCATCAGCATGGATTCGAGGTAGTCCTCGGCCGATTTTCCCACCATCATTTCACTCATATCTTTTCCCCGTTTTCCTTATGGGTAGTGTCAAATTCACTACCCGTTTTTAGTT
>CAZOYS010000126.1:0-2159 GCA_964584155.1 uncultured Lachnospiraceae bacterium
CCCCCCGCATCAAGGAACTCTCCTACTGCGACATCAAGCTCGATTCCGAGGACTTCTCCATGTCGGCCACGAACTCTGTCCGCCTTTCCCCCAAGGAATTCGAGCTCATGCGGGAGCTGATCCAGGCTGACGGGGAAGGGCTTGATTCCGCCACCATCGCCGAGCGCCTGTGGAAGGACGACGAAAACGCGGGCAGCCAGTCCGTCTTCCTTTATATCTCCTATCTCCGCGCAAAACTCGAGTCGATTTCTTCCAATGTGACAATTGAAGGGGAAGAAGGCGGCCGCTATACACTGAAGAGTACAGAAATGTAAGGGCTTACATTAGTCATGAGATAAAAGAAAGGAGGCCCCCATGGAAACCCGCGAAATAAACCGCCTGCGGCAAAAGTTCATCATGATTGCCCTCGCGAGCGTCCTCATCGTCATGCTCTTCATCGGGGGCGTAGCCATCGGCCTCCTGCACCTCTATTCGACGATTCAGATTCACAATGCCCTCGACGCCATCGGCGCCCGCTATGAGCATGTCATTTCAGGCGATACGGACACGGACAGCGGGACGTCCGGCAAGTCAGGTTCCGACAGCCGGAGCGGGAGTTCATCCTCGGACGACTCGGCCATCGTGGACATCGACCCCTCCGAAACGCTTGAAAACAAGCCCTTCTACGGCTTCAACATCCTCTCGCCCAAGCTGCTATCCGTGCAGAGCTTCCTGACCGTGGAAGTGACCGAAGACAATACGGCCGTCAATATCAGCGCCGTAAACCTCGACTCCCTTACTGACAGCTCGGCCTATGGCCTCGCCGCCAAGGCCCTGGAGCGGGGCGGCCACTACGGCAGCATCGGCGTCTACCACTATGCCATCACTTCCCTGTCCAATGGCAACACCCTTGTCGCCATGCTGAACAATCAGGAAAATCTCTACATGGAAATCACCGTGGGACTCCTGATTACAGGCATCTGCATGATCGGCCTCTTCGTAACTTTCTTCATTATAAGGGCCCTGTCCTGGCGCGCCATCCAGCCTTCGCTTGAAAACAGCAAACGGCAGAAGGAATTCATCACAAACGCTTCGCACGAGCTCAAGACTCCTCTCGCCGTCATCTCCGCCAATACGGAATTCATAGAGATGATGAACGGCAAATCCGAATGGACGGAATCGACATTGAACCAGGTGGACCGCATGAACGGCCTCATTCAGAACCTCGTCATGATTTCCCGTTCGTCAGAGCAGGAATCCGCCGTTGCCGCGGAATGCGACGTGTCAAAGGCAGTGCGGGAAACCGTCACCCCCTTCGAAGCCCTGGCCAAGCGGGAGGAGAAAGACCTGCAGCTCAGTATCGCGGACAATGTCACGATGATCACGGACGAATCCGCCATCCGCATGCTCTCTTCCACTCTCGTCGATAATGCGATAAAATATTGTGATGAAAAAGGCATGATCGCCATCTCCCTCGTCCCCGGGAAGAAGAAGAATACCTGTATTCTTACGGTCGCAAATTCCTACGCCGACGGGGCGAAGATCGACTGCAGGCGCTTCTTCGACCGCTTCTACCGGGAGGACCAGTCCCACCACGCCGAAAGCGGCAAGAAGGGCTACGGAATCGGCCTCTCCGTCGCGGAATCGATTGCCAACCGGAACGGTGGCAATATCCGCGTCGACTGGAAGGACGGGGTCATCGGTTTCACGGCCTTTCTCGTAGGGAGCCGGAATGCCTTTGCCACAGAGGCCGAGCAGCAGCGCTTCCGGAATCTGAAACGGGCACAGGGCGCCGGGGAAAATGTGTAGACGTTCTGCTGGATGGCCCAAACAAGGGGTTTTACATTAGTCATAAGGAGAAAACGAAATGGACGAAAAGAGAAAATTCAAGCGCCTGGACCTGGACGTGAAGATTGAGACCCAGCGCATCGACGAGGGGCCCGCGACGACGGTCCGCTACCTGGACGTGAACGTGACGGACATCTCCCGCGAGGGCATCGGCTTCGTCTCGCCCGAAAAGATGGAGGTCGGCGCCATCTATAACGCCGAGCTGAAAATCTGGACGAAGGAGACCCTGCACTCTATTTTCAAAATCGTGCGCGAGAAGGAGACGGACGGCGGCTACTCCTACGGGGCCATCTTCGTGGGCATGAATGAAAGTGACGCTCTGAAGATCCAGA
>CAZOYS010000127.1:0-2108 GCA_964584155.1 uncultured Lachnospiraceae bacterium
AAATGCCTGAAACAAGTACGAAGAAGAAAAAACATTCAGCATTGGGCGCGGGACTGGACGCCCTGATTCCGCCGGCGCGAGCGAACGCTGCGAGCGCCGCAGGAAAGTCTTCCGGTGAGGAGACCAAGAAGGACGACGACGGCCGGGTCATGATGGACATCAATAAGGTAGAGCCCGACAAGAACCAGCCCCGGAAGAATTTCGACGAGGACGAACTGGACAATCTCGTTGACTCCATCAAGTTGCATGGAATCTTCCAGCCCCTGCTGGTTCAGAAGAAGGACGACTACTACATGATCATCGCCGGCGAGCGCCGCTGGCGGGCAGCAAAAAAGGCCGGCCTCAAGGAAGTCCCGGTCATCGTCTGCAATTACTCCGAGCAGGAGATCGTGGAAATCCAGCTGATTGAGAACATCCAGCGGGAGGACCTGAACCCGATTGAAGAAGCCCAGGGCTATAAGAAGCTGATGGAGGACTTTGACCTGACCCAGGACCAGATCGCGGAGAAGGTTTCGAAGAAGCGGTCCACCATCACGAATGCCATCCGTCTCCTGAAGCTGGACAAAAGGGTGCAGGACATGCTCGTCACGGAAAAGCTTTCCGGCGGCCATGCCAGAGCCCTTCTTGCCATTGAAGACGGGGACAAGCAGTATGAGTTCGCCCAGAAGGTCTTCGATGAGTCCATGTCCGTCCGGGATGTGGAAAAGGCTGTCAAGAAACTGATCAAAGAGGATAACGAAAAACCGGGTCAGCCTTTCGGAAAAGAAATCTCACCGGCCCTGGCCGCCATCTATGCGGACACAGAAGAGAAGCTGAAGCAGCACATGGGAACCAAGGTCCGCATCGCACCCAAGGATAAGACATGCGGGAAGATAGAGATTGAGTATTATTCGGAAGAAGAACTCACCCACCTTGTGGAGCGACTGCAGCAGGTTTAACGTATCGAATATCTGTTCGACACAAAAACCACAGAGACAACGGGCAAAAAGGCAGAAGCAAACAGCTTTTACGTTCGTAATACTGCAAGACGGAAATACTGCTCCAACAAAAAGGGTTTATATTATTCATAAGAAAGAAAAGACAGTATGATACAGCAAACCTTAGGAATTCCTTCCGACTACATCATCATCGGCCTGGCGGCGGCCGTCGTCGTCCTGCTGATTCTCATCATCATCAATATGGTCCAGATGAGGAAAATAAAAAGCCGGCTTGAGGTCTTCATGAAGGGGAAGAACGCCAAGTCCCTTGAAGACACGTTGGTCTACCGGTTGGAGCAGGTGGATTCCCTGCGGACGGCCAACGACGCCAACGAGAAAAATATCGCCAATATCCAGGACCACCTGAAGGGCTGCTACAACAAATTCGGTCTCGAGAAGTACAACGCCCTTGATGAAATGGGGGGCAACCTGTCCTTCGCCCTCTGCATGCTGGACGACCTGAACAACGGCTACGTTTTGAATGTGGTCCACAGTCGGGACGGCTGCTATACTTACGTGAAGGAAATCATAGATGGAAATGCCGTGCTGGGACTCGCCGCCGAGGAAGAGACAGCACTTGGAAAGGCAATAGGAAAACTTGCATAAATATCTGAACGCAATAGGATTCGGTTCCTATTCGAAGAAGGATTTTGACGCCTGGCTCTACGACGTGGCCCTTGCCGACCCCGATATCCTGGTTGAAGCGACCGACCTCGATGACAATCCGATTGTGGAGATGCGGAAAGAAGTTTCCCCGGGCATGGGAATTTCCATGCGGGGATATTACTCGCCGGACAAAAAATTCATCCTCGACAGCTTCTTCCCCTACCGGGAGCCGAAACTGCAGTCCAACAATCTTGAGACTAATATCATTCCCCAGACGGACCGGAACGGAATGTATGGCGTCTGCGACGATGTGCGGATCGGAGTGGATCTCGTATATTTCGTCCAGGACATGATGGCCCTTCTGAAGACCGACCAGAAGAACAATGCGGATGTCTTTTTCGGGGGAACTTCCCTGATCGGTCTGGCCGATAGCGGGACAATTCTCCTTCCGGCTGCGAAGACCCCGGAATTCGTGGAGCGGGCCGAAGCCGCCCGGAAGAAAAAAGGCGAGCGGATGCTGGCCGC
>CAZOYS010000128.1:0-2063 GCA_964584155.1 uncultured Lachnospiraceae bacterium
GGGATCAGCCCAGGTGCTTTTCGAAATTGCCGCCGACCGTGACCCCCTGGGTCTCTACAAGGAAGGCATCCGGCTCGTAGATGCGGACCAGGCGACGGAGGGCCGCAACCTCATACTTGTTCAGCACCACATAGAGGATATGAACCGGCTTGCCGGCATAGATACCCATTCCATCCCAGGTCGTAACACTGCGGTGGAGTTCCCTAAGAATCATGGAATTCAACTCGGCTGGATCCTGACGCGTAATGATATGGACCTCGACGTTGATGCCCTGGGAATAGAAGCGGTCAAGGGCGTAGGCCATCATAGCGGAACTGATCAGGGAATAGACCACCGTCGTCAGATTGAAGTGAATGCCCATGGCAATATAGAGGGCGGCATTGATAAGGAGGTTCAGATTTCCGACCGTGATGTGGCGGTCCTTCTGCAGCATGAGAATGGCCACAAGGTCCATGCCTCCGTCATTGGCCCCGTATTTCATACAGAGGCCGACCAGGGCTCCTCTTAAGATACCGCCCACCAGAACAGCCGCCAAAGGGCTCGCAATCGGGATTGTCGACGGAATCGGAATCAGGGCCATCCCCAGGGACTGGGCTGTGACGCAGATGATGGTCTTGGCAAAGTAGCGCTTCCCCATGAGACGGCTGACCACAATCATGATGGGAATATTGACCGCATAGTAGAGAAGACCTGCATAGTCGAAAGGCGGCTTCACCCCGGTAGCCTCCGTAATCAGGGTACGAATGAGCTGACAGAAGCCCAGAATACCGCCCGAATATAGCCCGTAGGGAACGATGAACCAGTTCGTGACTCCGGCAAAAAGGACGGAAAGGACCACAATCAGCATAGATTTCTTTCCTTCATCTTCCAGAGTCTGCTGAGGAATTTTCATAAGTTTTCCTTAATTTCCGACTTGAAAATTGTACACCGTATGTTAATGTACTGCAGGTATCTGCTTTCCGCAAGCGGGATTTTTGAAAGGAAATTTTTAATGACCCTGCTCTATTCCCTCGTACAGATGCTCTTCTGGGCGGCCTATGCGATTGTCTATGGCTACGTAAGTGTTTACCTACTGGGCAGCGGTTTCTCCAGCACTCTGGAGGGCACCATTGTAGCCCTGTCTGCTGTCTTTGCCGCCCTGCTGCAGCCGTATCTGGCAGAAAAGACCGACCGGGCAGGGGGAAAGGCCGTGAAAAAAGTTCTCTTCCTCCTGTTCCTGCTCTTCCTCCTGGTCCTTGTCCTTCTCTTTGTCATGAAGCCGGCGGCAGGGTTCGGCCATGTGATGACCGGGATTCTCTACTGCGCAGCAATATTGTTGCTGCAGGCAGCCACGCCATTCGTCTATTCCCTGGGCACCGTCAGTGCCCGGTCCGGCGGGAACTTAAACTACGGCCTCGCAAGGGGACTGGGCTCGGCCGGCTACTCCCTGGCCTCCTTCCTCGCGGGCCGGGCCATCAACAAGACCGGCATCAAATTCATCCCCGGGGTTTCCATTATTCTGCTCGTCCTTCTTCTTATTGCTGTTCTGGTCTTCCCCTTCCCGGATGCGGCCCGGGTGACAGAGACGGAAAGCAGCGGCAAAGAGACCGGAAAGAAAAAGGAGTCCTTCTTTAAGAAATATCCCCAGTTTGCCCTGGTCATCCTCGGCACTGTCTGTCTTTATATCACCCATATGATGGTCAACACCTTCGGGTTCCAGATTGTCACTTCGAAAGGCGGAGGAAACGCGGAGCTCGGTGTCGGCACGGCCCTGGCGGCCCTGACGGAAATCCCGGTCAATATCGTCTTCGGCCACTTCCAAAAGAAAGTCGTTCCGAGGTTCTGGTTCATCGCCAGCGGTATCTTCTACGTGGTCCGGGCAGCCGGCTATCTCTTCCTGCCTTCTGTCGGAGGCTACTATGCCATGCAGTTTTTGCAGGTTTCCTCCTGGGCCGTCATCGGCATCGTCTCCATCTTCTATGTAAGTTCCGTCATGGTCCCGGAGGACGAGGTCAAGGGGCAGGCCTTTTTCACCATGGCCCTCTCAGTCGCCACCGTCGTCTCCTCCCTGATCGGCGGCCCCC
>CAZOYS010000129.1:0-2034 GCA_964584155.1 uncultured Lachnospiraceae bacterium
GTCCCGTAGCGGACCTTGAAGTATTCCGTCACGTCGTAGATGTCCCCGGCCTCGTCCCGCATCGTGTAATACATGGTCAGGGCCGAGTAGTTGTCCGAAATGTCGTTCCACTCGAAGACCGTGTCCCCGGACTTTTCACCGGAGAAGCCCGCCCAGCAGACGTCAGCCGCCGTGGACTTTATTGTGACCTCGGCAAGGCCGGTCGTATCGGTGGATGCCGCGTCCTCTGCCGGCTCTATATAGGTGGCCAGGGCCCCGGAGTTCCCGTCCCGGGCCTTCTGGGAAAAGTCCTCCGCAAAGGCCGCAATCTGGTCCTGGTGGGCGTTCTTCGGCATGATGACCCGGGTGTAGAAATTCAGTTCCCGTCCGTCGGCCTTCATGTTGAGCACGAAGAGGTATTCGTCCCCGTCCTCGATCAGGTTCTCAAGCTCGGGAGAGACCGTGATGACGCCGTCCTTTTCCGCCGGCACGCTGTCAAGCTTTGTCTCGGCGATCTTCCGGGAAGTGTCCAGGGAGCGGATCTGGTAGGAAATGTCGGAAATTTTGTTCCCGTAGGTTCGGATATTGATGGGAAGGACTCTTGTCTCATCGAGGGGGGCGACAGCGTCCCGCATGTAGCAGGCGTCCATCTCGGAGGTATAGGCCCTGAGGGAGCTGATTTCCCTGCCCCCGGCCGTCAGGGACACCGTGGGAAGCGTCGGCCCAGACATCTCGGACGTCGTATCCTTCGAGTGGAAGTTCAGAATGAATGAGAATAATATAAGGCAGCCCAGAAACACGCCCACCAGGATGAGGACATGGCGGATGAGACCCTTGGGCAGGCCCTTTGTGCGAAAGGTAAGATTCACAGAAAATTCCCTCTTTGTAAATTGTAAGTAAGTTGGGACAATGCTATAATACGGTCTTTGCAGAGCCTGATTTTCTGCTCTGCAGGAATATGCCGCGTTTTCGGACGCTGCAGACAAATATTATACTGATTATTATACCTATTTCAAACCATGAGCGCGAAAAGCACGATAAAAAAGATTTTCAAAATGCCGGAGGCCTCGCAGAAGCCCCCGTCTTTCATGGACCGGCACGCTCTGGTCCTGCATATACCGTTTGCCCTGCTCCTCTGCTTCATCATTGAGGCCATCAGCCGCCATTCGGCCCTGGATTCCCTCCGCTTCATCGTAAACGAACCGGTGGCCTATATCTACAATTCCTACATTATTTTTGTATTTCTTTCCCTCTGCTTCCTGACGAAGCGGCAGGCCTTCACCCGCATTCTGGTTTCCGCCCTCTTCATCGCCATGGGCATTGCGAACGGAATCATCCTCCTGAACCGGGTCACCCCGTTCGGCTTTTCGGACATCGGCATGATCGGGGACCTTTTGACCATGCAGAATACGGGCTACATGTCCAAGGGCGAGAGCATCGTCATCATCGCGGACATAGTGGTCTTCTGGTATATCATGAAGCGGAAGTTCCACTCCTGCAAGCGGATTCCGCCCAGGGCACCCTTTAAGTTCCGCATCATTCTTGTCGTTCTGGCTTTCGTCAGCCTGCCCCTGGTCACCACCGGCCTGCAGAATACCCGCCTGATCGACTCCTATTTCGGGAATCTGGCGAGAGGCTATCTCGACAACGGCTATCTCTACGGCTTCGCCATGAGCGCCTTCGGCCGGGGCATGGACACGCCGAAGAAATATAGTGCCGAAACCGTGGCGAAGATTACGAAGGCAGACGAGCGCTACATCGAAGAGAATCAGACGGACTTCAATGCCGTCTCAGGTCCCAATATCATCGTCATGCTGATGGAGTCCTATATCGACCCCTCCGAGGTGAAGTTTCTCAATATGAGCGAGGACCCCAACCCCTTCTTTCATTATCTTGAGCAGAACTATTCCACCGGCCACCTGACGGTTCCCGTCGTCGGGGCAGGGACCTGCAATACGGAGTTTGAAATGCTGACGGGCATGTCCTGCCGCTTCTTCGGCCCCGGGGAATATCCCCAGAAGACGATTCTGAAAAAGACCGACTGCGAGTCCTTCG
>CAZOYS010000130.1:0-2027 GCA_964584155.1 uncultured Lachnospiraceae bacterium
AAAGAAGGGCCGCCAGGCAGGCCTCCAGCAGGACAAAGAAGCCGACCGCCGGATACGAGATTCCCATATCCAGGCCGTTTACCGCAAATACCATGGAAAAAATCACATAAATAATGAAAACCGCCAGCAGAATCACGGGCACGCGGGATTCCTTGACCCTCCGTCCCTTCTGCCGGGCCCTGTTCTCCCGGCGCACTTCGCCGGATGTCTTCCCGGACGCCTTCTTCACTTCCGCCTGCTTTACCTGATTTGTGCGGGCCCTTGTCCCCGTCTGCTTTGCATTTCCGGAATGTTTCACGGAAGTCTGCTTTGCCGCCTGTTTTTTTGTATTTTTATCGCTCATGAATCATGCCTCGCATTATTTTTTGCACTCTCAGAGTGCCATTATAGCAATTACCCCATTTTTAAACAAGGTAAAAAGGCAGACCCGAATTTTTCAAAAACCGCTTGCAAATACATCTTAAGTCCGCTATACTATCATTCGTTGTTCCGATAAGCAGGGCAATGAACAGGTTTCACAAGCTCCAATAGCTCAGTTGGTAGAGCACTTCACTCGTAATGAAGGGGTCGTGTGTTCAAGTCACATTTGGAGCTGTTAAAACAGTTCACACGAAGGCGGAAAGCCGCGGGACTGCATGCTTGCATGCAAGGTCCCGCGGCTTTTTGCATTCGAAGGGAACGCCCGAATGTTTGAGTTTTTACATTATTATTTCTCTTGTAATATTTATGTAATAATGCTATAGTATCGCCAGCAAAAGTTTTTCTTTCTTCGTATGCCGCCTCTTTCTTTGGAAGGATTTCATTCTATGACATACGAACAGTTCCAACAGGACGTCCTGGACACCCTGGAGAAATGGATGCCCGGTAATACCACGTTCACCATCCGCCAGATTGTCAAGCCCAATGACAGGGTCCTGGATGGCCTCATCATTTCAGACCCCCAGACCGATGTCGCCCCGACCATTTACCTCAACCCCTATTACGATGCCCTTTCTGCCGGCGGTGCCTCTTTCGACGAAATCATTGAAAATATCTTCCGCCTCTACAAGGACAACCGGACCACGGCCACGTTCGATCAGGACAGTTTTCTGCGCTGGGACCTGGCCAAAAGTCACATCACATACCGCCTCCTGAACCGCAAGGCCAATGAAAAGTTCCTGGAAGACGTCCCCTTCCTTCCCTATATGGACCTGGCCGTCATCTTTACCTACCTCCTGACCGTGGAGGAAGCCGGCCAGGGCTCTATCGTCATTCACGACTGCCACGCGAAAAACTGGGGTGTGGAAGCCAAGGACCTCTATTCCGAAGCCATGAAGAATACGCCTTCCCTCCTGCCGCCTGTCTACAAGCCCATGTCGGAAATGCTCGACGACCTGCTTCCCGGGAGCGGGGAAGAACTCCCCGAGGATATTCCGGACATGCTGGTTCTCTCCAACAGTACGAAGACTTACGGGGCCGCCGCGATTCTATATACGGACCTGCTCAAGTCCATCGCGAAGAAGCTGGACAGTGACTTCTATGTCCTGCCCTCCTCCGTCCACGAGGTCCTCCTGCTGCCGGCCGGGGACAGGGACATCCGAAGCGACCTCTCCGCCATGGTCCGGGAGGTAAATGCCAGTCAGGTCCCTGACGGGGAAATTCTCTCCGACCACGCCTACTACTACTGCGCTGCCGACAATTCCCTTTGCTAGATTCCATTGCATATATAAAGGCCCACAGTTCATCCTTCGAACTGTGGGCCTGATTTAGTTTTCAGGGAAAAAGTCCTACTCCGCTTCCTCCAGGAAATAGAGTCTTGCTGTAAAGTCGTGAATGGTCGCGGTTTCATCCGACTGACCGGTTCCGACATAGGCCTGCATGAGGTCGACGCCGGCCCCCATCAGGGCATCGCCCCGGGCCGTGAGGTCCTCCCCCTTCTCGTCAAGCTTGACGAAATGGGCAATTGTATTGTGGATGAGGCCGTCGGGCTTTACATGCATGGGGGCGACGATATTGACCAGGTCCCCGTATGCCTTGACATTGTGCTT
>CAZOYS010000131.1:0-1997 GCA_964584155.1 uncultured Lachnospiraceae bacterium
CCGTCCGCCAGAAGGTCGTAGTCGCTGCCTTCCTTCGAAAGGTCTCCCTCCGCAGGCTCAGCCGCGTCTTCCCCGGAAGTTTCTGTCTCCGGCCGGATTTCATCCGTTTCGGGCTCCTGCATTTCATTAGACGCAGCTAACTTTTCCGATACAGGGGACGCTTCAGCTTCCACAGCCGCAGAAGCAAAATCCGCACTTTCCGCTGCTTCAGGCAAGCCTGCTGCCTCGTCTTCACCGGCAGAAACCGCCTCTTCCGCTTCCGGCTCCTCTGCGGCAAGCTGGGCCACTGAAGCAGCCAGGTCTGCCTGAGCCTCGGCTTCCGCCGCCCCGGCCTCTTCCTTTTCCTCGTCTTCCCGGTTCAGTTCGTCAATCTGCTTCTGCAGAAGGTCCGTCAGATTGTCCAGCTGCCGCTTCGCTTCTTCTCTGTCCAAAGCACCTCCGGCAGCCCGGGCCTCGGCGTCGGAGGCCTCGGCCTCATCCTTCGTCATGACCGGGGGATGCCATTCCTTCAAATCCTTCTCGTCAACGGGTTCTGCCTCTTCCGGCACATTCCCTATGATATGCTCTTCGTCTTCAGCGACCTCAGGTACCGGGATATCCGCCCCCTCCTCATCGAGGTGGGGAATCACGTAGCCGCCGGAGACCTTTTTCGCTCCATCAGCTGCTGCCCGTGCCAGGTCGATCCCGGTAACGGCTGCGCCGGCGGCGAAATTCTGTTCAACGTTTATCTCATCCGGTTGAGACGCAACAGCCATCCCGCCTGCAGGCTCTGAAACAGCTCCATCTGCAGCATCGGCAGCTGCCGCATCTTCTGCGGGCCCTGCATTATTTTCAGGCGCAGCTCCAAGAATCTCTTCCTTCATAAGGTCCTGAGGCGTCGCCCCGCTCTCGAGGCGGGGAGCCGCGTCGGAGAGCTTCTCCATAATGGAATTGGCCTCTTCTATGGCCTGATTCTTCTCGTTTTCCAGCTTCTGCTGCTCGGCCTCCTTCAGGGCCTTGTCCGCGGCCCGCCGGGTCTTCTCCCATTCGGCCATGATGTCGGCGATCGTCAGCTGTCCGTCCATGGGCGGCTCGGAGACGCCTTCTTCCGGCAGGGCCAGGCTCATCTGCCCGTCGTTTTCCTCGATCAGGTAGTTCTGGAAGCTGGACCGCAGGGTCTCGTCAATCTTCCGGTCTTCCTCGGCCTTCTTTTCCGCTGACTGGTGCAGAGTGTCCTTCAGGAAGGGGAGGTCGTTCGCCAGGGAACGTATTTCCTCCATATTCGCCTGAACCTCGCCTGTCTCGGTGGCCTCCATGATTTCCCGGACATTCCGCTGGATCTCGGCCGTGATATTCTGGGTGTCGTACTTGCCGGCAGGGACCTCCACCACCTGGGGAATGACCATGGTGTGGGACAGGAACTGGCCGCCCGTCTCCGGAACATCATCCGGACGGATTTCCGTCAAGCCGTCCGCCTGCTGCCGCATCTTTTTGTACTTTTCAGCCTGGTCCTTGTTGAGGGGACTGTAGAGCATCTTCAGCTCCATGGCCCGCTCCACATAGGGGCCGTCCCCGAACCAGAGGATAATCTCGTCGCAGAGGTCGATACACTTGTCGGCCTGGCCGGTCTTGTGATAGAGGGCGGCCAGCTCATAGGCCCACTCCTCGGAGAAATCCCGGGTCTTCAGTTCCTCGAGGATGCCGATAAGCGTCGCGTCGTCCGCCCCCCTGGCCTTGTTCAGCTGATAGAGAATAATATATTTGAGGTTGTCGTGGGGGGCAATCTCCACGAATTCGTCGTAGTATTCCTTCGCCTCGTCGTACTCGCCGAGCTCTATGGAAACGAGGGCCAGACGGTAGATGATCATGCGTCCGATAGGGGACCGCTCGTGGGCTATCTCCAGAAGCTCCCGGGCATCCTCCCGCCGGCCGGCCGCCTCGTAGATGTCGGCCGCCTTCATCATGGCATTGACATTCCCGACCTTGCGGAAATTCATGGCATCGAGCATGAGGAGGGC
>CAZOYS010000132.1:0-1979 GCA_964584155.1 uncultured Lachnospiraceae bacterium
TTTGACACCCCTCCAGCGACCCGTCGTGGGTAAAAAGGGCCAGATTTTGAAGTTTGACACCCCTCGTGCGGCCGGTCGTGGGTAAAAAGGGCCAGATTTTGAAGTTTGACACCCCTCCAGCGACCCGTCGGGGGTAAAAAGAGCCTGATTTTGAAATTTAGCACCCCTCGCGCGGCCGGCCAGGGGTAAAAAAGGCCTGAATCCGACAAACGTCCCCCATAATCTATGGAAGCAGCGGTAAATTTAGTGTAAAATACAAATAATTGCGGGGAGGCAGGCCCGGCAAAAGAACGCCGCCGGGACATGAAATGGCCTGCCCCTGCCATGAAAATGAAAAGCGGAGGAAATGAAAAAATGATAAACCCCAGATACGATACCCAGTGCCTGCTTGAACCCAAGGACGGCGAGGAGCTGGACCCCGATGAAATTCATGACTATATTGCCGACAATTTCGAGGGGGATGAGCTCCTCTGCGTCGGCGACGAGGACATGGTGAAGCTGCACTTCCACACGAATACTCCCTTCAAGGTCCTTGAATACTGCCAGACCAAGGGGGAAATCTACGACATCGTCGTGGAGGACATGGACCGGCAGACCCGCGGCCTGCACGGGTGAGTGGAGAAAATTCATGCACGAACTCGGACTCGTCTTTCATGTCATAGACGACGTGAAGGAAATCGGAAAAGAGAATAATCTCACAGAGGTAAGCTCCGTGACCCTGCAGGTGGGCGAGGTGTCGACCATTGTGCCCGACTACATCACCGACGTGTGGCAGTGGGCCGTGAACCGGACAGACCTCATGAAGGGGTGCACCCTGAAGCTGGAGAAGATTCCGGCCGTTACCTACTGCGAGGACTGTCAGAAGACCTATCCGACCGTCGAATACGGAAAGACCTGTCCCCACTGCGGGAGCGGGAATACATATCTCATACAGGGCAATGAGTTTGCCATCAAGGAAATAGAGGCCTGCTGAAAAGTGATCCGGCATTTTGTCTTAGAGATAATCAAATATTATCTGATCCTGACCCTTGTCTACACGGTGATTTCCATCATCCGCATGTATGTGGTGGAGACTTTTGCCTGCAACAAGAAAAAAGGAATCCGGCGGATTGAGGAACTCATGTCCCAGGGGCGCTTTCGCCAGTACCCAATCTATGACTTCGACGAGGTGCGTATCCGGCGGAAGCGGGGCGTGGCAAAAATTTCCGTCTTTCCGAATGACACGGGAAAGAAGACCAGAGCCGTCATCGTATGTCCCGGTGGAGGCTATGCCCACCTCTGTACGGATACCGAAGGCTTTCCGATTGCGGCCCGCCTGAACGAGCTGGGCTATACGGCCTTCGTCCTTGATTACCGGGCCGGACTCAACTGCTCTTCTCATGCTCCCATGCACGATCTGGCCCGGGCCGTCCGCTTTATTTCGGACCACGCGGACGAATTCAATGTGACGATGGAGGACTACATTCTCGTGGGCTTTTCGGCCGGCGGCAACCTCTGCGGCGTCTTCGGGACGGAGAAGTACGGCTATGCCCGCTACAATGCAAAAAAGCCCGGCGTCCTGATTCTCGGCTATCCCTGGACGAATGTGAACCACTGGATCCAGCACCCTTACTGGAATATCTGGATCGGCCTTTTCGGAATCTGGCTGTCCGAGCGGGGGAACCTCTTCATGTTCGGGCCCAAGGGGGCAGCGAAGAAGGAAAACCGCGAGTCCCTCTGCGTGCAGAAGTGGATTACGAAGGATTACCCCAGGACATATATGTTTTCCGGCGGCAACGATGTCCTTGTTCCCTCCTCCGCCCATACGGACGTGCTGGCGGCCAAGTTCGACGAATGCGGCATAGAATATGTGTATGACAAATATTTCGGCGTTCCCCACGGAATCGGTCTCGGGGAGAGGACGAAGGCAGCTGGCTGGCTCCTCCATGCCCTGCGCTTCGTGGATTCCGGCAATGAGGTCCTGAAACCGGAGGTGAAAA
>CAZOYS010000133.1:0-1949 GCA_964584155.1 uncultured Lachnospiraceae bacterium
GCATTTTTCCCATGGCCAGAATGATGAATTCCGCCACGGTCATGAAGATATAGATCATGTAGAGGGTCATGGCCGTCTGCTTCAGGTGGGGCATGAGTTTGCCGACGGAAGGACCGGGGGACTCGGCCTTCATGAGGTTGATATTGGATCCGCCGGAAAGGGGAACGATGGCGAGAACGAAGACGAGAACCCCCATGCCGCCGACCCAGTGGGTGAAGGAGCGCCAGAGGAGGGAAGCGTGGGACAGGGCCTCGACATTCGAGAGAATGGATGCGCCGGTTGTCGTGAAACCGGAGACCGTCTCAAAAAGTGCATTGGGATAGTAGGGAATTTCTCCCGTGATGACGTAGGGGAGGGCCCCGATGCAGGACATGCCGATCCAGGCCAGGGCCACGGCCAGACACCCTTCCTTCAGATAGAAGATGTGGTCTTCGGGCTTCAGGTGGTTCAGAACGGTCCCGGTCAGAAAGGAGATGGCGGCCACAAATATGTATGCAAGGCCCTCCGATTCCCCGTATATGAGGCCGCACAGGGCGGGAAGCAGCATGAGTGCTGCTTCCGCCCTGCAGACGACGCCCAGTGTGTAGAAGATGATTCTGCGGTTCATTTCACAAGTATATCCGAAATATCCCTATATCCGAAATTCGTGGTGACAATCATGACGGAGTCGCCCACCTCAAGGGTGTCGGAGCCGCCGGGGAAGATGAGGTTCCCGTTCCGGTTCACGCAGGCAATGAGGACGTCCTCCTCGAGAGGCAGGTCCTTTAAGGGAATGCCCGTGACATTGGACTTGGTCCGAATCAGGAACTCAATGGCCTCGGCCTTCTGGTCGTACATGTGGTAGAGGGTCTCGATATTGGAATCGAGGGAGGCTCGCTTGGCGCGCGCGTAGGCGATGATGGCTTCCGACGTGATATAGCGCGGGTAGATGACGCTCCCCAGGTCCAGGGAATCTATGACGTCCCGGAAGGAGAAACGGTTGATCTTCGTGACAATTTTTGCATCGGAAACCCGTTTGGCGTGGAGGGTCAGGAGGATATTCTCCTCATCTATGCCGGTCATGGGCACGAAGGAGTCGACGGATTCTATGCCCTCTTCCTTCAGGAGCTCTTCATCCGTTCCGTCCCCGTTGATGACGATGCAGTTGTCAAGGAGCATGGAAAGCTCTTCGCAGCGCTTGGGGTCCCGTTCGATCAGCGTGACCCTGACGCCGTTTCGCGTGAGCTCGTTCGCGAGATAGTAGGCCGACTCGGAGCCGCCCACAATCAGGCAGTCTTCAATAGGGTGGAAGTCAAGGCCTAAGAGCTTCAGGCGCTTCCGGTTGCCGCGGCGGGGAGCCACGAAGGAGACCACATCTCCCTCCCGGAAGACGAAGTCACCGGTTGCAATATGGATTTCATCGTCCCGCTCTATGGCGGCGAACTGGACGGCGTTTTTATATTTGGCCGAAAATTCGCTGATGGATTTGCCTTCGAGTATGTTCCCTGAGCTGACCTTGAACTTGACGATTTCGGCCTGCCCGTGGGCGAAGGTATTGACTTCGAGGGCGGAGGGCAGGGCGAGGATGTGGTTTGTCATCCGGGCAGTTTCGTACTCGGGGTTGACAATCATCGTAAGGCCGAGCTTTTCCCGGAGGTAGTTGATCTCCCGGCTGTAGTCCGGGTCCCGGACCCGGGCAATCGTGGAGCAGCCCTTGATTTTGCTGGCGACCGTGCAGCAGAGCAGGTTTAATTCATCAGACTCCGTAACAGCAATGAAGAGGTCAGCATCCTCGATACCGGCCTCTCTCAGCACGCCATAAGAGGCTCCGTTGCCGTGGTAGCCTATGATGTCGTATGTATTTGTCAGTTCATTGATGATGTCGGCGTTCTTGTCAACGATGGTGATTTCGTTCCCCTCGCGGGAGAGCTGGTCCACCAGCGTGATGCCGACCTTGCCGCAGCCCACGA
>CAZOYS010000134.1:0-1932 GCA_964584155.1 uncultured Lachnospiraceae bacterium
GCGACGAGCCCTTTGGCGAGGAGCCGTATAAGGCCCTCATGAAGGCCATGGAAATTGCAAAGTCCTATGGTTTTACGACGAAGAACTATGACAATTACGTTGCGTCGGCCGACTTCGACCCGGCCCTGCCGCATTCTCTGGACATCCTGGGCCACACGGACGTCGTCCCGGCGGGCGAGGGCTGGACAGTTACCGAACCCTTCAAGATCATCGAAAAGGATGGCCGCCTCTACGGACGGGGAACTTCCGACGACAAGGGACCGCTTCTTTCTTCCATGTTTGCCCTGAAGGCCATCAAGGAAGTGGGAATTCCCCTGAAGAAGGGCGTCCGGGTCATCATTGGTTCCGACGAAGAGACGGGCTCCACGGACATCGCTCATTACTTTGAGACGGAGAAGCCTGCAAGTATGACGTTTTCTCCCGACGCGGAATTCCCTATTATTAATATAGAAAAAGGGCAGTTCCGGGGAAAGCTGTCTGCCGGCTTCGCAGAAGATACGGCAACTCCCCGGGTGCTTTCTCTTGAGGCGGGCGTTGCTTTAAATGCCGTACCCCAGAAGGCCGTCATCAGATTCGAAGGCCTCGACAGGGCAGCAGCAGAGCCGGTCATGGCAGAGGTTTCCAAAGAGTGCAATGTGGAAATTTCCTTCACGGCAGATCAGGAAATTACTGTGATCGGCGAATCCGCCCACGCCTCAACGCCGGAAAGCGGCCGCAACGCAGGCCTTGCCGCAGTCATCCTGCTTTCCCGCCTGCCCCTGCACGAGTCGGAGGAGTTGAAGCTCGTGAAGAAGATTCCGAACCTCTTCCCCTACGGGGTGACCGACGGATCCGGCATCGGCATCAAGCTTCATGACGAAGAATCCCACGACCTGTCCTGCACCCTGGACCTCTATCACATCGACCCCAAGCACATCGACTTCCAGTTCGACGCCCGGACACCGGTTTCCGCGACGAAGGAAAACTGCGAAGACAAGGCCGCCGCAGCCGTTCGTGCCGCCGGCTTCACCTGGTCCACGCCCGGCATGGTTCCGCCCCACGTCGTATCAGCTGACTCCGACTTTGTGAAGACCCTTCTTGCTGCCTATACGGATGTCACGGGCCTTCCCGGCGAGTGCATGGCCATTGGCGGCGGCACCTACGTCCACGACATCGAAAACGGCGTCGCCTTCGGAGCGGTCCTTCCCGGTATCGACACCCGCATGCACGGGGCCGACGAATTTATTGACATTTCAAACCTTGTGACCGCTGCGGAAGTCTATGCGGAGGCCATCCTGCGCCTGTGCAGCTGAAATGGGGGTCAGGTACCACCTTCGTAAATCCCGGAAATCCGCGCCCGGTCCGGCTCACAGGGGGTCTGACCCCTTCAAAGCTACTGCCAGCAAGGCCGGCAGGAGTTATCAACAGTGGTACCTGACCCCCTAAAAAGCAACGAGGCGGCACGCAATGCGTGCCGCCTCGTTTTTTTTGGAACATTCTGCCCTTCTTGCAGGAAAATGTCCCTACGTCCTTCCTTTGGATTTTGCTGCAAATGGCAGGTTCAGGAACATTAGCTTGCTTTTTCAGCAAAATGCATCCATGTCCAAAGGGCCGCCTTGGTCCCTGCCCCGGCCTCATAGGGACAAGCTTTTTAGATCTGGCCCGATTGTTCCTGTTTTCCGCAAAAGCCCCAGTTTCGCCGGACCGGCCATGGGGACAAAGTTTGTTAAAGGGTGTGGATTGTTCCCATATTTTGGGCATGATACGCAATACGTGCCGCCCCCCTACATATACAACGCATTGTAAAAATCAGATGACAAGCCTGCTGCGCTGTGATATAATTGCAAAGTATTTGAAATAAATGTGACACATTTTACAGTAATCCATTGATTCCAAGGTCATTTCAACAGGCATTTCTTATGTCACATCAAAGCACATCACAATTCTCATTTC
>CAZOYS010000135.1:0-1912 GCA_964584155.1 uncultured Lachnospiraceae bacterium
TCCGGCTGTACTGGGGCTGGATCAGCCGCCCGTTCAGCGGGTGGTCCGCCGGCAGTACGTTCGGCTCGTGGATGGTGTATTTTTTTACAAGGTCTAATAGCATGAGCCAATTCTATCACATTTTCAGTCGGAATTGGTAACATGTAGCAAATCCTGCGGCGGAAATCGCAATTTCGCCAAGAAGGCAGCAAGGCTAAGATAGGGACAGTTAAAGGCAAAGAGGGACATGGGGGTGGCTTCTCGCGTCCCGATCGCAGTAGAAAAGTGGTACAGCTGTCTGTGAGGGACGGGAGGGGCATCCCCTTGTCCCGGGAAAGGATTTTTACATGCTGGAAGAGTTAAAGAAAGAGGTCTACGAGGCGAACATGCTGCTCCCGAAGTACGGCCTCGTGACATTTACCTGGGGGAATGTGTCCGGAATAGATAGGGAGAAAGGCCTTTTTGTAATCAAGCCCTCTGGCGTTCCCTATGAGGATCTGAAGCCCGAAGATATGGTCGTCATGGACCTTTCCGGGATGAAGGTTGAGGGCCGGTACAATCCGTCTACAGATACACCTACACATACAGTTCTGTATAATGCCTTCCCTGAAATCGGCGGCATCGTCCACACCCACTCGCCCCACGCCACGGCCTTTGCCCAGGCGGGAATCGACATCGAGTGCATGGGAACGACCCACGCCGATTACTTCTACGGCCCGGTGCCCTGCGTGCGGAACCTCACGAAGGAAGAAATCGAGGAGGACTACGAAGGCAATACCGGAAAGTCCATCGTCGAGGAATTTGAAAAGAGAAATATTAGTCATGTATATGTTCCCGGCTGCGTGTGCAGGAATCACGGCCCTTTCACGTGGGGCACGGACGCCGGCAACGCGGTCTATAACGCGAAGGTCCTCGAGGAAGTCGCGAAGATGAATATCTACACGAAGATTCTGAACCCGCAGGCCGCCCCGACGCCTGCCTACATGGTCGACAAGCACTTCGAGCGCAAGCACGGCCCGAATGCGTATTATGGTCAGAAATAGAGGGACATGGGGATGGCCCTTTCTGTCCTGAACGGTAAGAATATTTAAAACTGTGTGATTCGAGGGACAGAAAGAGCGTCCCCGTGTCACGACTGATGGAAGGAAACATATGGACAAAAAACAGACAATCACCGACGCCCGCACTGCCCTGGGCATCGAGTTCGGGTCGACGAACATCAAGGCTGTACTGACGGCCCTGGACGGGACCGTGCTCGCGACCGGAAATTACGGGTGGGAGAACCGGCTGGAGGACGGCATCTGGACCTACCACCTCGACGACATATGGACGGGGCTGGCCGGGTGCTACGGCGACCTCAAGAAGAATGTTAAGGAAGAATATTCCATTTCTTTGACGAAGATCGGCTGCATCGGCATTTCGGCCATGATGCACGGCTATCTTGCCTTTGACAAGGATATGAATCTCCTCCACCCCTTCGAGACCTGGCGGAACACGGATACCCAGGTCGCGGCGGATGCGCTGACGGAGCTCTTCAATTTCAACATTCCCCAGCGGTGGTCCATCGCCCACTTATATCAGCGCATGCTGGACGGGGAAGAACATGTGACGAAAATCGACCGGGTCTTCACCCTGGACGCATACGTCCACTTCGCGCTGACCGGGGAATTCGTCACAGGTGTGGGAGATGCTTCCGGCATGTTCCCCCAGAAGTTCGGCGACTACGACCAGGAGATGGTGGACAAATTCGACGCCCTGGCAGGGAAAACATATAAGGGATTTTCACTCCGGAAAATTTTCCCTAAGGTACTTCTGGCCGGGCAGGATGCCGGGAATCTCACAAAGGCCGGGGCCCTGCTTCTCGACCCGAGCGGGGAGCTCGAAGCCGGAATCCCCTTCGCTCCGCCGGAAGGCGACGCCGGAACCGGAATGG
>CAZOYS010000136.1:0-1907 GCA_964584155.1 uncultured Lachnospiraceae bacterium
CGAAGCCGGGTTTCCGGTGAAACCAAGGCCACTTTTTCAAAGACTGATTTGATGTGATTCCGGGCCTCTAAGGCCACGCAGATTCGTCAGGATTCCTTAAGAAACCTTCTTTCTATAATGGCGATGAGGCTGATTGCCTCACTTGTACGAAAGGAGGTTTTTTTATGTCAAAGTACAAGGAAATCCTGCGGCTTCTATCAACCACAGGACTATCGGGCAGACAGATCGCCAGCCAGCTTCACGTTGGCAGGGATTCTGTGGCTGCTGCCCGACAAGCGTCGTCTTCACTGAAATTGCAATGGGAGGAGGTGAAAGACAAGAGTGAAGACGAGATTCACCAAACGCTTTTTCCAAGGGAGAAACAGGAGTCTATTCAGGTAAAGCCGGACTTTAACGAAATGCTCAAGGACTATGATCGTATTCCCGGCATGACTAAGAAGGTCCTCTGGGAAGACTACGTCAAAGAGGTGCAGGCGACAGGAGGAATTCCCTATCAGTACTCTCAGTTCTGTGAATTGTTTGCACGGGAAGCCGCGGTCAATAATGCCACTATGCATAAACAGCATAAGCCAGGAGAGAGGATCGAAGTTGACTGGGCGGGGACGAAAGTACCTATCACAGATCCGGATACCGGGGAAGTTACTTACGGGTATATGTTCGTTGCGGTTCTTCCTTATAGTCAGTACGCTTATGCGGAGATCCTTCCGGATATGAAGTTGGAGAACTGGATCGGGGCCCATGTGAATATGTATGAGTTCTTCCGCGGTGTTACTCCTATCCTCTTTTGTGACAATCTCAAGACTGGTATTCTTTCTCACCCGGAAATGGGCGACTGGATTGAAAACCCCAGCTACCGGGAAATGGCAGATTACTATGACACCGCCATCCTGGCTGCGCCAGTGAGGACTCCGAAAGCCAAGGCATCCGTGGAAGGAACGGTAGGTAAACTCACTTCAAAGATCATTGCACGATTATATAAGCAGAAACCCGGAAGCTTCTCCGAAGCAGGCAAATTATGCCGGGAATATCTGAACCAATTCAATGCGGATAAGTTCGAAAAACGGGAAGGTTCTCGGCTTGAAGAATTCATGACAATTGAGAAGCCCCTTCTTCACAGCCTGCCACGTGAGCCGTATGAGTATGGGATATGGAAAACTGCCACTGTTCAGCTGAATTATCACATCGCCGTTGATCGTATGTACTACAGCGTTCCGTTCCGTTATATTCATCAGAAGGTACGCGCACGCATTTCGAAATATAAGGTCGACATCTATTTGGGCGATTCCAGAATCGCTTCTCATCCACGTTTATACGGTCATCCTGGCCAGTATTCAACAAATCCGGAGCACATGCCCGCAAACCACAAAAAGGCTCTGGACTGGAGCGGAGACCGCTTCCGCAAGTGGGCAGAATCTATCGGCCCATCTGTATACGAGGTAATCGATCAGCTTCTGAAATCCTACAAAGTTGAAGAACAGGGATATAACGCCTGCATGTCCATCCTGAAATTCGCAGACAAATACACCCCTGAGCGGTTAGAAAAGACCTGTGCCAAGGCCTTATCTGTTATCACTGTTCCCCGCTATAAGGATATTAAGTTAATCCTTGAGCACTATCAAGGCGAGCCTGACCAGGAAGCAGTGCATCCGGAATCTCATGCCATTGTCCGTGGAAACGAGTACTACGGAGGCAAACACTAATGGACCAGTCAACTCTTGATAAACTCAGAAAACTTCATCTGAAGACTATGGCTGCCGCCTATGAAACACAGGATTCAGTGCCCGGTATCATGGATATGACGTTCGATGAACGCTTATCTTTCCTCGTGGATGCAGAGATGGATTCCAGAGATAACCGGCGACTGAGCAGAAGGATAAAGGAAGCACATTTTCCTGATTCAAATGCGG
>CAZOYS010000137.1:0-1872 GCA_964584155.1 uncultured Lachnospiraceae bacterium
ACGAGTTCGCGGACTATATGAAGCAGATTGCCGAAGCCGGAGCCACGGTTCTGGGCGGCTGCTGCGGTACGACGCCGGAATACATTGAAAAGGAAATCGCTGCCACAAAAGACCTGCCATACTCCCTGCCGGAGGAGAAGAATCTCACCATGGTGTCTTCCTTCACCCATGCGGTTACCTTCGGGGAGAAGACCGTCCTCATCGGCGAGCGGATCAACCCGACAGGAAAGAAACGGTTCAAGCAGGCTCTTGTTGAGAAAGACATCAACTACATTCTCGAAGAAGGCTTAAAGCAGCAGAAGGCCGGGGCGGATGTTCTCGATGTCAATGTGGGCCTGCCGGAAATTGACGAGCCTGAAATGATGCAGACCGTGGTTTCCGAACTTCAGTCCCTCTGCGACCTGCCCCTGCAGATCGATACGGGAGATGCCGTGGCCATGGAACGGGCCCTCCGGATCTATAACGGCAAGCCCATGATCAATTCCGTTAACGGGAAGAAGGAGATTCAGGACAGGGTCTTTCCTCTCGCGAAGAAGTACGGGGGCCTTGTCGTGGGCCTTACGATAGATGAGGACGGAGTCCCCCAGACAGAGGAAAAGCGGGTGGCCATTGCGAAGCAGATTGTGGAGCGGGCAGCGGAATTCGGCATTGCAAAAAAGAATATAATAATAGACCCCCTGGCCATGACGGTGTCCGCGGATGACCAGTCCGGCCGGGTGACGCTCGAAGCTGTCCGGCGAATTACGGAGGAGCTCGGCGTGCTGACCTCTCTCGGGGTTTCCAATGTCTCCTTCGGTCTTCCGGGCCGGCCGGCTCTGAACGGGACCTTCTTCACCATGGCCATGGCAAACGGCCTTTCCGCCGCCATCATGAATCCCTTCTCGGAAGAGATGATGGGGGCCTACCACACCTACAATGCCCTTGCCGGTCATGACTCCATGTGCATGGAATATATTTCCTATGCGGCGAAGGCGGAGGAAAAACAGCAGCAGGCGGATATTTCCACCTTCGCAAACCAGGCTGCAAATGCGGCTGCCAGCGCCGCAGCCAATGCGGTTCTGGCTGTGGCCGGAGGAACGCCGATCGCACCGGCTGTTGCCGGAGTGGTTGCCGGCGTGACCGGAACCGGAGTATGGAGTGCTGCGGGTGCGGGAATACCGTCCCCTTCAGCTGCTTCAGCGGGCACGCAGGAAAGGGCAGAACGGACAGGAAGTACGAATGCGTCTGCAGGCGGCAATACCGGTACACGGTTTTCCGGTCTGCAGGATGCCATTGAGAAAGGCCTGAAGGACAGGGCCCGGACAGAGGCCCAGGCACTGATCACAGGCGGGACGGCCCCCCTTGACCTCGTGAATCAGGCGGTCATCCCGGCTTTGAATATGGTCGGGGACGGCTTCGAGAAGAAGACTTTATTTTTGCCGAATCTTCTCATGGCGGCGGAGGCGGCCCAGGCGGCCTTCGGGGTCATCAAGGATGAGATGGCCAAGTCTCCGGTCAAGCCTGCCCCGGGCAAAAAAATCGTGATTGCCACGGTCAAGGGTGACGTCCATGATATAGGAAAGAATATTGTAAAGGTAATACTCGAAAACTACGGATTTGCCGTGACGGACCTCGGCAAGGACGTGGCTCCGGAGAAGGTAGTGGAGGCTGTGAAGGAGACCGGGGCCGGGCTCGTCGGCCTTTCGGCCCTGATGACCACGACGGTGCCGGCCATGGAAGAAACCATCAAGCAGCTGCATGACGAGGTACCGGATGTAAAGATCATGGTCGGCGGGGCCGTCATGAATGAAGAGTACGCGAAGATGATCCACGCGGATTTCTACGGCAAGGACGCTATGGCCTCTGTTCGATATGCTCAGGAAGTGCTGAAAT
>CAZOYS010000138.1:0-1794 GCA_964584155.1 uncultured Lachnospiraceae bacterium
AGCATATGGCAGGTAAAGGAATGGAAGGGAAGGTTTATGACAGAATGGACTGGGCCGGGATTGAGGCTTTGGTATATTCAGAGGAAGATCACCCCTGCGATATTCTTGGGCCGCATGTTACCGAAGACGGCATCCTGATTGAGGCTTTTCGCCCGGATGCGGAGGAAATGTCCGTCAAGCTGAAGAGCAGCGGCAGAAAAATCAAGATGATCAGGGAAGACGACGCAGGTTATTTCGCCGTTCTCATTCCCGGACAGGAAGTACCGGACTACCGCCTGTGCGTGACAGCGGCGGGAAAAAAAGAAGTTGAATATGCGGATCCTTATTTTTACCCCGGATTTATAACGGAAAAAGATCAGAAGCGCTTTGCGGCGGGACGCCTCTTCGAATTGTGGAATAAGCTCGGAGCACATCCTAAGGTAATCGGAGGAGTCGCCGGAACAGCCTTTGCCGTGTGGGCTCCCAATGCCCTCAGGGTATCTGTAGTAGGCGACTTCAACGGATGGGACGGACGGATGCTGCCCATGAACCGGACTGAGTCGGGAATTTTCGAACTGTTCGTACCCGGAGTCGGAGAAGGGGAACTATATAAATATGAGATCAAGCTTAAGGACGGACTATGCTATCTGAAAGCGGATCCTATGGCTTTCGGCGCCGAATGCAATGACAATCACGCGTCTGTTGTAGAGAATATAGAGAAATTCGAATGGACGGATAGAAACTGGATGGAAAGCCGCAAGGCAAGGCAGGCCAGGCAGGCACCGATCTTCCTTTACGAGATGAATCCCCAGGCCTGGGCAGTGAAAATGACCGGCAGCGACTTCTCTTATCGGGGAACGGCAGATGCGGTACGCGATTATATTCTGAAAGAAGGATTTACGCATCTGGAACTCACCCCCATCATGGAATATCCGGAGGACGGCAGCCGGGGCTTTGAAACCTCGGGCTATTTTGCTCCGACAGGCCGGTACGGAAGTCCGGCGGACTTTATGTATTTCGTGGACGTCATGCATAAGGCAGGCATCGGCGTCATCATGGACTGTGTCCCGGGATTCTTTGCAAGAGGCAATGACGGCCTGTCTGCTTTTGACGGCACGGATCTGTACGAACACCTGGATCCGAGGAAAGGCGTTCATCCCTTCTGGAATACCCTCATGTTCAATAACGGCAGGCCGGAGGTATCCAACTTCCTGATATCGGCTGCTCTTTTCTGGCTCAGATATTACCACGTAGACGGACTCAGGACTGTTGAACTGGCATCCATACTTTATCTGGATTATGGCAGGAGAGACGGCGACTGGATCGCCAATATCTACGGAGGCAATGAGAATCTGGAAGCGGTCGATTTCATTCGCCGCATGAATGCGGAGGTAAAGGCACAGGTTCCGGATGCCATTCTTTCGGCAGAGGATACGTCCGGATGGCCCGAGATTACCGGATCCGTCGACGACGGCGGCCTGGGATACGACTATGTCTGGAATTTCGGCTGGCAGAAGGATTACCTGGATTACATACAGCTGGATCCCTTCTTCCGCGGCGCCCATCAGGACGACCTGACCCTGAGCTTTGTCTATGCATACAGCGAACGCTTCATCCTTCCGCTTTCAGACGATCCGTCCAGCCGCTTCGAAACCGCCCTGCCGGACCGCATGCCGGGCGCAAAAGAAAAGAACAAGCTGGCCAATCTGCGGCTGAGTATGGCTTATATGACTGTACATCCGGGCAAAAAAATGCTCTTCGCAGGCATTGAGAACGGAATCCTGCATAAGTCTTCCTTCGATGAAAAAGGCAGGC
>CAZOYS010000139.1:0-1744 GCA_964584155.1 uncultured Lachnospiraceae bacterium
CCCTATTGAAAATATAGGGATGGAAAACCAGAGCATCCAGTCGGCCGTGGCCGGGACCCAGAGAATCGTTGAATTCCTGGGGGAGGAGGAACGCGGCTTTGAAAGAGTTTCTGAACAAACGTTAGAAACAAATACGAAACCTGCTGCGAGCGAAAAAACAGGCAAAACAACAGAATCAGCCAGGGAAACCGCAAGAAAAGCGCAAAATGATAGGAAGACACGCAATGCGTATCACACCGAAGACGCAATGGCTGTCCGCGGAAGTGTTCCAGCTGTGGAGATTTCGGATATGTCCTTTGCCTATGATGCGGATACCCCTGTGTTCGCGGACTTCAATCTCTCTGTGAAAGAGGGTGAGTCCGTCGTCCTGACAGGCCGTACCGGGGAGGGCAAATCCACCCTCTTCAAGCTGATTCTCGGCCTCTATCCGCCTGCGGCCGGCAGCGTCCGCATTTTCGGGGAGGAAGCCGCGAGCCTCGAAGAGCGCGAGCGGCGGAAGCTTTACGGCTGCGTGGAGCAGGACTTCCACCCGATAGCCGGCGGCACTATCCTGGAACAGATCACGCTCAATGACCCGGCGATTTCTGAGGCGGATGCCCGGGAGGCCCTGAATACAGTCGGCCTGCTGGAGACGGCGGAAGCCCTGCCCGAGGGCCTCGGAACGAAGCTAGAGGGGGGCACCCTTTCGGCCGGGCAGACCCAGCTTCTCTCCATTGCCCGGGCCATAGCCGCCCGGCCGAAACTCCTTCTCCTAGACGAAATCACATCGGACATGGATGCCCGGACGGAGGAAGCCCTCATGCAGGCCCTTTCCCGGGCAGCTGAAGGCCGGACTGTCCTCTCTATTTCCCATCGAAAGGAACTCCTGAAGTACGGGCGGGAAGTGCCTATTCGGAAAGCGGAGGTAATATGAAGGAAAAGAAAAATTCAATCTCCGGCGTACTCTTTCTTCTGGCCGGGGCAGTTGTCTGGGGAACCACATTTGTGGCCCAGGACACGGCGGCCGACCAGATGGGGGCGTTTACATATCTTTTCGGGCGGTCAATGGTCGCAGTGGTCTTCCTCGGCATTCTGATATTGATCCTGGACCGGGCCGGGAAAGTGACGGCACCTCCCGCTTCCCGGGCCGAGCGCAGGGCCCTCTGGAAGGGCGGCATTCTGGTCGGCGTCTTCTGCTGCCTGGCAAGCTGGCTGCAGCAATACGGCATCGCCTATACAACCGCCGGGAAAGCCGGCTTCCTGACGGCCTTCTATATCGTCCTCGTTCCGGTCATCGGAATCTTTCTTGGCCGCAGACCGACGGTATTCTTAAGCCTGGCCATCGTTCTGGCTCTGATCGGGCTCTACTTCCTCAGCCTGCAGGGCGGCCTGCACCTGGAGAAAGGCGATGCCCTGATTCTCCTCTGTGCCCTGGTCTTTTCCATTCAGATTCTCTGCGTGGATCACTATGCGGGTCTTGTGGACGGAGTGCGGCTTTCCTTCATACAGTTTCTGACCATCACGGTCATCTGCTTCGTCTGCATGTTTCTCTTTGAGAAACCGTCTCTCTCCGTCCTTCTGGACGGCTGGCTGCCCATTCTCTACGCCGGCATTCTTTCCAGCGGCGTCGGCTACACATTCCAGATTCTCGGCCAGTCCCGGGTCAATCCGGCCCTGGCCTCCATCCTCATGTCGCTGGAGTCCGTTTTTTCCGCCATCAGCGGGGCCCTGATTCTGCACGAGCGCATGTCCGGCCGGGAAATCC
>CAZOYS010000140.1:0-1730 GCA_964584155.1 uncultured Lachnospiraceae bacterium
TGTCCTGCCCGTACATGTACATGGGGTGGGCCAGGATGCCCCAGACCTTGTCGTTGATGGTCACGTAGGCGTCGATCATAGCCCGGCGGAAGCCGATGCGGTCCATGAGGTAGTCCTCGGCTGCTCCGGAAAAGCCGCCTCCCTGCTTCTTGACCGTGAAGGGATCTTCGGCCAGGGCCCGGTTGTCGAAGTCGGAGATGTAGCCCTTTTTCGTGTTCGTGCAAAGAAGGGGCACGACGATCAGAAGAACGAATATCAGTATAACAATAATATTAATGCGTCTGTGCTGCATGTTTTTTCCTTAGAACTGGAAGTAGATGAAGGGGCTGTAGGTCGAGTTCACGATGAAGATCATGGACAGGACGAAAAGACCGATGATCAGGACTTCCTGCAGGATGTAGAAACCTGTTTTTTTAATATTATTCTCATAGAAGCTGAAAATCCGCCGGTCCCCGAGCAGGGTCGCACCTAGGAAGGCGATGATGACCAGGGTGATGATGCGGGCGTCGAAGTAATACTGCCAGGTGTAGGTGATGGCCGTATAGGGGATGGCGCCGAACATCAGGGCGAACCAGCGGCCGGCTTCAGTGACCGAACCGAAGCGGAAGAGCTCCCAGGCGCTGGCGGTCACGAGGAATGTGAAGAGCCACTTGAACCAGGCGGGGATGGCTTTATAGAACTTCGTGTCCCGGAGGACGCGCTCGATGATAACGAAGAAGCCGTGGATGGCCCCCCAGAGAATGTAGGCCCAGCCGGCCCCGTGCCAGATGCCGGTCAGGGCGAAGACGACGCCGAGATTGAAGAGGGTCCGGCCTTTGCCCTTGCGGTTGCCGCCCAGGGGAAAGTAGATGTACTCCTTGAACCAGGTGCCGAGCGAGATGTGCCAGCGGCGCCAGAACTCGGAGACGGACAGGGAACGGTAGGGAAAGTTGAAGTTGTCCTTGAAGTCGAAGCCGAAGAGCCTTGCCGTGCCGATGGCAATGTCCGAGTAGCCGGCGAAGTCGTAGTAGATTTCCAGGGCGTAGAGGAGCCAGCAGAGCCAGGCCGAAGGGGCGTCGATGGCTGTCTGGCCGGCGATTTTTCCGATGTAGGTCCCGAAGGTATCGGCCAGGATGACCTTCTTCGCAAGGCCGATGACGATGCGGTTGATGCCGGCCACAAAGCGGTCTGTATCCATGGACCGGGTCTGAATCTGCGGCTGGAAGTGTTTCCACTGCACGATGGGGCCGGACACTACCTTCGGAAAGAAAGTAATGTAAAACGCCGCGTCAAACGGGCTGCCGGGCGTGGCATCTCCCCGGTAGATATCGATGAGGTAGGAGATGGCCGAAAATACGATGAAGGAAACCCCGAGGAGGGACTTCGTTTCCGCCGCCCCACCCAGGTGTATGCCGATCTGCCAGAGGAAGGGCCGGTACTTGCAGTAGACGAGGACATAGAGGACGGCCGCAATCGAGACCGCCAGTACGAGCGGGGACCAGCGAATTTTTTTTGCTGCTGTCTTTCCGGAAGCGCTGTGTCCGGAAAGCTTTGCCGCTGTCTCTTCGGAAACTCCCGTTTCAGTGCTTATGTCGCCGACTCTGGCGGCTTCTTTCTTCCGTGTCCAGGCGACCAATAGCCCCAGGCAGTAGGCGACGCAGACAAAAATCAGGAGGATGAGAACATCCCGGACGCCGGCCGCCGCGTAGAACACGATGCTGAACAGGGTCAGAATAATATTTCCGATGAGG
>CAZOYS010000141.1:0-1719 GCA_964584155.1 uncultured Lachnospiraceae bacterium
TTCGTTGTAAAGGCTGTTATAGTCCACGTATTACTCCTGGAACAGACGGGTGGAAAGGTAACGGTCGCCCGAATCCGGAAGGAGGACGACGATGAGCTTACCCGCATTTTCTTCTTTCTTTGCCTCCTGGACTCCTGCCCAGAGTGCGGCGCCTGAGGAGATGCCGGCCAGGATGCCTTCCTTCTTTCCGAGCATCTGTCCGTATTCAAATGCCGCATCGTTTTCAACCGTGATGATGCGGTTGTAAATGGATGTGTCGAGAACTTCCGGAATGAAGCCTGCACCAATGCCCTGGATCATATGCTTGCCCGCAGGCTTGCCGGAGAGGACTGCGGAAGTCGCAGGTTCGACGGCGATGACTTCAATGGCCGGGTTGTGTTCCTTGAGGTATTTGCCGGTTCCGGTAATGGTTCCGCCGGTTCCGATTCCGGAAACAAACATATCCACTTTGCCTTCGGTATCTTCCCAGATTTCGGGGCCGGTCGTTGCGTAGTGTGCCTTCCAGTTGGAAGGGTTGGTGAACTGGCTCGGGATCCAGGAGTTCGGTGTCGCCTCATGGAGTTCGTTGGCCTTGGCGATCGCTCCCTTCATGCCGAGTGCGCCATCGGAAAGAATGACCTCGGCGCCATATGCTTTCATGAGCTTGACGCGTTCCGGGGACATGGTGGACGGCATGACGATGATGATGTGATAGCCCTTGGCGGCAGCGACCATGGAGAGGCCGATGCCTGTGTTGCCGGAGGTCGGCTCGATAATGGTGGAACCGGGCTTGAGGATGCCTGCTTCTTCGGCATCTTCAACCATGCGGCGGGCGACGCGGTCCTTGACGCTGCCGGCAGGGTTCATTCCCTCAACTTTGACGACGAGGCGGGCCTTGAGGCCAAGGTCCTTTTCAAGATGGGTGAGCTCAACGAGCGGCGTGTGGCCGGTCAGCTCCTGGATGGAATTGTAGATCTTCATAGTGTTTTCTCCTTTTTCTATTTTCCTATAAAAAAGCCGGGCGTGTACAGCCCGGCACTCGATATTCCTGTTTTTTCTTTCGTCAAGAGACTTACGTCTGATCATTGACACTGCACAGGAAAAGAAGCACCGGACGCGGTGTTCTTACATGTACGGCAGATGGCAGCGTAGAAAGTTGTTGTCATAGTTTTCGTCTCTATGCGTGCATTTAAGCACAGGATTTTTGCCTGTGCAAGGAAAATGATTTTGGAAATCTATAGAAAAGGCGGCTTGCGCCGCTGGTATGTCACTTATTTCTATAAACGATTCTGCCGTTGGTCAGATCATATGGTGACAGTTCGACCGTGACCTTGTCGCCTGGCAGAATGCGGATGTGATGAATTCTCAGCTTTCCGGCCAGTGATGCGCGGATGGTCTGCCCGTTGGTCAGTGTGACATTGAAGATATTGGAAGAAATATCGTCAACGACGCCGTCCACACGGATAACATCTTCTTTACTCAACTGGATTCCCCCTTCCCTGATTTCTATTAACGATTCTAGCATAGGAACGTGAAATTCGGGCATTAATTCGCGGCTTTTGACAGTCACACAATTTCACATAACCGTGACATAATTCTGCGGCTCCGCTTTTCTATAGTATAGGTGCAGATCAAAAGAGAGGTCTGCAATCCCCCTTGAAATATTGGCACCCCCTTTCGCCGGTATTTCGAAAATTCTATCCCCTTTAGCAGGAAATAAAAAAAGAGATGAGGCCCCGG
>CAZOYS010000142.1:0-1712 GCA_964584155.1 uncultured Lachnospiraceae bacterium
GCCAGACGGGGAAATTGTGACCGAGAACGGCGCCAAGACCGGCAAATGCTGCCCCGGCCATTCCCATTTCAGGAATAATGAAAAAACGCGCAATTAGGCACGGCACTACAGTCTTCGCAAGGTCCCCGGCCAGAGTCGCTGCCCCGGGGCCGAAGCCAAGCTCGGTCATTACATTAGCCATGCCCGGGTTGCCGGAGCCCAGGTCAAAGACGGATTTGCCGGACACCTTCCGGGCGACGATTTCCGCCGTCAGGATATTGCCGCACGCGTAACCAAGCAAAAGGGAAAATACCAGTTTCAGAATCAAGATGAAATGTCCTCCCCGATTGTGCTATAGTAGAAAAGCTTATGAATCCGACCGGTCTTCTTGTTGCGCAGATAATAACCGGTCAGTTCCTAACTATTATACCAATATTATTCTCATAATGCTTCAGTAATTTCCGAAAAGAGAGGACGAAATTCATGGAAGATTTGCGAAAAGAGCTGCAGGAACGTTTCACGGACTACGTTTCCTTCTATACGACGAGTGAAGACGGGGTGGAGAAGATTCCGTCCACGGCCCGCCAGTTCAACCTGGCCCGCCACCTCTGCGACGAGCTGAAGGCCATGGGCATCGAGGACGCCGAGGTCAGCCACCACTGCTACGTCTACGGCACCCTCCCGGCCACTCCCGACATGGAGGACCGGCAGACGACCGGCTTCATCGCCCATCTCGACACGGCCCCCAGCTTTTCCGGGGAGAATGTAAAGCCGCAGATAATAGAAAACTACGACGGAGGCGATGTCACCCTCAAGGGCTCCGGCGCTGTCCTTTCCCCGAAGGAGTTCTCGGACCTCACAACGCTTAAAGGCCGGACCCTGATTACCTCGGACGGCACGACCCTCCTCGGGGCGGATGACAAGGCCGGCGTTACGGAAATCATGACAGCGGTTTCCTACCTCCTCCGGCACCCGGAAATCAGCCACGGCAAGATTCGCATCGCCTTCACGCCGGACGAGGAAGTCGGCCGGGGACCGGAGCGTTTCGATGTCGAGGGCTTCGGGGCGGACTACGCCTACACGGTGGACGGCGGCGCCGAGGGCGAAATTTCCTATGAAAACTTCAATGCGGCATCCGCCAAAGTCACTATGGACGGGGTCAATGTCCATACCGGCAGTGCCAAAGGCATCATGGTAAATGCGGCCCTTCTTGCCGCCACCTTTGCCGCCGACCTTCCCCGCAATATGACACCCGCGGAAACTGAAGGCCGGGAAGGCTTTTTCCACCTCGAAGAAATCAAAGGCGACGTCAACCACGCCGAATGCTCCTTCCTGATCCGGGACCACGACGCCGGGAAGTTTGCAGACAAGAAAGCCCTGCTCGAGCGACGAATAGAGGAGCTCCGCACCAAGTACCCCACAGGGACCTTCACCCTTGAAATCTCGGATACATACAAGAACATGTATCCCGTCATGGAGCAGCACCCGAAGATCATCGCCCTTGCGAAGAACGCCGTAACCCTCTGCGGCATGGAGCCCGTCTCCGATCCGGTTCGCGGGGGCACCGATGGTGCCCAGCTCACCTACAAAGGCCTCCCCTGCCCCAACCTCGGCACGGGCGGCTACGCCTTCCACGGCCCCTTCGAACACATCACGCTCGAAGGCATGCAGAAGGCCACGGAAGTCGTCATCTACATCGCCTGCAATCCGCTGGAGCGGGAGAACTGAATCCC
>CAZOYS010000143.1:0-1636 GCA_964584155.1 uncultured Lachnospiraceae bacterium
CGAATTGTTATAATATTTGCGGCTTTGTTTACGGACTTTTTACATAAGTCCTGAAGGAAGCAGGACAGCGGCCGGACTGCAGTGCTTTTCAGGGCAGAAAGAGCCGCCGATATGCGCCATACGCGGAAATCAGTTTCCGCGCCGGCGAACTACATTAGTCATAAGAATACATGCGGAGGAAAGAAATGGCAGGCAGCATCGGAAACGAAGAAATACTGACCAGAAAGCCGGTCGCACCCCTGGGGCTCATTCCCCTGAAGAGCATTGAGGGAATCGGACAGAAGGTCGACAAGTTCCTGCTCGAGTGGCGGGCGGAGCGGCCGATTGACCATCTCGACACCGTTGAGAAGCTGGATTACGCGAAGGACAGCTACATCATCAACGCCAAGTGCCCCCGCTTCGGCTCCGGCGAGGCCAAGGCCACGATTTCCGACTCCATCCGGGGTCTTGACATCTATATCCTCGTCGATGTCATGAACTATTCCCTTACCTATTCCATGTGCGGGCAGACGAACCACATGTCTCCCGACGACCACTACGCTGACCTGAAGCGGACCATTGCAGCTATCGGCGGCAAGGCCCACCGGGTCAATGTCATCATCCCTTTCCTCTATGAATCCCGCCAGCACAAGCGGGCCTCCCGTGAGTCCCTTGACTGCGCCGTGGCATTGCAGGAGCTTGTCTCCATGGGCGTGGACAATATTATTACTTTTGATGCCCATGATCCCCGGGTCATGAACTCCATCCCCCTGCATGGCTTCGAGTCCATCCGCCCCGCTTACCAGTTCATCAAGAATATCTGCAAGAAGGTCAAGGACCTTGAGATCGACAACGATCACCTCATGATCATCTCCCCCGATGAGGGAGCCATGGACCGGGCCGTCTATATGGCAAACGTCCTCGGCGTCGACGTCGGCATGTTCTATAAGCGCCGGGACTACTCCCGCGTCGTTGACGGCAGGAACCCCATCGTGGCCCACGAATTCTTAGGCGACTCCGTGGAAGGCAAGGATGTCATCATCATCGACGACATGATTTCCTCCGGCGAGTCCATGATCGATGTGGCGAGACAATTGAAGAAGCGGAAGGCGAACCGCATCTTCGCCGTTTCCACCTTCGGCCTCTTCACGAACGGCCTTGAGGCCTTCGATCAGGCCGTTGAGGACGGGGTCATCTACAAGGTTGTCACAACGAACCTTGTCTACCAGACACCGGAGCTCCTGGACCGTGAGTGGTACATCTCCTGCGATATGAGCAAGTACATCGCATATATCATCGACACATTGAACCACGACTGCAGTCTTTCATCCCTCCTCGATCCTTCGGAGAGAATCAACAATCTCCTCAAGAGATACCGGGCCGGTGAATATTGAGAATAATATTTTCGCCATTGGTTACTGAGCCGGGCGGCGCGAACGAACGCGTCGCCCGGCCTTTTTGTCACCTGCCCGCATCGCTACGTCTGCTGCCGCCTGCGCGGTGCCTGTGTTGCCTTGGTGGGGCAAATACCGCCCATCGCCGTCATCCCTGAAAGTTCAAATCAGAAAAGCAAGTCGCTCACGCGGCGGATCCGGGCAAATACCGCCAGCCCTCAAGAATCTCTGTCCCTTGTCCGATAGCATAAATAGCAGATTAT
>CAZOYS010000144.1:0-1613 GCA_964584155.1 uncultured Lachnospiraceae bacterium
GCGGCTGCACGAAGACAATCAAGAGCGACTTCAGGGCTGAGATGCCCACGGGGCCGGAGGAGGCGGAGATTACGGTGAAGGCCGTGGACGGAATCTCAGACGACTTCATCCGGGGCATGGACCTATCCAGCGTCCTTTCCGAGGAGAAGAGCGGGGTCAAATATTATAATAATGAAGGCGAGGAGCAGGACGTAATGAGGACCTTTGCAGAAGCCGGCGTGAACTATGTAAGGCTCCGGGTCTGGAACGACCCCTATGACAAGGACGGAAACGGTTACGGGGGCGGAAACTGCGACATCGATACCGCGGTCGCCCTGGGCGAGCGGGCCACGAAGTACGGAATGAAGGTCTGCATCGATTTCCATTATTCGGATTTCTGGGCAGACCCCAATAAGCAGTTCGCTCCCAAGGCCTGGGCGGACATGGACGTGGACCAGAAGTCGGCAGCTCTCTATGATTTCACGAAGGAGTCTTTAAAGAAGCTTCTGGACGAGGGCGTCGACGTTGGGATGGTCCAGATCGGGAACGAGATCAACAACGGAATGGCGGGGGAGTCTTCCCTTGAAGATGTCATCACCCTTTTGAAATCCGGCAGCCGGGCGGTCCGCGAAACATCGGAGACGTATAAAAAAGACATAAATATCGTCGTCCACTATGCCCAGACCCAGCACTGGGTACGTATGACGCGGCTTTTGAAGCTCTTGATCGACGGCGGCGTGGACTTCGACACCGTCGGGCTTTCCTACTATCCTTTCTGGGACGGTCCTATGGAAAATATGACGCGCTGCGTGGAAAAAATCCGGGAGAAATTTGATAAGGACGCCATAGTTGTTGAGACCTCCTATGCCTATACCCTGGATGACGGGGACGGAACGGCAAATTCCTTTGGGGAGGAGCAGGCCCTCGACGCCTACCCTGTGACAGTTCAGGGGCAGGCGGACTGCATCCGCGATGTCGTGGCGGCAGCTGTCGGTGCGGGAGCAAAAGGCGTCTTCTACTGGGAAGGGGCCTGGATTCCGGTCGGGTCCGATAAGGCAGCGAACGAGCCCATCTGGGAAAAGTACGGCTCCGGCTGGGCGTCTAGCTACGCCGGGTCATATGATCCCGACGACGCCGGCAAGTACTACGGCGGCTCCTCCTGGGACAACCAGGCCTTTTTCGACTTCACGGGCCACCCCCTTGCTTCCATCGATGTCTGGAAGTACCTCAAGTACGGCACGAAGTAGGCGCACTGCGAAATTTTCAATCACAGGCAAAAATAGTTGTTTTACATTATTCTCATGACGGAAGGCAGGCCGCATAGCCGGCGCCCTATATTATTCTCATGACTAATATAAAGCCCGACCATCCCGGCCGGGCTTTTTTCGGCCTCCTCCCTTGCCTTGTCTCTCGAGCAAGGGTAAAATAGGGATGATATCCAAAAATTTCTTGCTCAATTTCTGTGAGCTTCAGGCGGACCTGTGGGAGACGGGCCGCAAGGGGAGGTGCGCATGGAAACGGAACTGGACTACCGGGAACGGCTGCAGATGCTGACGGAGTGTATGGAGGCTTCGCTCAGCGAGACGGACCCGGATGCTTCGATCAATATTTTCATCAAGCGCCTGGGGGAGAAT
>CAZOYS010000145.1:0-1592 GCA_964584155.1 uncultured Lachnospiraceae bacterium
CGTCATCCGTAATGTTCCGTTTCTCCCACAAATGGCAGTACCCATCTTTCGGCAACGCATAATGTTCTTCTATCGGGCATCTTGTTCTCCCGTCTGCATACCATCCACCGTTATTTACTGTCCTGCCACAATTAACACAAGTGCGTTCAGGCTGTGCGGATGGCATTTGCTCCAGAACATCCGCGACATGCGAATATCCATTGACTTCGATTTCTCCACGAATGGCATCTATTGCATCCTGTCTGCTGATTAAATCATTCATCGGTTCTCCTTTCTGCCCATGCACAAAAACCGTGTCGTGATGACTGCTATTAGCACCATCCCGATCAGTGATAACGCGCCGGCAACATCAACAAGTTTCTTCACTGCTTTCATGTCCCTTCTTCCCCGGCTTTCCCACCGGCCTGAGTTTTGCCACTCTCCCAGATTCATGCAGCCGCCGTAGCTTCTTCTGTACACTGTTTTTCGACCGCCCCATCTCCGCGCAGATATCTTTCAGCGGCAAATCAGCTTCGTAGATGCGGATCAGCTTTTCGGTTTCTGCTTCTGTCCACTCCACAGATCGCGGATGTTCTTTTCTTCTCCTTGATGGCGGGACCTTCTTTTCTTTCCTGCGGACCATGGCTTTATCAGCGCCCTTGATTTCCAGATAATGCAGCTCATCATCATAGATGTGCCTTACATGCACTGCCTTCCCATGGTCCGGAAGCCTGTCCGGCGGGATTTTCATTACTGCCTTTATTTGTCCCATCCCTGTGCTCCCCTGGCTATCGCGGCCTTATTTGGACTCCCTTCCGCGATCTCTTTGCTTCGTCTCCGGATTTCATCAATCAGCCTCTGCGTCTGAGGCGGTATCTGTGCTTCCGTCTGTATGTGCTCCTGCGCTAATTTGTAGTTGCTCATAAACCTTGCGCGGTCCGATAATTGCGCTGCGGCGTCCGGTTCCGATGCCATTTCTCGCAGTCTCTCTTTACTGCCGATAGCCATTCGGCAAGGTTTCGGAAGGCTTTCAAAGGTTTCCTGCACCTTATCCCACCTCATGCCCCGCATCGTTTTATCAACAAGGCTCCACGCTTCGCCCGGTGTAAGGCTCTCCTCTTCGGGCTTTTTGATCTCTGCGGCGTTCTGCCGTATATCCGCGATTGTCGGTGTGTTCCGGTTGGTGTTAATCCACTTCAGCACTGATGCCTGACATTCTGCCGCGCTCAGGTCTTTCAGCGAGCTAAACCACACATCATAAGCGAATCTGTCCGGCAAAAACTTCGGGTCCGTGTAGTTCGCCTTCAGCACCCCGGCGATTTTCAAAAATTCCTCTTTCGTCAAAACATGCTCCCTTCTTCGGTATCGTCCGTGTTAATCCCGTTATCTGCCGCCCATTCTTTCAGCGAATCCATCCGGTGATTGATTGCGTCAATATATCCGCTTCCGCTTGACTGCTTCCCCGGTATGTCTCTGTCTCTCGGTATGTACACGCTCTGCCATCCGTGAAGAATCGCTATGTTCAGCAACTCGATTTTCTTCTTGTTGTCTCCCGGAGCAAGTTGTTCAAGGCGGTTTATCAAGAGAGTGATTGCCCTCTCTGTCATCGGCTT
>CAZOYS010000146.1:0-1581 GCA_964584155.1 uncultured Lachnospiraceae bacterium
AATGGATTTAATGGATATCCGTAAGCCATATACCTAAAAACATGAATGATTGTGACTAATATAAAGCTCGAATTCTTCCTGCTGTCTCACTCTGCAGCAGTCTCGCCCTGATGTTCGTAATAGTCTTTAATATTCATCCAGCAGGCTGCGAGATGGTCGGGGCCGACCCGGTACTCATCGGGCAGCTTCTCGAGGCAGATATTCAGAGCGTTCTCGCAGCGGGGGCAGAAAGCACAGCCCTTCGGCATATTGAGAAGGTTGATGGGAGTTCCGCCAATGGGAACAAGCTTTTCGTTCATATTCTCGGCTCTCGGGATGGAGCGGAGAAGGCCCTTCGTGTATTCGTGGGCGGGGTGATAGAAAATCGCGTCCGCCGTGCCCCGCTCGCAGACCCGGCCGCCGTACATGACGAGGATCTCGTCGCACATGGAGGCGATGACGCCCAGGTCGTGGGTAACCATGATGATGGACATGCCCATCTTCTTCTGCAGGTCCTGCATGAGTTCGAGAATCTGGGCCTGAATCGTCACGTCGAGCGCCGTCGTGGGCTCATCGGCAATGAGGATATCGGGCTCGCAGCAGAGGGCCATGGCGATCATGACACGCTGGCGCATACCTCCGGACAGCTCATGGGGATACTGCTTGATCCGGGATTCGGGTTCGTTGACGCCGACGAGGGTCAGCATCTCTACAGCCCGGGCCTTAGCTTCTTCTTTTGTCTTATTTGTATGCAGGCGGATGGCCTCTTCGAGCTGGTAGCCGACCGTGAAGACCGGATTCAGGGACGTCATGGGATCCTGGAAGATGATGGAAATCTTCTCCCCGCGGAACTTCTGCATCTTGCCTTCCGGCCACTCGAGGATGTTCTCCCCCTTGTAAAGGATCTTTCCGGACTTGACCCAGCCGTTTTCAGCCAGGATCTGCATGATGGAATAGGCCGTAACGGACTTTCCGGAACCGGACTCGCCTACAATGCCGAGAGTCTTGCCCCGGTCGAGGTTGAAGGAGATGCCGTTTACCGCATTGACCGTGCCGCTGTCCGTATGGAAGCAGGTGTGCAGGTCCTGGACGGAAAGTATGGTATCAGAAGATACACCGGAATCCAGCGTCGTGGGCTCGCCCTCTGTGGACAATGTAGCGTCTACGTTTTTCTTATCTTCACTCATTGGATGAACTCCTGAGAAATTGATGTTTCATGTATTTTCGTCACGGCCGTTTAACAAAACCCGGGCCGCTACTGTCAATCTTAATTCAGCTTCGAATCGAAGGCATCCCGCATGCCGTCGCCGATCAGGTTCAGGGCCAGGACGATCAGGACGATGATGACCGCCGGAATGACCAGGCGGTGGGGATAGGACTGCATGGCGCTCCGGGCCTCATTTGCGAGGGAACCGAGCGAGGTCATGGGAGCGGAAACGCCGAGGCCTAAGAAGGAGAGGTAAGACTCCGTGAAGATGGCCGAAGGCACCTGCAGGGCCGTCGTGATGATGATGACGGACAGGCAGTTCGGGATAATGTGCTTCCGAAGAATCTTTCCGTTTGAAGTACCGATGGTCCGGGCCGCGAGGACATATTCCTCGT
>CAZOYS010000147.1:0-1579 GCA_964584155.1 uncultured Lachnospiraceae bacterium
GGATGCCGTCGACCATGCCGAGACCTGCGCGGAGGACGGGCACGATGGCCATCTTTTTGCCGGTGATGACAGAGCTCATGGTGTTTTCGATAGGCGTTTCAACGGGGATTTCCTCGGTGGGCAGGTCGCGAAGGGCTTCGTAGCCTTCGAGCATGGCAATTTCTGAAACAAGAGTCCGGAATTCGTTTGTGCCGGTGGATTTGTCCCGGAGACGGGTGATTTTGTGCTGGATCAGGGGATGCTCGAAGATGACGACATTTGTCATGTCCATGTCGCCAAGCGCTTCGATATTGTTCTTCATAAATATGACCTCCGAAAATAGAAAAACGTACCGGGAAGCGGGGAAATGCCCGCTCCGTATTCACACCAAACCTTCCGTATTTTAGAAGATAGGAGATACAAAGTCAACCGGAGGCAGGATACGCAATCCGTATATTTTGTGGACGGAGACCAATATTCATCAGCATGTGGTGCTTTACGGTTTTGAATTTTAGAAATATAATATTCAGGATAATGTCCGCGTCAGACGGACATGTGGCGGATGCTTATTGGAGGTTTCTTTTGAACCGGATTTTTTATTTTGACTACAGCGCGATTTTCATACTTCTTGTCATACTTGCCTTTATCCTGATTCACGGCATGTACAAGGGACGGACGAACCGCTATTATTTCTTCGTCACCCTCATCGCCCTGCTGACGACCGTCATGGACATCCTGCGTTCCGCCCCGCTTTCGGCGCTGGGAGCCTTTGCTTCGGAACCGGGATTTCGGGCTTTCTGCACCTATATTTTTCATGTGCTGCGCATTCTGACTCCCATGCTTCTCATCGCTATGGTAGGCCATATGACAGGCGTCTGGGCGCGGATGCGGAAAAGCAGGGCTTTTATGGCGGCCTTTTATCTGCCGGCATTTCTTTACCTGATTGTTCTCTTTTCAAATCCTGCAAACGAAAAAGTCTTCTGCTATATGAAGGACGGGGATACGGAAATCGGCTACTGGCGCGGCCCCCTGATGACCGTGCTTTATGTCATCGCCTTCTTCTATCTCATATTTACGATACTCGTTCTCATTTCCTGTCGCCGGCGTCTGACGAAAGAGAAGGCTGCGGCTTTGATTGTATGCTATCCGATCGTTGGCGTCGGCCTTATCATTGAGGCTCTTCTTCCGGCCTATCTCGTACAGATGTTTACGATGTCCATGGCCGTGCTGGTGCTCGCCTTCTTCGTCTTCCGCCCGGACCAGACCTACGATGCCGACACGGGGGCCCGGTCCTACGAGAGCTTTATCGAGGACGTCAACAATAATGTCTACAGCGGCTACAAGACCATGGTCGTCTTCGGCCGCCTTTCCGACAGCGAGGCCATCCGTTCCATGGTGGGGACGGCTACCTACCGCAAGGTCATCCGGCAGATATTTGCTACAATTGAATCCCATATAAAGGAAGGTCGCTCGGAACATGAGTATACAGTCGAGCCCTATTATCTCAGAAACGGCCTTTTTGCGGGCATTGTGACGGGCCCCTTCGACCGGGAGGTTCTGAGGCAGCGCATGAATGAGCTGGTGACCAAGGCCTGGAAGG
>CAZOYS010000148.1:0-1571 GCA_964584155.1 uncultured Lachnospiraceae bacterium
ATGCCTAAGGGCGTCACGATCAGCAGGGTCAGAATAATGACAATCAGGGTATTTACGATATTCCCCGCGATGCCGACCGTGCCTTTTCTCGCCGACGTGACGGTGGTCAGGAACTCCCAGTTGACGACATGGAGGCCCTTCACAAATACGAATACTATGATGGTTACGAGCAGTACCACGGAAAAGATGCTGCAGACCAGGATGAGAAGGTGAAGAAGAAGCTCTCCGGGCCTTATGCGCTTTTTAGCCATTCTCGAGTCCTTTCTTCTTGATTCTCATCAGAATGAGATTGATGATGACGATGAAGATATACAGTACAAGACCTACGGTGAAGAGCACCTGCCGGTGAAGGCCGGAGGCATAGCTCATCTCCGATACAAGCTGGGTCGTCAGGGTCCGGACGGAGTTGAACGGGAAAGGAGGGTTAACCGTTCCTCCGGCCACCATGTTTATAGCCATGGCCTCGCCGAGGGCCCGGCCGATGCCGAGAACCACCCCGGTCATGATGCCGGACTTCGCTGCCGGAATGACGACTTTGAATATGGTCTGCAGCTTCGTCGCACCGAGAGCCAGGGAAGCGGCCCGCATGTGGTCCGGAACTGCTTTTATCGAAGAAACGCTGACATTGATGACCGTCGGCAGGATCATGACCGCCAGAACGATGATGGCGGACAAAAGGTTCGCCCCGCCCGTGAACTGGTGGTCGGGACTATTGGCATAGATCTTCTTCTCCAGGTCGTACATGATGGGGTTTAGGACCATCATGCCGATGAGGCCGTAGATAACGGACGGAATCGCTGCCAGAAGCTCGACAGCGGACTGGAGGATCTTTGAGATCATCCGCGTGTTTTTGTTCCCGCTCGTGTAGTCCGTCAGGAAGACGGCTGTCAGCAGGGCTATGGGCACACCTATGAGGACCGCACCGAACGTTGCTACGATAGAGGAGAGAATAATGTAAAAGATGCCGTAGCTTGGATTCTCCGCAGTGGGCTTCCACACAGTGCCGAATATGAGGTCCGCGAAACCGACCTGGGATATGGCCGGAATGCCCTTCGCAGTCATGTAGGCCGTGATGACAAGGACCGCGACGATGGCAAGCAGACCGCAGATCAGGAAGATTGTCTTCGCAAAAGTTTCTTTCGTTTTCTGCCAGTACAAAACAGGTTCCTCCGTACAGCAATAGTTCCGAAGCGGTTTCCCGCCCCGGAACCTTTTTGTTTCAATCAGTCTTTTCTAAGAGACGCGGGGCTCTTTCAGCTCTGGGGAACGATGAGGCCTGCGCCCTTGATGATTTCCTTGCCCTCGTCGGATTTTACATAATCGAACCATGTCTTTACGAGGTCGTTCTGCTCGGAAATCTCACCCTTGGTAGCCATTACGAAAGGTCTCTGCAGGGCATAGGTACCAGCCAGGATATTCTCCTCCGTGGGTTCTGCGTCGTTCAGGGAAACACCGTTTACGGTGTCGTCAAGAGCGTCAAGGGAAATGTAACCGATGGAACCGGGAGTTGCGGCAACCTTTGCCAGAACACCGCCGGTAGAGTCAAGCTCCTGAGCGTATGCGCACTTGTC
>CAZOYS010000149.1:0-1548 GCA_964584155.1 uncultured Lachnospiraceae bacterium
CCCACCCCGATGCCGGAAAGACGACCCTGACCGAGAAGTTCCTTCTCTACGGGGGGCAGATCAATACGGCAGGTTCGGTCAAGGGCAAGGCCACGGCCAGGCACGCGGTAAGTGACTGGATGGAAATCGAGAAGGAGCGTGGTATTTCCGTCACCTCCTCCGTCCTCCAGTTCGAATACGACGACTACTGCATCAATATCCTCGATACCCCGGGCCACCAGGACTTCTCGGAGGACACCTACCGGACCCTGATGGCGGCCGATTCCGCCGTCATGGTTATCGATGCAAGTAAGGGCGTCGAGGCTCAGACCAAGAAGCTTTTCAAGGTCGTTTCCATGCGGGGCATCCCGGTCTTCACCTTCATCAACAAGATGGACCGGGACGCGAAAGACACCTTCGAGCTCCTCGACGATATTGAGTCCAATCTCGGCATAGCCTGCTGTCCGGTGTCGGTTCCCATCGGCTCCGGCAAGGGCTTCCGGGGCATCTACGACCGGAATACGAAGAAGGTCGAGATCTTCTCCGACACCCAGAAGGGAACCAAGGAAGGCACCGAGCTCGACCTCGACATCGACGACCCGGAGCTTTCGAAGTATGTCGACGAGGACGAGAAGGAAGAACTGAAAAATCAATTGGAGCTTCTTGACGGGGCCGGAGCGGAGTTCGACCAGGAGGCGGTCAGCGCCGGGAAACTCTCTCCCGTCTTTTTCGGGTCGGCGCTTTTAAATTTCGGAGTCGAGACGTTTTTGCATTATTTTCTGAAGATGACGACGCCGCCGCTGGCGAGAAAATCGGATGCGGGAATCATTGAGCCCACAAGCCCGGACTTCTCCGGCTTCATCTTCAAAATCCAGGCCAATATGAACAAGGCCCACCGGGACCGGATTGCCTTCCTTCGGATTGTGTCCGGGAAGTTCGAATCCGGCATGTCCGTCTACCACGTACAGGGCGGCAAGGATGTCCGCCTGACCCAGCCCCAGGCCATGATGGCCGAGGAGCGGAAGATTGTGGAGGAGGCGTTTGCCGGTGACATCATCGGCCTCTTCGACCCGGGCATCTACTCGATTGGCGACACCCTGACGAATGCCAAAGACCACTTCAAGTTCGAAGGCATTCCGACCTTTGCCCCTGAGCATTTCGCCAGAGTCCGCCAGGTGGATACGATGAAGCGGAAGCAGTTCATCAAGGGAATCAACCAGATTGCCCAGGAGGGAGCCATCCAGATTTTTCAGGAGTACAATACCGGCATGGAGGAAATTATCGTCGGCGTTGTCGGCGTCCTCCAGTTCGACGTGCTGAAGTACAGGCTCGAGCATGAGTACAATGTCGATATTATTCTCGAGAATCTGCCCTACGAGTACATTCGCTGGGTGGAGAATGAGGAAATTGACATGGACGCTCTTTCCGGGACCTCGGACATGAAGAAGGTCAAGGACTTGAAAGACCGGCCGCTGCTCCTCTGGGCCAACGAGTGGTCTATCCGCATGACCGAAGAGCGGAATCCCGGCCTCAAGCTGTCCGAGTTTGCGCAGAACTGATTCTATGCAG
>CAZOYS010000150.1:0-1518 GCA_964584155.1 uncultured Lachnospiraceae bacterium
GATTCATTAAAAAAGCCAAGTGTTTTTGTCTTGACAACTGAACCACTATACTGTACCCAGTAGGATACGACGTCCACGGGGTTCGTGATCACGACAAAGATGCCGTCGAATCCGGTCTTCATGATTTCGGGCACCATATCCTTCACGATCTTCACAGCGCTCTGCGCCATATCCATGCGGACCATGCCAGGCGTATAAGGGGCGGAAATGGCAAGAACAATCAGGTCCAGGTCTCCGCAGTCGGCATAAGTCCCGATGGTCACCCCGATATTGTTCCCGGAATAGCCCATGGAGTGCTGCAGGTCCAGCATTTCGGCCACGGCCTTCTTTTCATTCCGGTCTATAAGGACGAGATCATCGCAGAGGTGCTCCGTAACGAGGTAGAATGCCAGCGTAGCCCCGACGTTTCCTGTTCCGATGATACCGACTTTTTTCCGTTCTATTGCCATTCTTCTATTCCTTCTTTCATATGACTAATGTAAAACCCGTCGATTTCTTTATCCGTCATCTGCCGCAGTCCGATTCAGGCATCTTCAGCCCTCTTTCCGGATCCCCTGCGGTCTTTTCCGCTCTGCCGGTAGTAGCGCTCCTTGTCCTCGTACATCTTCCTGTCTATCCGGTTCATGAAGTCATCAAGCGTCTCGTACTCCGGGCGGAAAATCTCGTATCCGTAGGATAATGAAAGTTGATAGGTCTCCGAAGCCGCATTGAACGCTTCGCACTGTTCCTTCATGCGGTCGAAGCAGACGTTTGCTATCGTATTGTCCGTCGAATTGATGAGGAGGATGAATTCGTCGCCGGCATAGCGGATGGCCGTCCCGTATTCCTTGACGGAGGTCTCGAGAATACGGCTGATGGTGACAAGGGCTTCATCTCCGGTCAGGTGGCCGTAGGTATCGTTAATGCCCTTGAAGCCGTTCACATCCAGCATGACGCCGGTCAGCGGGGCCGATCCCTGCCGGTTCAGCCTAGCCGTGATATAGTCGAGATAAGCGCGGTTATAAAGGCCCGTCAGCTTGTCCCGGTAAATCATCTCGTTCTGGAAGCTGACCGCCACGCTTGTCGTCGCCACGACGCAGCAGGCCGGCAGGTAGGACGTGCCGAAAAAGCTCATCTGCATGATAATGCCGAAAAAGACCGGAATGACGAAATTCCACACGGGAAAGAACTTGAGAAGACCGCCGTGCCGCTTCGCCATGTAGTAGCGGGCCAGGGAGTGGAAGAAATACAGGCACTCCAGGACAGTGATAAAAATGAGTCCCCCTTCCCGGTGATATATATTATTCTCATCAATGCTGAAAACAAGCGGATAGAAGATATTGACGAAGATGAGGACCAGGCAGGCCACAAAAGGGGCACCCGCCAGCAGGACAAAGCGGCGGCCGATTTCCCCGAAGAGGTGGTGTTCCAGAAGAAGGGTCCAGGCCCAGATGCCGGCCACTCCTCCCATGTAGAGCAGGCCGTTGCCGAGGAGGTTGAAGAGGAAGGCCGCCCGGCCGGCGTGCCCGTTTGAAAGAA